>CANSAF010000002.1 GCA_947644645.1 uncultured Sporosarcina sp. | reverse complement strand
CGCCACCTCGACAAGGTGGAAGTCGGGGGTTCGAGCCCCTCCGAGACCATACTTAAAAACATTTTCTTTTAAGAAAATGTTTTTTTATTTTCCTGAAATAAAAAAGCGTTGAATTAGTCTTGTTTGACTACTTCAACGCTTTTTAACTTTCTTAAGCCACAACCACATCATCCTCTTTATCCCTCGTCTTATACTGAATCGCAAACATTCCGAGGAATAAAGCTAAACCAACTACATCTGTAATTGGTTCTGGGAAAATTAATAATAACCCAATCGCAACGATGAAAATCCTTTCAATCCAATTGCATTGCCGGTACCAATAACCAATCATCCCAGCACCAATCGCAAGCATACCGACCAACGCCGTAATAGTCACCCAGACAATTTCAATCAATGATGAATCAATCATTAATAAAGCTGGATTGAATACGAACATATACGGAATGATAAATGCCGCTATCGCTAGTTTCGCTGAAGTGACCCCTGTTTTAATTGGATCGCCTCCTGAAATTCCAGACGCTGCAAATGCTGCCAAAGCAACTGGCGGTGTAATATCTGCCACAATCCCAAAGAAAAATACAAATAAATGAGCTGATAAAGCAACAACAATCGGCACAACTGCCCCTGGTTCAGCACCCATCATTAATAAAGCGATAATTGCTGGTGCTGCAATTGTCGATGTAATGACGTAGTTTGCTGTTGTTGGTGAACCCATCCCTAAAACAAGTGATGCAATCATTGTAAAGACGAGTGTTAAAAACACATTTCCGCCTGCCGCAGAAATTAAACCATTTGCAAGCCCTAAACCAAGCCCCGTTTTTAAAACAACCCCAACGATAATTCCCGCACATGCTGTTGCTGCCGCTACCGCTAAAGCAGTTCGCGCACCATCTACAAGTGCGTCAATCATATCTTTAAAACCAATTCTCGTTTCTTTATTAAACGCGCTCACAACAATCGTTAAAACAATCCCATATAGCGCAGCTTGCATTGTTGGAATTCCAATTAATAAAAAGAAGATAATCCCTAAAATTGGTAATAGTAAATAAATTTTCTTTAAGGTTTCTTTACGATTTGGAATTTGATCTTCCTTCATTCCTTTTAAACCGACACGTTTTGCTTCAAAATGCGTCATAATCCAAATTCCCGCAAAGTATAGTAACGCTGGAATCGTCGCTGCTTTCGCAATTTCCCAATACGTAATGCCGCCAATAAACTCAACCATTAAAAATGCCGCAGCACCCATAATTGGTGGCATCAACTGTCCACCTGTTGAAGCAGCAGCTTCTACGCCTCCCGCAAACTCTTTTCGATAACCAAGCTTTTTCATCATTGGAATCGTGTAAGAACCAGATCCTACAACGTTGGCAACGGAACTTCCTGAAATCGTTCCTTGTAGAGCACTTGAGAAAATCGCAACTTTTGCAGGTCCCCCGACTAAGCGCCCCGCTAAAACAACTGCCAACTCATTGAAATAATTTCCGACCCCTGTTTTTACTAAAAAGGCTCCGAACAATAAAAACACAAAAATAAATGTTGCGGATACACTAATCGGTGTTCCTAAAATACCGTCTGTCGTATAAAACATCGTACGGACAATACTTTTTACATCTTGCCCACGATGATTTAAAAATCCTGGGAAATAAGAACCAAAAAATGCATAAACTAAAAATAAACTTGAAATAATTGTAATCGGCACGCCAACCGCTCGCCTCGCCGCTTCAAGCGTCAATATAATCGCAATAATCCCAACAATTAAATCCATATCCGTTAGTCGGCCCACTTGCCCGGTAATCTTTTCAATATTTAACGGCCAATATAAACCGACAACAACCGATAAACTTGCCAAGATTAAATCATAAAAAGGAACTTTTCCTCTCTTTTCTTTCTTCAAACGTTTTCTAGCTGGAAATAAAATAAAAATTAATGATAAAGCAAATCCTAAGTGAATCGAACGTTGAATATAAGCTGTATATTGCCCAAAAATTGCTGTGTATAACTGGAATAATGAAAATGCCAACAAGCCAAAAAAGACGATTTTTCTAAATATCGATCCTAAATCTCTTGTATTGGATTCGGGGTCATACTTCCGTAATATTTCATCTTGTTCTTCTTCAGTCAACGTTTCCATCTCTACTGCTTCCACTTCATCTTGCTTTTTATGATCTTTCGCCACTTAATTCTTCTCCTTTCATCAGTTGGTAAAAAGAGAGTTTATCGACTTTAAACTCGTAAGACTTTCCCTTTTCCAAATGTTTTTTCAAGTCTATTTCTACCCCTTTGTAACGTAAAGCTAAATCTGCATCTACTCTTCCAATATGGAGCCTAAACGCATCAATCACCCGGTCCTTATATGTAAGCGTATATACGCCATCTTTCAATTCCAAAGTTTCTCCTTCTCCCGCTTCACCAGGTAAACCAATCGAGAGATTTTCATACGACATCGACAGCATTCGAATCAGTCTGTCATCTGTTGCCTCGTAAAACTCAATCACATCCGTTAAATGAATGGAATGGACATATCGGATTTCAAAATTTCTTTCCTGATCCATTTTGACATAATACATTTCTCCATTTTCTGATCTTGTTTCGGTAAATAACAACACATCTTTTATCGGTATAAATAAGAAACAAACGAACGCTCCAATTAACAATAATATGCCCAGTGAGACTTTAACATACTTCATACAATTTCCTTTCCGAAACAATCGGTTTATTACGCTTTCCAAATGATAACAGCAGCCTAAAAAGAAAATTTAAAGAATGAGGCGTCTGAAGTCCTTGCCTCAACGCCTCATTCTTTCTGTCATTTAATTTTCATCAAAATACTTTTGCGCGCCTGGGTGAATTTTAATACCTACCCCATCTAATCCAGTTTCTTTCTTAATATACTTTCCTTTATCATGCGTCAATGAAGGCGCATTTTCATAGATTGCTTTCGTAATTTCATAGACTAAGTCTTCTGGAAGCTCATCTTTTACAACAAGCATCGCACCAACTGAAACAGCATTTACATCTTCAGTTGAACCATATGTGCCCGATGGAATTACTTCTTTCGCATAATATGGATATTTTTCAATTAACGCTTCTGCTTTGTCATCTTCAATTGGCACAATGGATACTTTTGCAACTGCATTTAACCCTTCAACCGCACCCGTTGGCGTACCTGCTGTAACGAATGCCGCGTCAATTTGTCCAGATTGAATACTTTCTTGAGACTCACCGAAATCTAAATTTTGCACATCGATATCATCTAATGTTAACCCATGAATTTCCAATAATTGCTCAGCATTTGCCGCTGTTCCTGAACCAATTGCACCGATTGAAACTTTTTTACCTTTTAAATCTTCATAAGACTCGATGCCATTTTTTTCAAGTGTAACAAGTTGCACCGTTTCTGGATAAAGATTTCCGATTGCAGCAATTTCATCTACAACTTCATCTTCAAACATTAACTCACCTTTTGTTGCATAGTAAGCAATATCCGTTTGAACGAAAGCAATTTCTGCTACGCCTTCTTTTAAGTCAATCATATTGGATGCAGATGCTTGAGAAACTTCCGCATCTGTTTTAATGCCCGTTTCTTTCGAAATAAAATCAGCAAATGATCCACCAAGTGGGTAGTAAGTTCCTTGCGCCCCACCCGTTAAAATACTTAAGTTCTTGTAATCGCCTTTATCGCTTGTTCCTTCTTCTCCCCCATCACTTGAACTACCAGAGTCCCCCGAGCTTCCTGAACTTCCGGAATCACCAGAATCGCTAGTACCACAAGCTGCTAAAACAAGCATTGCAATCATAGAAATAATCGCTAGTAAATACAATTTTCTGTTTTTCATAGCCTATTCCTCCCCTTTTGAAATTTCTGAACTTTCTCAGTTCACTTCCTTCATTATGATGAAAACGCATTCAATTGTCAATATCCATATACAAAGAAGACTACTCAAAAAGTTATTTAATAAACTTTCCAAGCAGCCTTCTTATTAATCTTTATTTCAGACACAGAATGATCCATTAGTCTTCAAGTGATTCAATCGCTTCTTCTTCATCACGCGATCGATGCGCAATTCTGGAAGCTGCAGATGCGGCAATACTTGCGACTAAATCGTCTAAAAATGTATTCACGCCTTTGCCTTTTTTCGTATCAAGTTCATTAATAATGCCAATTTTATTTTTATCCAAATGACCGAAAGTTGTAACCGCGATGGAACCGTATGTGAAAACAGCGCCAAGTGCTATCGTTTCATCTACACCAAATAGTCCCTCATCTGATTCTACAATTTCCTGTAGCGGTTCAGATAATTTTCCTTGTTCGCATAATTCATCAAGTTCAATGCCGACTAAAATGGCATGTTGTAATTCACGTTTTTTTAATACATTTTTAACTGAATCTAAACAACTTTCCATTGTTAAGTCTGTATTATAAGGCACTTGCATTTCGTAAACGATTTCCGCAATCGCCTCTAATTTTACACCTCTACGTTCTAATGCTTCGACTGTCGCCGCTTCAACAACACTAGAATGTACGACATTTTTTTTATTCATCATTTAAAACATCCCCTTATTTGAATTTCTACGCTGTCTTCTCTATTATACCTATATTCTCAGATATGTTACAATTTTATTGAAGTTACATATTAGGAGGTTTCGCTTTATGAAGCAAGGAAAAATTGAAGAAATAAACTTTTATAGTGAAGCACTTGGTGAAGAAATGCAAATTTTAATTCATTTGCCATATAACTACACGCCGCTCTATAAATATGCAGTATTATTCGGCTCCGATGGAAAAGATTATATCCAATACGGGCGAGTAGGGCGAGTCATTGACGAACTGCTCGACCAAGAAGAAATTGAAGATGTTATTTTTGTTGGGATTCCTTATAAAAGTGTAAGCGAACGCCGGCGTATGTATCATCCAGAAGGCGATAAACGCGAAGCATACACGCGCTTTTTGGCGCATGAGCTTGTCCCATATATTGATGAAAATTATCCGACTTATCAAGTGGGTGCAGGAAGAGCTTTATCTGGCGATTCATTGGCCGCAACGATTTCACTTGTAACCGCTGCAAAATATCCGAATATTTTTGGGAAAGTTATTTTACATTCCCCATACGTTGATCAGTTTGTATTAGATAAAATCGAAGCCGTACAAGATCCCTCCAATTTTTCGATTTACCATGTAATCGGTACAGGGGAAACTGAAGTCCAAACTCAAGTAGATGGTGTGCAAGATTTCTTACAACCGAATCGTGCTTTAAAGGAAGTCATTGAAAGAAAAGGCTTTGATTACTTCTATGAAGAATTCGAAGGCAATCATACTTGGAAGTTTTGGCAAAAAGATATGCCTCGTGCAATTAGACAGACTTTTGAGCATTGAATGATTGTTTAATGACAGAAAACATTTAATTCTGTTATACTGTTGATAAGCGTTACAATTTTACGAGGAGGTTTTTCTTATGAAATACGGTATTGTAGCATTCCCTTCAAAAGATCTTCAAGATTTAGCAAATGGTTATCGAAAGCGATATGACCCACATTATGCGCAAATTACACCACATATGACAATTAAAGGTGTTTTCGATGCGAATGATCAAGAAATAGAAGATGTCGCAAAAGCAATTAAAGAAGTAACTGAAAAACACGGTCCTTTCGAATTAAAAGTAACGAAAGTGAGCACTTTTGCACCGATTACCAATGCCATTTATTTTAAAGCAGAATTAAATGATCATCTATTAGATTTGCATAAAGACTTAAACTATGATTTCTTTGGTGACGAGCCAGAATATGCATTCGTGCCACATATTACAATCGCACAAAAACTTTCTTCAGGTGAACATGATGATATTATCGGTCAATTGAAAATGGTTGGCGTTGATCATTCAGAAACAATTGATCGCATCCACTTACTTTACCAACTTGAAAATGGCTCATGGACAGTTTACGAAACATTCCGTTTAGAAGGAAATCGCTAAGCATTGTTTCATGTAACAATTGTTTCAGCTGACCAAGAATTACAGGATGCATTTTTTGTCAGAAGAAAAGTTTTTGTCGATGAACAAAGAGTTCCATTAAGCCTTGAAATTGATGAGTTCGATGAAACGGCAAGCCATTTCGTTGTTTATGAAAAAAACACCCCAATTGGCGCGGGTCGAATTCGAGAAACAAGTCCTGGCGTTGGAAAAGTTGAACGAGTTTGTATCCTTCCAACTTATAGAGGATTACATCTCGGGAAACTCATTATGAAAGCGTTAGAAGATCATGGCTCTGAACAAGGATTCGAAAAAATTGTACTCAATGCACAATCGCATGCAATTCCATTTTATGAGAGTATTGGTTATGTCATTACTTCTCCGGAATTTATGGATGCGGATATCCCACATCGTGCAATGGAAAAAAAATTAACAAAATAAAAAAGTGCCTTGCAGCGATTCTACCTGCAGGCACTTTTTTACTTCATCAAACATACGCATTAATCGCTTGCCCTTTTTCAACAACTCTTGCAATCGCTGGAGATAAATTGGCTGGATTTGGCTGAACATATCCAATGACTTCGTGTTGTGATTGGGCAGGGGCTAATCGAGACTCCTCCATCTTTTCATTCTTTTTATACTGATTCATCTCATCTCTAGGCGCGACTTCCTCAAATTTCTCTGAAAAACTCGCCACTTGATTGACACGTTGTAAACGAGAAACTTTCGCAAAATGCGGTTCATCCATGAGTCGATTGGCGTATTGCTGCGATCGATAGGAATTGACTGGTAAAATATAGCCCATTAGCGTACCTCCTCACATTCATTATATTTTCGATTAAACTTTATATAACCGATTTTGCCAAATGATAAACCATCTTACTCTTTATATCGACGGAATAGACTGAACCTTTAGTTTTTAATCGCATAATCATAGGGATTGTAAAAAAGTTGTTCAGAAAGTTTATAAAAACCTTCTGAACAACTCTACTAGATTATGTTAAAGCATATTTTCAATATCCGACAAATTAAAAGACTTCCCACCGTTAACGATGGACCTGACAAGTTCATCTTCCATTTGTGGAGAGACATTTTTATTTGCCAATCGTCCTACATTTCGAATGATTTTCCGTACTTGTCGTTCGTCCTTAAAGTCGGCATATTGGATTGCATTTGCAAGTGCAAACACTTCTTCCATCGGTACACCAGTTTTCGATTCAATTTTCTTGAAAAATGAATCATTCATAGACTTTCTCCTTTCTTATACAAAGCTAGAGCCGACAATGATTAATAAGATAAACAATACAACGATTAAGACAAAAGTCGAACCGCCGTAATTATATCTTCTACGTTCGCGGCCGTAACCGTATCCGCCGCCGCAGACACTCGGTCCGTATCCACCTCCGTAAGGATTGCATCCAAACATAAAAACCCCTCCTTCCCTTCTACATACCATATGCAGAAAGAAAAAAGGGAATCGGGCGTTTGCACATTTTTTTAAATTCATTCCATAGATGAACTTAATTTTTACCTTTCGCTTTGAATAGTAATGACGCAATAAAACCAAATAAAATCGCTGCACTAATGCCAGAACTTGTTACTTCAAACATACCGGTTAACACACCGACAAATCCGTGTTTTTCTGCCTCTGCCATTGCGCCGTGCGTCAACGAATTACCAAATGAGGTAATGGGAATCGTTGCACCAGCACCTGCAAAATCAATTAACGGCTCATACCAGCCAATTCCATCAAGCACAGAACCAATAACAACCAACAAACAAAGTGTATGTGCAGGGGTTAATTTTGCTACATCAAATAATAATTGACCAACAACAGAAATTAATCCTCCTACAACAAACGCGGTTATGAATAAAGACATAAGATTATTCACTCATTTCATCATTAATTCGACTGCATGGGCAATACAAGGAATGGTTTCTCCTTGTTGATAAGATAACGGCGATAATAAAGAACCCGTCGCAATCAATAATACTTTTTGATAGTCACCTGTCATCATCTTTCCATAAACTTCTGAAAAATATATAGCGGAGGAACAACCAGCACCACTTGCACCAGAGAAAAATTTTGGATCCCCACCGTAAAACGCTTCACCAGCATCTTGAAACTTTTCAGATACGACAATTTCTTTTCGTGTCGCAAGTTCTTTAAAAATTGTAAAACCTGTCTTCCCTAAATCCCCAGTCATAATTAAATCATAATCTGCTTCACTAGCCTGATGCCCTTTTAAATGACGTTCTAACGTATCCATCGCAGCAGGCGCCATCGCAGCACCCATATTTAAAGGATCTGTCATGCCCAAATCAATCACACGGCCCATCGTCCCTTTTGTAATGACTGGCGTTTTCTTGCGATTTGGTGTGACCACCGCAATGCCTGCTGCCGTCACTGTCCACTGCGATGACTCAGGCTTTTGTGAACCATATTCAACTGGATATCGAAATTGGCGTTCAATCGCATTATGTTGACTCCCTGCACCCGCTAACGTAATTTCCGATAAATTTGCATCCGTTACTAACGCCGCCATTAATAAAGAAGATATAGAAGTCGCACAAGCTGAAAACATCCCGATATAAGGTATTTGCAATGTACTTGCTGAGAAATTGGAAGGCGTCATTTGATTGACCAAATCACCTGCGAAAAAAAAGTCTGCTTTACTCGGGACCGCATCAATTTTACTTAACGCAATCATGCTCGCATCTTCAATCATTTTGGCATGTCCTTGTTCATTCGTTTTTAAATGCATTCGTTCATCTGTATAAATTTTATCGAATTGACTAGAAAATGGACTTTTCTTTTCTAATGGACCAGCTGTCACACCTGTTGCAGCGATTGAAGGATTTGAAGGGAAAGTTAAAAGACCTTTGCTCACCATGAAACAACTCCAAACTTCACGAGAATCGTTTTAATCAATGCGACGGTAAATGCCGATACAACTCCGAATAAAATAACAGAACCTGCGAGTTTAAACATATTTCCGCCAACCCCGAGTACATACCCTTCACTTTTATGTTCAATTGAAGCTGAAACTACCGCATTACTAAAACCAGTAATGGGCACCGCAGCACCTGCTCCGCCAAATTGTGCAATCTTTTTATATTGACCAAGCCCCGTCAATACCATCGCTAAAAAAACCATCGTCGCGACTGTCGGATTGCTTGCCGTACGCTCTGTAAAGTCGAAAAAAGTCATATAAAACATCGCGATAAATTGCCCGATTAAACAAATTGTGCCGCCCGTTAAAAATGCTTTCACTATATTAAGTCCAAGTGGCGTTTTCGGTGATAATTGTTGTTCAATCTTCGCAAATTTCTTCTCATCCATTACGTTTCCTCCTTTAAAAGAGAAATAATTTTTTCTAGTTGTTCTTCTAATTGTGCCTTGTCCTTATTCTGTATAATTTCCGTTGTCTTATGCACAATTTTATTATCTGCCGAGACAGTCACGTCAAAATCTGGATATGCTTTTTCCAATTTCTCTTTTAATTCCTTCTCGATTTTCTTCTTATGAAAACGTGAAAAAGTTTTAACGGTCACACCTGAAACGAATTGTTGGTCATGAAGAATGACTGTCATGCTTACTAAACGATCATCTTCCTTAAAAACATTTTCAGCGGGCGCGCTATCAGCATTCGAATCATTGTAAATATGAATGCCTTCTCCGAGACGCGCACATCCCGAAAGCACAACGCTTATCAATAATAAAAACATTATTTTTCGCATAAAATGCCCCTTTCTTTTATTTTCAAATAAATTAAATTGATATCAATTGAAAATACAGTTTATAAAAGTATGCGGAATTTATTCTTTTTTATGCAAAACTGTGCAATCCGCCCTGTTCACCAGTGCGCATCGACATAAGTTATAGAGAATTGACGGAGGGAGGTGGAATAAATGGGATGTGGAAAGTGTGATAAAGGGTGCAACCAACAAGGTCATCAAGGAAAAGGCTGTGTTTGTGAAGTCGTTCGTGCAATCAAAGAAATTCAAGATATCGGTTCTCAAGACGATTGCGGTACTTGCACAACGAGCTGTTTCATGGAACCACTTGGCGGTATTGTAAGTCCTGGTCGTAGACACCCAATTGATACGCGTGTATTTATGCTATTAACAAAAAACGGCGATCCATTTAAAGCTTTTTATCGAGACAGAGACCGTCATGACACAGATTGCTACTCAGTTTTCTTCCGAGTAGAAGAAATCTTTGATAATTGCTGTGCGACTTTACGCGTACTAGAACCAAGAAACCGTAAAAATGAAGAAGTTGACTTAATCGATTGCTCACATACAACGATTGATTTGAAGAAAATTTGTGCGACACGTCGTTACAGAGCAACAGAAAGCTGTATTACTGTAGACTTAAGCTGCTTCTGTGGTGTTCAATGTGTGGATGATGTTTTCCTTGATATTTGCTAAGCACCATACTTCCTGCAATGCCTTAGGATAGGGACTGTGCTAAAAGTCAATGTTCATGACTTTTAGTACGTCCCTTTTTTTATATGCGCGGAATTCATGTGTTTTTAGTCTTTTCGAATTTCGCATCAGTAGAGAAAACGAGAAGTGTCCAATCGTAGCGTTATTGGACAGTCTTACCCTTTGTTTATATTTCCTTCAATTGGTTAAAAACTGATTTTAAATCAAATAAAAAGCGTTTAAAAAATCCATTTCGGACTTTTTAAACGCCTTTTATTGATTATGTCTCAAGCGATTGCCCGCGCCATAAAATATCCTGAATATCACGGATGGCAATGGACAATTCTTCACTCGACTGTTCCTCTAAAATAATTAATGCATCGTCTTGTATTTCTTTTAGCGCGCCAACAACTTCCTTCTCATTCCCCAATTTAAAACGCAATGGCTGATACAAATGACGCCCAAAAGGACTTTGAATTTTCGCCAATTGCCCTTTCACAATTGAATGGATGTCTTGTTCATCTTTTTCCTCAACTTTTCCTACCGCTTCTTCAGGTGAATTTTCTTTATGTTCTTGTTGATCAGGTAGTCGAACTGAGGCTTGGGGACTTTTAATAAACATTAACGGCACAGGTCTCGTCATTACATACACTTCCTTTTTCATAATGTATGCATGCTTATACCAAGTTGTTCACGCGCTATAACCCACTAATAAACGTCGTTGCTAATCCTAGATAAATTAATGTACTAATTAAATCATTTAATGTTGTAATAAAAGGACCAGATGCGACTGCAGGGTCAATATTAATTTTATGCATAAATAATGGAATTAACGTTCCAGAAATTGTCGCAACAAAAATCGATACTAAAATCGCTGCTCCAACGAGTAAACCGAGTAAAAATTCTTGTTTCCATACATAGATTAAACCGACAACAAAAATCGCACAAATTGTGCCCGTCATTAAACCTGTTCCTGCTTCTCTTAAAACAAGCTTCAATTTACTTTCTTCTTCAATATCTTTTGTCGCAATCCCACGAACCGCTACAGCAAGTGCTTGCGTTCCACTATTTCCAGCAGTTCCCGCAATAAGCGGAATAAATGCAGCAAGTAAAGCAACTTGTGCAATTGTTTCTTCAAATGCCCCGATTAAATTGGCAGTAAGCATTCCTAATACGAGTAAAATCAGGAGCCAAGGCAAACGTTTTTTCGCCGCCGCAAACGAATTTTTATCGAATGTTGTCATATCGGAAACCGCAGCTAATTTAGAGTAGTCATCCGAAGCTTCTTCGTCTAATACGTCAATAATATCATCGACTGTAATAATTCCTAATAAATGTTGTTGAAAATCCACAACTGGAACAGCTAAAAAGTTATAGTCTTTAATCATTCTTGCGACTTCTTCTTGGTCTTCGCTTACAAGTACGCTCACGACTCTGTCATTCATAATTGTATGGATCAATGTATCTTCATGAGCAATGATTAAATCACGTAATGAAACAACTCCAGTTAAACGTTCATCATCATCAACAACGAAAACATAATAAATGGTTTCCGCTTCAGGCGCGGCATTCCTTAAAATCGTCATTGCTGAACGAACTGTAGAATCTTGCGGAATAACAACATATTCCGTCGTCATAATAGAACCGGCTGTATATTCTTCGTAATGTAGTAATGCTTTGATTTCAGATGCTGAATCTTGATCCATAATCGTTAAATAACTAACAACTTGCGCTTTATCTAATTCATTTAACACGTCAACCGCATTATCCGCGAACATATTTGCAATCATATTCGCCGCATAAGTCGCATCCATTTCATTTAAATACAATTTATATTCTTTATCATCAATTTCACTTAGCTCAAAAATCTCAGCGAGTTCTTTCGGTGATAAATAATAATAAATTTTCTTTCGCTCTTCAGGTTCGACTTTTTTATACAATGTCGCTCGATCATATGGATGTAATTGGAAAAAGCCTTCTCTAAAAACAGCCATATCACTATTCTTTAATGCGTCAATCAATGTTTCTTCATCATAAACTTCTTCTGTTATTTTACTTTTTTCTACCAAAGTCGCACCTTCCTTTCAAATCAATTCTTTATTTCCCGGGAAATGTTAATTCTTATGTTATTTCCCAGGAAATATTGCCTGCATATCTGCAGCTAAATCGCTTTTAAATGAATGCTGTTCACCTGTAATTGGATGGTCAAAAGATAATGCCTTACAATGCAAAGCTTGTCGATTTATCAAATCTCTACTTCCTCCGTAGAGGTCATCTCCTACAAGTGGATGTCCCAACCAACTCATATGTACGCGTATTTGATGCGTTCTTCCTGTCAATAAAGTGAGCGCCACATGCGTAAAATGTTTTCCTTCTCTTTCAAAACGCCCCAGAACACGCACATCCGTTCTTGCTTCTTGCCCGTCCGGACGAACAATCCGCTCAATAATACTGTCTTCTTTCCGTCCAATGCATGCGTCTATTAAAAATGCATCTTCCTTAACATAACCTTCAACGACTGCTTCATACTGTCGGTGAAATGTCGATTCCGCAATTTGTTTGCTTAGCAAATGGTGGATATGTCGATTTTTTGCGATACATAAAAGTCCCGAAGTATCAAAATCTAAACGAGTCACGACATGTACTGTGGAAGCCACCGCTTCACGCGTAAACTTCCCAAGTACGTCATTGGCAATCGTTCCCGTACGATGTGAGAACGAGGGGATTGTGCTTTTACCGGCTGGCTTTTGAATGAGTAAAATCGCCTCATCTTCATAAAGAATATCGAGTTCACCATTTTCCGCGATCAGCCCATCACTGACTACTTCTGGTGGAAAAACAACACGTACACGGTCCCCCGATGTTAACATATAACGTACATCTCGTTCAATGTCATTTACAAGGAGCTGTCCTCCCTCGTATTTAATCGCGGTCAATGTTCGTTTTGAAATCCCTTTTCCAGCTAAAAATTCTCGAAACACTTCTTCTTCCGTTACCAAAAAATCTAATTGAAATCGATTCGTCATTTGATTATCCATTATTGTCAATAAAAGAATCTCGAACGCGGCGCCAAAATGGGAATGGACGGAAACGCGCAAAACGTACTTTTTCTTTCGACACTTGATATTCGATGGACTTTACATCTTTATGTAAAAGTTGTAAATGGTCGATCGTCACCATGAAATCTGGCGCTTGCACAGGTCTTAACACACAATTATGATGTGCAGGTAAAATTAACGGCGAACCTACCGTTCTAAACACTCGGTTATTAATCGATGCCATTTCTGTTAATTGGATTGCAGGAAGCGACGGATGAACAATTGCCCCGCCTAACGCTTTATTATAAGCTGTTGAACCTGATGGCGTAGACATACATAAGCCGTCTCCGCGGAAACGCTCAAAATGTTTTCCATTTAATTCCACATCCATAACCAGTGTTACTTCGGGAGACTTGACAGATGACTCATTCAACGCCAAATATTGCGTACGTTCTTTGTCTTCACGATAATTAATCGTAACATCAAGCAAAGGATATTCAATCACGTCGTATTCTTTTCTTGCGAGTGAAATCACTAATTTCTCGATCTCCTCTGGCTTCCAATCTGCATAAAATCCAAGATGTCCCGTATGAATGCCGACAAATGCAGTTTCTTTCAATCGATAACTGTATTTATGGAAAGCATGTAATAATGTACCATCTCCACCGATTGATAATACAATATCCGGTTCTTCCGCATCGTAAACAAAATCGAAGCCATTTAAATAATCGATTGCTTCATCCATCAATTGATTGGATAAGGTATCATTTCTAGATTGAATCGCATATTTCATTAGATTTTTTCTCCTTTCTGATTCGGCTTATCTCGTTTCTTTGTTGCTCTTTGTTTATAGTCACTGAAGTATTTCTGTGCATCTTGAATTTCATCGCGAATTAATGACATTTCTTCATCAAGTCGAAATGCTGCTTCAGCGGCACGTTCAAGTCGATTATTAATTTCCTCTGGTAATGCACTTTCGTATTTATAATTCAAAGAATGCTCAATCGAAGCCCAGAAATTCATCGCCAATGTACGAATTTGTATTTCGGCTAGAATGGCGACTTCCCCATGAATCGTTTGAACGGGATATTTTATAATCATATGGTATGAACGGTATCCACTTGCTTTTCGATTCGAAATATAATCTCGCTCTTCTATAATTTCAATATCATTTCTTTTACGTAATATTTCAACGACCGCACTTATATCATCGACAAATTGGCACATAATTCGCAAACCCGCAATGTCTGGTAATGCAGTTGCTAATTCTTTCGATGGAATAAAAGCAATGTTTTTTTCTAATGTTTTATCATAAATACTAGCGAGCGGTTTGACACGCCCTGTTACAAATTCAACAGGGGTATGTATATCCTCCAGATGATATTGCGACCGAATACCTTTTAACTTAATTTTTAATTCATCAACTGCTTGTTTATAAGGTTCGAGAAACTGACTCCACTGGGACATACGAATCCCTCCTTCTTCTTACTGTTCACCTTTTCATAATGCTTCAAACGTCATTTTAAACTGAAGTATCTTTTCATTTTTTCTTTGACGCCACTACGTTTAGTTTACCACAAGGCATAGTTCGTTGCAGTTAGAATAATGCGTTTTTCATCTAAAGTTGATATAATCAATATATACGATAAAAGATCGAATTAATTATAGTAATGAATGAAAGGAGCGATGAAAATTGGATATGCAATCATTCCGAATTTTGATGGATATTAACGCGCTACAGTCTTTTGGTTCCGTCCAATCTTCTGCTAATCATCAAGAATCATCCAATTTATTTTCAACAATGCTTGGCGAGGTGTTGTCACAATCTTCTTCACCCAATCTGACGAATAATCCGCTTATGTATCAAGGTAAAAATGATGTGTTTATGCCTACAACTTTGCTCAAACTGCAACAGCAAATCGAACAAGCGAGCAACAGTGGACAAACGACAAAAGCGCAACATAATAGCGATTATAGCGATTTGATAAAAAAAGCTGCGGCACAGTTCAATGTACCAGAGCGCCTCATCTCTTCAGTTATTAAACATGAATCGAATTTTAATGCGGGGACGGTTAGCCGCGCTGGTGCGCAAGGTTTAATGCAATTAATGCCTGGAACGGCGAAGTTTTTAGGCGTAAAAAATAGTTTTGACCCAGAACAAAATATTACAGGTGGGACACGCTATTTAAAACAAATGCTTGATCAATTTGGCGGCGACATAAAGCTAGCACTTGCGGCATATAATGCGGGACCCGGAAACGTTAAAAAACATGGCGGGATTCCTCCCTTCAAAGAAACACAAAATTATGTGAAAAAAGTTTTAAATACTTTCCAAGGGTAATTGAATTGAAGCTAAATTCACAGGGAGAAACAGCCAGAAAGTTGATGTTATGACTCTTTGGCACTCTCTCTAAGTCTCGGGCAATGCACTTTATTTGAGATAATATGTGGGCGTTGGTAGAATAGTTTTACAGTCAGCACAAAGGAGACAGTGAATATGACAAAAAAACCTTTGATTCCATATGAGGAAATCGGCGCGGAAAAACTATCGCAACTCATCGATATATTTTATTCTAAAGTGGCTGTACACCCAGACTTATATCCGATTTTCCCTGATGACCTGACAGAAACTGCCCGTAAGCAAAAACAATTTCAAACACAATTTTTAGGTGGACCGAATTTATTTAGTGAAGAGCATGGCCACCCAATGATGAGAGCGCGACATATGCCTTTCCCAATTACACCAACGCGTGCAAAAGCTTGGTTAACTTGTATGTATGAAGCGATGGATGATGCAGGATTAGACGGTAAATTGCGAGAAATTTATTATAAACGTCTCGAAATGACTGCAATGCATATGGTTAATAAGGAGGATGACTAGTGACAATACGTCCTTTAGCAGAAAATCCGACGAATCTTTATTTTGAATCGAGACCGTTGGAATTATATGTTTTCATCGACCCATCTTGTCATGAATGCTGGCATCTTCAGCCAATTCTTCGGAGACTACAAATAGATTATGAGCGTTATTTCACTTTACGCGTTGTCTTAAGAACTTCTTTACCATCATTGAATTGTACGCTAGAAAATCACGGAGAATGCGAAGAGAAAGCACATTCAGCGTTTCCATCTATTGCAATTAAAGCAGCAGAATTTCAAGGGAAACGAGCTGGTTTAAAATTCACTTCAAAATTATTTGAGTATGCGAATTTAAAAGAGAAAAATGTCAATGCCTTTTCTGTTCTCGTTGAAATTGCCAAAGTAATTCAATTAGATGTTGATGAGTTTATGAGAGATTTCGCATCAAAGAACGTTCATCGTGCACTCCAAGTAGATTTATATATGGCAAAAGAGATGGAAGTCGACTATGCACCAACTTTTGTTTTCTTTAATGAAAATATTGAAGATGAGGGGTTAAAAGTTAGCGGATTATATTCTTATGATATTTACAAACAAATTATCGAAGAACTTATTGGGCAACCTATTTATCCAGATCCACCCCCTCCACTCGAAGATTTATTTAAACGATTTGATACATTAGCAACGAAAGAAATCGCTGATATTTATAGAATGCCTGAAAAAGCGGCGGAACGCGAACTAAAAAAACGCCTACTCCAACAACATGTTGAACGTCTATCCATTCAAGATACGACATTATGGCGCCAAAAAAGAACGCCCTTGAAAGTCTAAATGACTTTTAAGGCGTTCTTTTTTATGCTTACTGGAAATATCGTTACTGTTTTCAGTGCATTGGGGCAGATTTTCAGTGCCCCGAGATGATTTTTCAGTGCTTGACCTCTACTTTTCAGTGCCTTGAATTCAAGATTTCTTATCTCAATAAATTAGAAAAGAGCATCCGGATCCTGGGGGGGATTCGGATGCTCTTATTCAAAGGGAATGGGAGAAATGTTCACGTTCAAACAAAAGGGGTGTATGTTTGGTATGTGATTTATTTCACATCCTTACTTTATCACGAAATAATAGATAGGGCAACTTTTCACAATGAATTTAACATGATTGTCACAATTGGTTGGAATTCTTCCTATTTTTTTCTATATAAATATAATTATTACCCATAAATAAAACCCTTTACACCTATATATTTCAATATAAGTATAAAGGGTTTCTTCATATAATTACTTTTTTAATAAAAGAGCTTCTAACTCATTTAATTTCTCCTCGAAGACGCGGCATGCTTCTTCGATTGGTTGTGACGTTGTCATATCGACACCTGCTTTTTTCAGCACTTCAATCGGATAATCTGAAGAACCTGCTTTCAAGAAATGGTTAATATAGCGTTCAACTGCTGGTTCACCTTCAGATAAAATTTGGTTACTTAATGCAACAGCGGCACTATAACCTGTCGCATATTGATAAACATAATAATTATAATAGAAATGTGGAATTCTCGCCCATTCTAATCCGATTTCATCATCGATGACCATATCTTCACCAAAGTACTTCTTATTCAGCGCGTAATACTCTTCCGTTAATTTCTCAGCTGTGAGCGCCACGCCTTCTTGATCTAGTTGATGGATTAAATGCTCGAATTCCGCGAACATTGTTTGACGGAAGACCGTACCGCGGAACCCATCTAACCAATAGTTCAACAAGTAAATGCGTTGTTGTTCATCATCAATTGTTTTCAATAAATGATCATTTAAAATTGCTTCATTCACAGTAGATGCAACTTCCGCTACAAAAATAGAATAGCCACTATAGACGAATGGCTGATATTTACGCGAATAATAACTATGGACACTATGCCCGAACTCATGCGCAAGCGTAAATAAATTGCTCGCATTGTCATGCCAATTCATTAAAATATATGGATTCGTTCCATAAGTCCCTGATGAATAAGCGCCTGAGCGTTTACCAACATTTTCACGTACGTCTACCCAACGATTGTCGAGACCTTCCTTTACGATTGATACATATTCATCGCCAAGTGGATGGAAGCTTTCTAGCATCGTTTGTGCGGCTTCTTCGTATGTGTATTTCATATTTGCATCTTGAACGAGCGGCGCATACATATCCCACATATGCAAGTCGTCTAATTCAAAAACTTTTTTGCGAAGTGCTACATAACGTTGAAGTAAGTGCACGTTTTTATTAATCGTTGACACTAGGTTTTCATACACTTGTTCAGGAATATGATTATTTGACATCGCTGCCGCACGTGCTGATGCATGATTACGAATTTTGGCGTTAACATTATTGCCTTTGACATTTCCAGATAAAGTCGATGCAAATGTATTTTTAAACTCGCCGTACTTCGAATACATCGCTTTAAACGCTTCTTCACGAACAGAACGTTGATCGCTTTCTAAAAATCCGATATAACGACCATGCGATAACTCAACTTCTTCCCCGTCTTCATCTTTCACTTTCGGGAATGTTAAATCTGCATTATTTAACATGCTAAATGTCGTTGAAGGATTATCCGTTACTTCCGATAATTGTGCGAGTAGTGCTTCTTGTTCCGCTGGCAATACATGTGGACGCATCGCATTTAACTCTTCCAATTCATGCGCATACAATTTCAAGCCTTCGTGATTTTCTATCCATTCATTTAAAGTTGCTTCTTCAATTGATAATAATTCTGGTAAAAAGAAAGACAATGTCGTCGATACGTTGACAAATAAGGTTTTCATTCTGCCATCCATCGCTTGATAAAAGCTGTTTGTCGTATCTTGGTCAGATTTCAAATGCGAATAAACACCTAATCGACGCAGTCTTTGTAGTAAAGCATCCCGGTACGTTAACGCTTCTAGCAATGCAGCCGAACCGTTTTTTAATGTCCCTTCATAAGTAGCACCGCGCTTAGCGTACTCCGCTACTGACTCATACTCTTTTTCCCACTCTGCATCTGTTGGAAAAATATCTTCAAGACGCCATGTTTCTTCAACCTTCACTTCATCACGTGTTAATAATTTATTTTTAGACATTTCCATCCTCCTCAACTTCAACTACTTCGAGTTGCGAACCACTCATATTTTCTCAATTTTCACTTCACTTTGCAAGTAATCCAATAATTTTTCTCGAAATTCTTCTTCTGATAATTTATCATAAACAGAAGTAATTCCCAATCGGATTAGTAGTTTTATATACTTTTCAAAAGCCAATATCGCAAGACGATCCAAATTTCCGTATTCATAGGCGAATTCATAAAGATCTTGCGCAGTAACTTCATCGATTTTCAATTTATTTTTATGAATAAAATTTAATAGCGCAAGTTGCCATTCACAATTATGCTCCTTAAAAATCATGCCAAATGTAATGGGTGCGCCAATCCATAAAGGCAATTCACTTGGAACGATGCGTAACTGATAGCAATTTCGTAAAAAAGAATCGTTAATCCCCTTTCGATTATACAGAATTCGATTTCGTAAAAATTTCAGGCGTGAAGAAGCATACAGTGCATAATAATGTTGAAGCTCATCTTTTGTTAATTTTTTAGGAAGCAGAAAAGGGAAAGACTGATTTTCTAAGGAAAGTGTACGATGATTCCCGATAAATTTCCGACCTTCTATATGCATCAGAAAACTAACGTAGTGGAATTTTCTCGAATAAGCATCATATGTAAAAAGTAAAGTTTGTCCCATCGTAGAATGGATCAAAAAACTTTCTTCAAAACGAGAGAGGGAGTAAATCATCGCGCCTTGGGGAAATTGTTGGAGCTGTTTAGGCGTCTGTAAAATCCAAATGGGTTTTAGTGAAAACTTTTCATAACCTGCTGTTCTTCGCGCAATTTCGGAAGTCGAGATAGAACTACATTGAAATTCTACTGGAATTTGCTCGGTAGGTGTTTCAATAAGTAAATCTGGACGTTGAGATAGCTTTTCTAGAAAAGGTTCTAATTGTACAGTCAAATGATGCCGCTGAAAAAATGTGTACAATTGCTGCTTACCCGCTAAATGAACGGCAGATTCACCTTCCGAAAAGAAAGACTGGCAAGTTGAATGTCGGACATGAGCAAAATGGGGAATTTTAAACTCTCCAACTTTCAATAAAACCTGTTCCTGACATTGTGGACAATAAAACGTTAATGATTTACGCATACTTTTTAAATCTTCTTTCGATATGCGTCCGATGAGCTGAACATAATTACCTTCATTTGTTTTAGCAATTAAAATTTCGACCACCTCCGCTTCAATTATAAGAAAATTCCAACTAGAATACAAATAAAAAAACGCTTTAGAATATAACACTCTCTAAAACGTTTCAAATCAATCTATCAATTAAAGTATTTTTCTATTTGTGTAAATACATCTTTGTCAAAGATGACTTTTCCATATTCTTGAAGTCTATGGATTGTCATACTAGCTGGACGCGCAAATTCAGATAAGACGCTAAACATATTCGTTTTATCTTCATTCGTCATCAAATCTAAATCGTATTCGACATGTAAATAATAGTCGTCCTCATGCACATATAAGGCTGTTTTCGCTTGAAACTGATGCATGCGGCTAGCAATTTGAATGACGTCTTCAAATTCATTGAAAATAAATGTGTTTTCAGCCCATTCGCCATCTGTTTCTAAACTATTTCTTAAAAGATCCTCTATACTTTCAAATGTACCGTCCGATTGCTCTTTAAATACATTATTCAGCCCTTCATTATACATTGGAGAATTGAGTAGTTCGTCATTATCTGCAACCGCTTTTGTGACGGTTACTTCAATGCCATCATTTTTCGAATGCACTTGAATCCAAAGCGGACCTTCTACGGCAAAATCTGATTGTTCATTAATTTCGTCCATCATTTCCCAAAAAAGTTCTTCGCTTCTTTCACGGTTATTCCAAATTTCTTCACGTGTAAATCCACGCTCTTCTATATCAACATATGACAGAAAAAACTTTACAGTATCGTCATTAATACGTTCTATTTCCATTCTAATCTCTCCCTCCCTGTATCCAATATTTAAATTCCGACGATTTGAATGTCCTTCACCTACAACGCCTCTTACTTACTATATGATGACTCCTCGACTTTTGTAAGGGTTTCTATGCCAAATCTCATTTAAGTCATTGTAGAAAACATTCTGCACGAATGCAAGGGAAAGAGAAAAGCCGATAGGTATTCGGAATTTACAATCTCCTCCCTATCAGCTTTTAAATTCATTTACTTAGTTAACCATGCGCCTTGCTTCAAGCAATTGATATGCCCTTACTTTTCGTGGGAGGAACCGTCTAATTTCATCTTCATTATACCCTACTTGCAGTCTCTTTTCATCAAGAATGATTGGTCTTCTTAAGAGCCCTGGATGTTCCTGTATTAATTCATAAAGGCGTTGAAGCGGTAAACTTTCAACATCTACATTTAATTTTTGGTAAATCTTTGAACGAGTTGAAATAATTTCATCAGTCCCGTCCTCAGTCATACGTAGTATTTCTTTTATTTCATCGATGTTCAAAGGTTCGGAAAAAATATTTCGCTCTGTATACGGAATATCATGTTCCTCCAGCCATGCTTTTGCCTTCCTACATGACGTACAGCTCGGTGACGTAAATAATGTTACCATCATACACTGACACTTCCTTTCGAATCGGTTCGTTCTTTATTTATCATTAAATTAGATTAATTGTAAACTAAAGTTCCTTAGTTCTATTATACACAATTTCCTTAATGATTAAAACAGCTTTTTAAAATTAATTTGAAAATAATCATACAACGTCACATTTTAGCAATATAATTGATTTTATGGCGTTTTTTCTGTTATAAATCGATTCTTCAACTGTTATACCCGCCGAGCTTTTTTTATAAACATCTGTTTTACTATTTTTGCATATTCTCATTTAGTCACATTGTATTGAAAATGATTTTTGCTTTCACTAATAGTACGTTTGAAATCGAAAAAGGTTTCAAAAAAGATTGAAAATAAATCTTTTCCTTGTTTCTTATTGTCCCCTAATAAAATGAAAACGAAACCTTTTTTCTTGAACATCAAAAGATTATTAGTTGCATAAAAATAGAATTAGAATTATAATACAACTAATTAAAATAAATTCGAAATTTCCTTATATAAAAAGCTTTGACGGAAAGAGTAATTTTATAATGGTCTTGTAGAGAGTCTGTGGTTGGTGAAAACAGGCAGCCTTATAAAATGAAGTGGATTCCTGAGCTGAACAGATGAACGCTTACAGCTAGTAGTTTGTTCCGTTTTCCACGTTACGGAGTTTGAGTGGCCTTTATGGCAATTCGGGTGGTACCACGGTTGAATTCATTCAGTCGTCCCTTTTATTAGGGATGGCTGTTTTTTTATTGGCAAAAATCCCTAATCGCACGCAGGAGATTTCAGAGGAGGATATTTATATGAAAAAAATCTTTTCAGGTGTTCAACCTACTGGCACAGTCACGCTCGGCAATTATATTGGTGCATTTCGCCAATTTGTGGAATTACAACATGAATACCACTGTCATTTTTGTATTGTTGACCAACACGCAATTACGGTGCAACAAGATCCTAAAGAATTACAAAAAACAATCCGTTCACTCGCAGCACTTTATATCGCAAGCGGCATCGATCCAGAGAAAGCAACTTTATTTATCCAATCAGAAGTACCTGCACATGCACAAGCTGGCTGGATGATGCAATGTGTTTCTTATATCGGCGAATTAGAAAGAATGACACAGTTTAAAGATAAATCTGATGGTCAAGAAGGTGTATCAGCTGCTTTACTGACTTATCCACCATTAATGGCGGCAGATATTCTTTTATATAATACGGATCTTGTCCCTGTTGGTGATGACCAAAAGCAACATTTAGAGCTGACACGAAACTTAGCGGAACGTTTTAATAGCCGTTACGGAAAAACATTTACGATTCCAGAAGTGCGTATTCCAAAAACAGGCGCAAGAATTAAGTCATTACAAGAACCAACGAAAAAAATGAGTAAATCTGATCCGAATACAAAAGCGACGATTTCTCTATTAGACACACCAAAACAAATCGAAAAGAAAATTAAAAGTGCGGTGACGGATTCGGAAGGCATCGTCAAATTCGATGAAGAAAATAAACCAGGTGTATCGAATTTATTAGCCATTGAATCCGCAATGACAGGAAAAACAATTGACGAAGTCGTCGCGAAATATGATGGTCTTCGTTATGGTGACTTTAAAGCGGGTGTTGCGGAAGCAGTCGTTAATCATTTAACACCGATTCAAGAACGGTACTATGAATTAATTGATTCGCCAGAGCTTGATGAAATTTTAGATCGCGGCAGAGAGAAAGCAAATGAAATCGCATCCGCTACCCTGAAGAGAATGGAGAACCGAATGGGCCTCGGAAGAAAACGATCAACATCAAAGTAATCAGCGAACCAATAAAAATGGTAAAATCAGTCGTTCGAATGATGTAATAAATAACAACGTCCCACTCATAACCAAGTGATCGATAGTTTAAATAAAGTATAAGTTGTGCCGAACTTACGACAAGTAGTCCATAACTTAGTAAAAAAATAAAAAATCGCGTCACAAAAACATCCCCCTTTTCATAGACTATATGCGCCATTGCAGGTGATTTAGTCTTTGAAGAGGGGGTGTTTTTTTAGAAGGAGAATCTTTTTGACTTAGGCGAATAACACCTGAACTTAGGAGAATTACCTCCGAACTTTAGAGAATCACCTCTCCCCTTTCACAAAAACGAAAAAAAAACGAGGCGACAAGAAAGTCACGCTCTATGACTTTCTTGTCAGCCTCCCTTAAATTTTCTTAAACATTAATGACGCGTTATGACCACCGAAACCAAGTGAGTTGCTCATTGCATATTTAACATCTGCTTTACGCGCTTCATTTGGCACGTAGTCTAAATCACATTTCTCATCTGGTGTTTCGTAGTTCATTGTTGGCGGTACAATGCCTTCTTGTAATGCTTTTACTGTAAAGATTGCTTCTAATCCGCCCGCTGCGCCTAATAAATGACCTGTCATTGACTTCGTTGAACTGATCATTAAGTTTTTCGCGTGATCGCCGAATACTGTTTTGGCAGCCATCGTTTCAAATTCATCATTATATGGTGTACTTGTTCCGTGTGCGTTAATATAACCAACTTCTGTTAAATCCGCACCGCTTTGTTCGAGCGCTTGTTGCATTGCTCTTGCTGCTCCTTCACCTTCTGGAGCTGGCGCTGTAATATGATGCGCATCGCCCGTTGAACCATAGCCAACGACTTCTGCATAAATTTTCGCACCGCGTTTTACCGCATGCTCATATTCTTCAAGAATAACAATTCCAGCACCTTCACCGATGATAAAACCGTCACGATTTGCATCGAATGGACGTGATGCAGTCGCTGGATCTGGATTCATCGATAATGCTTTATTCGCACAGAAACCTGCGACAGCCATCGTTGTAATCGGCGCTTCTGCACCGCCAGAAATCATCACATCTGCATCTCCGCGGCGAATGACTTCAAATGCATCCCCGATAGAGTTTGTGCCAGATGCACATGCCGTTACCGAACAAGAGTTAATGCCTTTTGCACCAAAATGAATCGAAACTTGACCAGAAGCCATATCCGGAATCATCATCGGCACAAAGAATGGGCTGACACGGCGATAGCCCCTTTTTTGAAACAGTTCAAATTGTTGTTCATGTGTTTCCATGCCGCCAATTCCCGAACCAATCCAGACACCCGTTCTAAGTGCTGTTTCTTCATCTAATGTTTCTAAATTTGCATCTTTCATCGCCATAATCGACGCTGCTAACGCATAATGCGTAAAGCGGTCCATTTTACGCGCTTCTTTACGATCAATATATTGTTCAATGTCAAAGTCTTTCACTTCTGCAGCAACTTTTACCGGAAATTGTTCTGCGTCTAATCTTGTTAATGCACCAATTCCTGACTTCCCATTAATCACTGCTTCCCAAGATTCTTCTGCACTATTTCCTACCGGAGAAACAGCACCAATTCCAGTTACAACTACACGTCTTGCACTCATGTCTATACTTCCTTTCATTGATCAAGTCATTTTGATAATTGTTTTATTTTCCCCAACGAAGGCAAACTGCGCCCCAAGTTAAACCGCCACCAAATCCAACAAATACAATAACATCATCATCTTTAATTTTACCATCCGCTAAGTCATCAATAAGTGAAATCGGAATAGATGCAGCCGATGTATTGCCGTATTTATGAATCGTTTTGGACATTTTTTCAATTGGTAATTCTAGTCTTTCACGAGATGCTTCCATTATACGAATATTCGCTTGATGTGGAATTAAATAATCGACTTCATCTTTCGTTAAGCCTGCTTTTTCAATAACATTTACCGCGGATTGCCCCATTTGACGAACGGCAAACTTAAAGACTTCGCGTCCATTCATTTGAATATATTCATCTTGGTATAAATGCTTTCCACCTGATCCATCTGCGCCTAGTTCAAAAGATAAAATACCGCGGCCTTCGCTTACTTGCCCGACTACTGCCGCACCTGCCCCATCACCGAAAAGAACAGCTGTATTACGGTCTTCCCAATCCATAATTTTAGAAAGTTTTTCAACACCTACGACCAATACATGTTTGTATGCATTTGTCTCGATAAATTGCTTGGCCGTAATAATGCCATACATAAATCCTGAACATGCAGCCGAAATATCCATAGCAGCAGCATTTGTTGCGCCTAATTTATGTTGAATCATCGTTGAAACAGCTGGGAAGGGTCGATCTGGTGTGACCGTTGCCACTAAGATTAAATCGATGTCTTCCGGTTGTAATCCAGCATCTTCAATCGCGTCTTTCGCAGCAAAATACGCCATAGCAGACGTATCCGTTTCATCATCTGCAATGCGTCTTTCTTCAATTCCTGTCATCGTACGAATCCATTCATCAGAAGTATCCATACGGTTTTCTAGCTCTTCGTTAGTCAGCTTATATGGCGGCACAAATTTCCCGACGCCTATTAAACCAGCGCTCATTCAATTTCCCCCGTTCATTGTCATCTATTATTAGTACCTGGTATTAAGTATAAAAGATTTGAAAGTGTTTTACAACTAACGGACACGATTTAGTCAAATCCATTTTTTCTTTGTTGAATTAAATGTTTCAGAATTGTACATGCTATGATACAATCGTAAAAGAAATAGTTATATAGAGGTGAAAATCGTTGAAATTTATTATGGCATTCATTTGGTCATTCGGTTTAATCACATTACTAAATTATGTAGTTGGTTCAATCGCGAACGTTCCATTCGACTTACAAGCGGGTGTTGTCATTGCTCTTGTCACAGCTGTTCTTGTTATCGCTTTAGGTGAAGCAATTCCTAACGAAGAAGTCGCTGATCACTAATATTTTTATAAAGAGAAAGGATTCTTATTTGCTAAGAACACCTTTCTTTTTTATTTCCCAAAATAAAAAAACTGCACAACGGAAAAATATGCGTTGTACAGTTTCGTTCATTATTTTATTCCATATTAACAATCAGTGGAGGATGAAGCCCCCCACTGATTGAAGTTTCATTTTATCTAACGCCTAATGCCATTTTTGCATAGCGTGACATATTGTCTTTTGACCAAGGCGGACTCCAGACGATATTTACTTCGACATCTTTGACTTCAGGTAGTTCACGTAGTTCTTGTTCAACGCCACCAACAATTTGTGGGCCCATTGGACAACCCATTGACGTTAAAGTCATTGTAACGATTGCTTTTCCTTCGTCATCAAGCTCAACATCATAAACAAGTCCTAAGTTCACAATATCAATCCCAAGTTCTGGGTCAATTACGTTTTCAATTGCGCCCATCATACTTTCTTTCATTGCTTCGCTCATCTTCATCTTCCTTTCCGTTCTCTTCTTAATTCCCATCATAACAGGATTTTCTTATTCATTCAAATGAGTTGACATCCAATTGACTGCTGCCAACATGCCCGCACGCGTAACGGAATGACTTGCTGTTTCATCCACATCAAAAACAAAATTCATCGGGTTTTCTTCATATAATTCTTTTGTTTGTTCATAAAATTGATAAGTTGGACGATACGGAACGACTGGGTCATTTTTTCCATGCCAGAAATAAACCGGTCTTCCTTTTAAAGCTTCTGGCGCTTTCGTTAAGTCGAATATCGCTAAATGTTCGAAAAGCTTCGCGCGTTCTTCTTTAGAAATTGGAATTTTAAAGCCTTTTTTCTCGAATTGTTTCACTTGAGCTTTTGCTAGTTCGACGAAACCAGGCGCACCCATCATCACTGTAGATGCCGAAATCCAGTCGTATATTTTCAGTGCCCCAAGTGTTGTAATGCCGCCCATCGACGTACCGCCTACGCCAATTTTTTCGGTCGAGATGAGTCCCTTTTCCAAAAGCGTTTCACGAAGGACTTTAAGTTCTTCAATATTTGTAATGACGATTTCCCAAAAACGAAGTGCCAATTCTACTTCGTCTAAGTTTTCTCCGCGGCTGCCATGTAAATGCGAGTCTGGCAATAAAACACGGATACCTTTTTTAGCTAAATTATAGGCATAATGTAAATTATGTTCTTTGGCACTGGTAAAACCGTGGAAAAAAATTACAGTTGGAATTTCTTTTGTTTCAAATTCATCTTCAACAATATGTAAAAGGGGGATGTTTTGCCATTTTTCTTCTCTAACAATCATGTCGACACAACCTTCTTCTTTTTCTGTAAGCTTAACAAAGTTTTTCTAAAAAAACAAAATTCTACCATTCCGAAATAATGGACTAACTTTTTTGACTGTCTATTCTTTTAACGGTAAACTGTTGTGAAAGGGGGACTTTCATTTGAAACAACATTTAATCGTTCTCGATTTAGACGGAACTTTATTGACAGATGATAAATTTATTACCGATAAAACGGCTGAAGCAATCCAAAAAGCTAAAATGGCAGGGCATGCTGTGATGTTTGCTACAGGGAGACCTTACCGTGCTACAGAATTATATTATAAACAACTTGATTTAACGACGCCTATTGTGAATTTTAATGGGGCCTTTGTTCACCATCCACTCGATAAGTCGATGGAAACGATTCATAAAACACTTTCTTTATCGACAGTGAAAGAAGTGATGGACTCGATGCAACAGTTCCCTTGGAATAATATGGTTGCTGAAGTAAAAGACGATGTGTATGTCCATTATCATGACGAACTTGTCCTCGATAATTTCAAAATGGGTAAACCGACTGTGACGACTGGAGATATTCAACAATATTTAAAAGATGATCCTACTTCTTTATTAATTCAAGCAGATGAATCAAATGTTGAAGAGATTCAAAATCATTTAAAACACATTCATGCAGAAGTTGTTGGAAACCGTGTTTGGAATTCTCCTTGGGGACATGTCATTGAAGTATTTCCTAGCGGTTTAAGTAAAGCGGCGGGACTTGCACATGTCGCAAAATGGCTAGATATTCCAAAAGAGCGCATTATTGCGTTTGGTGATGAAAATAATGACTTAGAAATGATTGACTATGCAGGCATCGGCATTGCGATGTCTAATGGCATTGACGAATTAAAAGCCATTGCAGATGATGTAACTGTTTTTTCTAATAATGAAGACGGCATTGCACATATGTTAACGAAACGATTACAATTAATATAGTATGCATTTCATCAGCAATGTATACGAAGTAAGGAGGAAATTTAATTTGAAGATTTTCGCAGATAGTGCTTGTGATTTACCACATGCATATTTTGGAGAAAACGATGTCCAGTTAGTTCCATTAAATGTATTAATCGATCAACAAACTTACCAAGACGTTGTAGATATTAGTCCTATAGAGCTTTATCAAGAAATTCGTAACGGGAAACAACCGAAAACATCCCAAGCTTCCCCAGAGTTTTTTATGAAGGAATGGACGCAACTTGCCGAATCTGGTGAGGAAGGTATTTATATCGCGTTCTCATCTGAATTATCCGGGACTTATAATACTGCCGTGATGATTCGCGATCAAGTGAAAGAAACGCATCCAAATTTCAATTTAATCATTGTCGATTCTAAATGTGCTTCACTCGGCTACGGTCTTGTCGTAAAAGAAGCCGTTCGTTTACGTCAAGCAGGTGCTGACTTAGAAACGATTGAGCGAAAAGTACGCTTTACCGCAGAGCATATGGAACATTTATTTACAGTTGAAGATTTGGATTATATGGCGCGCGGGGGTCGTGTGTCGAAAGCGAGCGCATTTATCGGGGGTCTCCTCAATATTAAGCCACTTTTACATGTAGAAGAAGGAAAACTCGTGCCGATTGAAAAACATCGTGGACGTAAAAAAGTGATTAAAAGAATGTTAGATTTAATGGAAGAGCGCGGCGATCAAATTTCCGAGCAACATATTGCCATTAACCATTCTGATGATGAAGCGATTGCGCTTGAATTAAAAAAACAAGTAGAAGAACGTTTTAATCCAAAAAGCATTGACGTTCAAATGATTGGTTCTGTCGTTGGTGCCCATGTGGGTCCTGGAACATTTTCCATTTACTTTTTAAATCAATTACCTGAAAAAGACTAAGTATTTAATTTCGGGGGAAAGGTTGGTTAAACGACTAATCATAAGTTCGTTTAACCTTCCTTTTTTCACTTTATAGAGGTGGTGTTTTTATGAAAATAATTATCGTTGGCGCTGTTGCAGGTGGCGCAACTGTCGCTTCTCAAATTCGCCGAACTGTTCCCAATGCAGAAATTATGTTAATTGGGATGGAAGAAAAGATTGGCTACGGAACTTGTGGCTTACCATTTGTGATTGGCGGGATGATTGACGAGCCTAGAAAAGTAGCTGGACCTAATCCTGAACGCTTTAGCGATGGAAAAGGAATTGACGTGCTGACAAGCCATGAAGTCCTTTCTATCGATCGAACGAACCAAACGATTCAAGTGCGTAATTTAAACACAGGTCTAGAATTCACTGAACAGTATGACAAACTAATTTTATCCACAGGCGAAACTTCCCGTCTGCCAAATTATGAAGGAATCGATACAATTCCTTTTTTCACATTAAAAAATTATAACGATATGAAAAAGATTATGGCGCATCTTGATGCGAAACAACCGAAATCTGTAACGATTATTGGCAGTGGCTTTATCGGCATTGAGCTTGCGGAAAATTTTATATTTCGCGGGCTTAAAACGTCAGTCCTCATTCGCGGCGATTATGTTATGAGTGCAATGGATCCGGAAATTTCAACTGTTTTATACGATGAAATGGAAAAGAATGGGGTTCAATTATATACACAAACTGAAATTCAACAAATTGACGGGAATAAACTCATTTTAAACAATGGACAAACACTTGAAACGGACTTATTAATCGCAAGTATTGGAACGATCCCAAACACTTCTTTAGCAAGCGAAGCAGGGCTTTCAATTGGAGAAACAAAAGGCGTTGCGGTCAATGATTATCTTCAAACAGATGATCCAAATATTTATGCGATTGGCGATATTGCTGAATGTAAAGATTGGGTGACGGGTAAGCCAAAAAGAGTACAACTCGCTTGGCATGCGCATCGACAAGCTTTTATCGTCGCCAGTCATCTTGCGAATCATCCAGTTAAATTGAATCCATTTTTAGGCACAACAATTACAAAGCTCTTTTCTTTGTCAGCTGGTATGACTGGACTTTCTGAAAAAGAACTTCAAGCGGAAAAGCTCGATTATGAAACGGCAATTTACGAAGGACGCACGAATGCAGGTTATTATCCGGATAGCGGAAAAATTTTACTGCGCGTTCATTATGACCGAAAAACACGCCAAATTCTTGGTGCACAAGCCGTCGGCAATAAAGGCGTCGATAAAAGAATGGATGTAATCGTGACGGCGATTATGGGGAATTTATCAATTGATGATTTAGCGGCATTAGAACTTAGCTATTCTCCACCCTACTCATCACCGAAAGATCCTGTCAATATGATTGGCTATAAGGCTGCAAGTTCGAAAAATTAAAAAAGGCGTTCAGAAAGCATCGCTACTTTCTGAACAGCCTTTTTTATCCCGCATTAACAGGCAGTAAGATTCCCACTTTAAGATTCAAGCAAATGTAGTAAAGATATGTAGGAGAACAACTGCCTGTAAAAGCCCGATTGGTTCGGGGCAACAGGATGTTGGTCACATAGGCGAAGGCATCAGGACGTGACGAACTTAGCCTATGTTCTTTCGTATCAGCGAGGGATAAAGCCCCCTACTGATTGAAGTTTCACTTTATGCTGCTTTTTTCTTTTTCCCTCTACGAATCATCATAAATAATAATCCAAAGAATGATGTATAAATTAAAATCGTCACGATTAAATACGGCGTGTTATAACCTGTATCTTCGTCCATAATATATACTTCTGAAATTTCTCTTTCTAAAACAACGCGGTATTTCCCATCTTTTCCTTGTCTAACAAGTTCTTGTTGCAATAAACCACGTAATTTCTTTCCTTCACCGAAGACTGACTCATCGATTTCTAAACTTTGCGTTTTAGACGTATTATTTAAAGCGATAATCCAAGTTTCTTCGTCGGATTTTCTTGTATAAACAGTAAATCCATCTTCATTATGCAAGATTTCAAAATTCCCATTGCGAAGTGTTTCTGATTTATTGCGTAATGTATTTAAATCTGAAATAAAATCATATAACTCTGTATCTGTTTTAAAATTGACAATTGGATGCGTTTCTGGTGCTTCTTTTCCAGTTACTGCAATTTCACTTTCATACGGTAAGACAGGCACACCTGGTAGTGTAAAGAGTGCAGTTGACGCGATTTTCCAACGCGTCGGTGGGAACATTTGAAGCTCTACCATTTCATCTGTTAAGCGACGTCCTGTAAGCGAGTCTAATTGAATCAAATCCGTTTCTTGTTGATCTTCAAATAAGCTCAAGCTTGAAGAATCTGGATCGATTTGAACAAATGATTGTCTTAAAGCTTCTATTTTATCCATATTTGGTGCTGTGTCGAACTCTGCATTTGATGCTTCATTCGTTAATACATATAAATTTTCATTTGCCGCTTTCAGTTCAGTAATGACTTCATTTAAAAATACTTCGTCAAAATCACCAAGATGTGTCAGACGAATTCCTGCTAAATCATACTTCCCAGCAAACTCTACAATTGCTTGTTTCAATGTTGTTTGAACTTGTTCATTAGCTGCATCCCAAGAAATCACACCGTTTTCTCCTGAAGCTGTTGCAAGTGAACCATCTTGAATCCATTCATGTTGATCGCTAATGCCATTTAAAGGGAAATCAACAATCGTCCCAATCTTTTTCTCATTTAACGTTTTAATCATTTGAACAAATTCATCTTCCGTTCCAAAATGTGGTTCAAACGTTTCATAAGACAATACTTCGTTTCCATCATATGTAGCCGTTTCAAAAACAGGACCGATTGAAGCTAACGTAAATCCAGATGCTTCGAGATAACTAACTTTCTCCGCAATTCCCGCAAAGTCTCCACCGCTAAATGCTGCCATATCTTTTACATCTGTACCTTCATCATTCGTAAAATTGCCATTAAAAAAACGATCTACGAGTAAATCATAAATACTTTCATCTTGTAGTGAATGTTCTTTCGCAGACGTTAATGTAGGTGGGAATGTTGAAAATAATAAAAGTACCGCCATCAAACTTGTTAACCATCTATATTTCTTCACAAAAAAAGGCCTCCTTAAAGCGCTATCTTCAATTATTTTACCAAATGCTTCTTCATGCCGCCATGTATTCATCATGAAAAATAATTTCGTATGATAAAATAAGACAAACATGTGAAATATTGCTCAAAAAATTAGGCTGACCAAAGTCTAAAATAGACTTCGGACAGCCCGTCAATCATCTTGATTTAATTTTTTAGAGGAGAGATAAACAGATAAAATAAACAATATACATAAAATGATAAACATTATGAGTAAAATTGTGCCGATCTGAAATCCCTCCCAATCATTTTAACTTATCTTAAGAAAGTTGCGCCCATCGGTAAATAGAAACCAAGATACAGCGTAATTAATAAAACGATAAAAAATACAATCCATAAAGGTTTTACATTTTTTCCTTTTTCAGAACGAATTAATACCATTTCCATTAATCCAATGACGATTAAACCTGCTAAAAACTTCACGCCATATAAAGCTGGGTCCATGCTTGAATGCGCAATAAATAAGAAAATCCCAGATAATAAAATAAGCACATAAAATAATCTTGCAACCATATGTGTAATTTTACGACCTTTTGATCCTTTTTGCATGGCAGCTGCCACGATAAATGCAATCACACCTACAACCCATGTAAAAACATGTAAGTGAGTTGTGCTAGATAAAAAATCCAAAACTTTCACCTCATCAAGTTTTTCTTTCTCTATACTCTATAATTGTACCTTGAAAATAGAAGGCTGTCCAGAAAGTGAGAAATTCAATTTCTAAACAGCTTTTCTACTCGCAAAGAAAGCCCAAACCGCAGTGTAATGAACAAAGTAAACGCATAGGCAAGCTTGAGACGTCCAATCGCCAAAGCGATTGGACAGCCCCATCTTACTTCTTCACAAAACGGTTTGACAGTGTACCAATGCCTTCAACTGAAATTTTCACCGTATCGCCTTCTTTTAAGAATGTCGGTGGATTCATGCCTTTTCCGACGCCGGCTGGTGTTCCTGTTAAAATGACATCACCTGGTTCTAATGTAACGAAACGCGATACTTCCGCGATAATATCTTCGACTTTATAAATCATTTTATCTGTTTGACTACTTTGTCTCACTTCATCATTTACTTTTGTCACAATCGATAACTGATTTGGATTTGGAATTTCATCTTTCGTCACGACGTAAGGACCCATTGGGCAACTGCCATCTAAACTTTTACCCAAGAAAAACTGTTTATGAGCCGATTGAATATCGCGCGCTGTAATATCGTTCGCAATTGTATAGCCGAAAATATGATCATATGCAAGCTGAGTCGGAATATTTCTTCCTTCCTTACTAATGACAACTGCCAACTCACCTTCATAATCTAAGTTTGTTGTGAGTTCATCATGAATTGGCAAATCTTCTTCATCTGCCGCAATTGCAGTCGGTGATTTTGTAAAAATCATTAGCTTTTCTGGCGGCGCATCGTCCCCCATCTCCGCTGCATGATCTACGTAGTTTTTCCCGACACAAATGATATTTTTAGGCGTTCGTGGAATTGGCGAAAGCCATTCAATTGCTGTAAATGAATATTTTAAATCATTTAATGCATCTTGTTCAGCTCGATCGACCAATTGACGGATTTTCTCAACAAAATCTAGCCCTGAAGCGATGCCTTCAACAATCGTTTGTGGAAAACTTGCTTCTTCATAATGTGCAGCAATTGCTAAAATGTCCCACACTGCTTCTTCTCTTTTTACTTTCGGACCAAATAATGTTTTCCCCTCATATTTGAACGATAATACTTTCATCTTCCTTCCAGCTCCCTCATCATTATGATTATCCTTCTTAATCTATTACGACAAACCTAGTCGAAAACCCTTTTATTTTGTCGATTTTCTTCCGTAAGTTCCAATTCGCCATAATTTTTCAATTGGTCCCATTTTAAATTTCGCTAACCAAATTTCAGCGAAAATCACTTGTAAAACAAAAATTCCAAATGCCATTACAGTTCCAGTCCATAGACTCACTTGTCCGTATAAACCAAACCCGTAACCATAAAAAATGAGTGTCGCAATAACTGACTGCATAATATAAGTCGTTAACGACATTCTGCCAGCTTTTCCAAGCGGGCTGAAAAATGAACGAAACTTTTCTGAAGTCGTCAGCACTAAAAAAATCGATGCATAACCTACTGCTAAAAACACACCGCCAAATGTCGCTTGTAATTGGAAATTTTCATAAGATGGACTTTGGATAAAAGGCAAAGCTTTAATCCATAAACCAATAATCAACCCAATTACGCCAACAATCATTAACTTCCCTTTAAGTGCATGCGCTCGCTCAATGACTTTCACTTTTGACATCGCCGCGCCAAACAAAATAATGGGCAAAACGATGAAAAGGCCGAGAAAAGTGCTACTAAGTCCAAAAACCAACCATTCTACCGCACGAAATGAAAATATTTCTGCAAATGAGCCGTTCCCGAATACCTCGAGTGCTTTTTCGATTTGTGGCTGATTGGTTAGGTCTTCGGAAAATGAATCTTCCAAATTGGACATGAGTTTCATGAGTAAATACAGTAAAATTCCCGGAATGGTATATAAAATAACCGCAATTGTTGTGAGCCACTTTGCCGGAATCCGGATGAATAATAATAGGATAAACCCAAGTGTTGCATAGCTAAATAAGACGTCACCTGACCAAATGAATAAGGCATGAATGAGCCCGAATGCCAGTAAAATAAGCAATCGTTTAGACATCATTTTTGCAAAAGGCTGATTTCGTGCAATTGCTTTTTCATATTGCATATTCAGTCCGTAGCCAAATAGAAAGGCAAAGATTGGATAAAAACTTCCTTGTACTAAAATCGTAATCCACTTAAATGCTACAAGATCCCCAGTTTCGGTAAAATACTGGTACGGATCGATGTAAAAGGATGGTGAATGAAACAACAACATATTGGCAATTAAAATGCCAAGTAAAGCAAATCCTCTTAGTAAATCGAGTGCTTCAATTCTGTTTGTTAATGTAGTTGGTGTAAGCTTCACGAATGAATTTCCCCCTGTATCGGTAAAATACTGCCTCCATCAAATAAATAGAGGTACATTTCTTTAATTTGAATGCCTAAAATCGATTCGATTGCTGATTTGTACAAGTTTAATTGAATCGCGTAACGCGACGTCATTTCAGTTTCGATTGCATCTGGATGAATTTTTCCTTGAATTCGATCTGTCTTATAATCGAGCAATACCCACCCGTCTGCTTCTTGAAACAAACAATCGGCAATCCCTTGTAAAATCTGTGCTTCCCCGTCTTTTTTATAAGCATATGTGAAAGGCATTTCACGATAAACTTTATTGGCATTTACGAGTCGTTTTGCAAATGGTGATTGCAAAAATTGAACAATTGCCTCACGATCGACTGCCGCTCCTTCTTCTTCCGTTAATAATTCACGTTGGATTAATGAATCAACAAACGCGTCTACTTCTGCTACTGTTTGTTCGATTTTTAAAGGAATTTGCTGCATCATCGTATGCATCGCCGTTCCAATTTCTGCTGGCGTTAATGTTCTCGCTTGCATAAATGCGGGGCGACTATGTAAATAAACTTGACTTTCTGCACTCGCTTCAGTCATAATCGCCGTTTCTTCTTCCTGTTGTTCTAGCATCGCCAAGCGTTTTAATTCACTTACGGTTTGTTTTGAACGCTGCAATGTTGCATCAAAATACGGATATTCCCATTCAAAACGGCTCGTAATTTTTGTAGCATCTTCTGCTGTATACTGACCTTGTGGCTGTTCGATTTCTGCGAGTGCTTCCGCTATACCATCAGTTGTTTCAACGGCTTCAAATGGTAAAATTTGCAGATCCCATTTCGATGGACTCGTCATAAAACGCCCTTCATCAATCAAACCAAATTTCTCATACGCAATATGTCTTGCAATTGCTGGACCAATCCAATCCATATAAGAATTGGCGCGTGAACGTGTATATTCCGGCAACATTAACGTCGGTCCAATAAGCTGCGCGTCTTGCCATTTCGTCATTTCTCTTTCAATATCTTTCACTGAAGCAATTAATGTTAAAGATTCTTTCGCCCTTGTCATCGCAACATATAAAATACGCATTTCTTCTGCGCGCATTTCCATCTCTTTCTTTTCTTTCACCGCCAAAAATGGTAAAGAAGTATACGTAATCCGGTTATCCGGGTCAATTGCCTTCACTGCAAGACCGAAATGTTGGTCAAATAAATACGCTTCTTTCAAATCCATTTTATTGAACTGACGTCCCATTCCCGCTACAAACACATACGGAAATTCCAATCCTTTTGAAGAGTGAATCGTCATTAAACGAACGACATCTTCCTGCTCTGTCAATGCTTTCGCCTCTCCGAAATCATCCCCGCGCTTTTTCATTCGGTCAATAAATCGTAAAAAGCGGAATAAACCACGAAACGATGTTTTTTCATAATCCATCGCCCGGTCATGAAGCGCACGTAAATTTGCTTGACGTTGCTTCCCGTTCGGCATGGCACCGACCATTTCATAATAATACGTGTCTGTATACACTTTCCAAATTAAATCGGCAAGTGATCCGTGGCGTGCTAAATCGCGCCATTCATGGAACTGCGTGAAAAACTTTTGCAATTTCGCTTGCGTTTTCGGCTCAACGCCTGATCCACCTGTTGCAACAAAACGTTTTAATGCTTCATAGAAAGATTCACCTTTCGCGCTTAAACGAATTTTTGCGAGTTCATTTTCTGTTAAGCCGATAAATGGCGAACGAAGCACTGAAGCGAGTGGAATATCTTGATACGGATTATCGATTACGCGAAGCGTGTTTAACATAATCATCACTTCAAGCGCTTCAAAATATCCTTTTGACAATTCCGCGTAAATAGGAATACCATGCTGCTTAAACTCTTCAACAATCTCACTCGACCACGTCATCGAACGCATTAAAATAACGATATCTCGGTATTCTAGCGGACGGCGTTTATCCGTAAAAGCATCCGTCACTTCCGCCCCACTGTCCATTAATCGTTTAATATCACGAATCATATAATGCGCTTCTGCTTGTGAACTTTTTAAACTTTGTCCCGTCATTTCTTCTTCCAATTGACTCTTGTCATCTTCAGTTTCCTCATAAAGAACAGCAAGTGTTGCGGGCATTTCTTTTTCCATATAACGCGCACCGTATTTTAAAGCGGCTGCATCATCATAGTCAATGCCGCCCACACGCGTCCCCATCACTTGTGTGAAAATAAAATTCGTCGCATCAAGCACTTCTTGTCGACTTCTAAAATTTGCATTCAAATCAATTTTTAAGCCTGCATCGCTGACATCAGACGTAAAACGATCATATTTCTGTAAAAACAAATTCGGTTCTGCCAGTCGAAAACCATATATACTTTGCTTCACATCACCAACCATAAACAAGTTGCCATCATGTTCTTTGCCTCTTTTGACAAGATTAATAATCGACTCTTGTAAAAAGTTTACATCTTGATACTCGTCAACGAGCACTTCAACAAATTTTTCTTGGTAATGTACGGCGATTTCTGATGGTACAAGTACACCATTTTCTTCTACTGATAAAATTTGTAAAGCATAATGTTCTAAATCTGAAAAATCTACGATGCCGCGGTCAATTTTCAATCGTTCATATTCTTTCCCAAATGCATGCACAAGTTCCACTAATGTATGCATGGAAGGCTCCATTAACGCAATTTCTTCCAATAACTTTTCAGGTTTTCGTAAAAAATATTCTTCTTTTACTTTCGTCACAATTTTCTTCACATCATCACGAATTGATTTTGCACGTTTTGCAAGCAATTCATCGCAAGAATCTTTTTTAATCGAACCTGCACGCACCCATTTTAATGTGTCAAAAAATGCATATGTTTCTTCCCATGATTCCGACGTCACACGACGAAGCGCTTCTTCAATCCACTGTAAATCAGCTTCCGCCGTTGGAATCAGTGGCTCCGGACCATCTGGCATCATCGCAATTCGGCGCATTTCTTTAATAAGCGCCGCCGCTTCTTCCAATGAATATTGAATCGACTTTTTTAAAGGTTCACTGAAACTTAATTCATCAATTGTTGTAATCCCCGTCAAATCATACTGCAAAGGCACTTGATTGAGCCATTCACCTGGCCTTGGATGAACACGTGAATAGTCATATAAACGGCTAATTAACGTTTCAATTAATTGATCATCTCGGTCTGTTGTAAAACTATCTGCTAATCGGTATGTTTCTTCCGGTCGGTCAAGGCTATAGGCATACTCTAAAATCGTTCCAAGCGCATCATCACGCAATAGCGCCGCCTCTGAACTATCCGCCACTCTAAAACCCGGGTCAATTTCCAATAAATAAGCATATTGGCGAACGACATTTTGACAAAATGAATGCAGCGTAGAAATTTGTGCTTTATTTAATAAGTTTAATTGTTTTCTTAAATGAACTGCCGCTGGATTTTTCGTAATTTCTTCCTCTAATGCCTCTCCCATACGTTGTCGCATTTCAGCTGCTGCCGCATTGGTAAATGTAACAACGAGCAATTCATCGACATCAATCGGATTCTTTTCATCTAACACTTTTTCAATCATTCTCGTAATGAGCACTTTCGTTTTCCCAGAACCAGCTGCGGCGGATACAAGCATATCTTGCCCCGATGCCCAAATCGCTTTCCACTGATCATCTGTAAACGTCACATCACTCGGTTTCTTAGGAATATCCATCTGCCGCTACCTCCTCGCGCATTTTTTCTAAAGACGTTTCAGCGTCCAATGACTCATACTGCCTGTACTGTTGGTTCGGATCTGTTTGATCGAACTGACAAACCGAGCGATACGCACAATATTCGCAAGGCATTTTATCTTTTAATTTATACGGATAAACACGTGTATCGCCCACTAACATGGCATTTCCCGCTTTTTGATGACGCGTTTTTACATATTGACGAAGCACTTGTAAATCTTCCGTTGCGAGTACTTTCGACGCTTTTGTAAAAGAGCCATCCTTTTTAAATGCCGCTGGAATCACTTTTGATGAACTGCCAATTTCTCGGTCCATTTCTTCAATAACATTCGGTCGATCTAGTAAATAACCACGCATTTTATATGATTTAATAATTTCATCTTCAATTAACGCTTGTGTCAACGACTCACCCGTTCGAATCATCGGATTATGAATATGCATATATAAAATTCCTGCAGGATCCGCATCGTACCCTAATAATTCCTCCGAATATTCAAGCGCTACATCTAAATACGTCAACATTTGAAGCGATAAGCCATAATACACTTCTGCCAACTGTAAATCTCTCGCAGAAGATTTATAATCTACAACGCGTAAATATTTTTTCCCATCAATTTCTGTCGCGTCAACGCGGTCAATCCGCCCTTGAATTTGAAGTGGCTTACCATTTTTTAATGGAATTTCTAAAGACGGCAAACTTTCTCCTGGCCCAAATCCAGCCTCAATCGCAACAGGCTTAAACGATGAAACACGCGCTTGTGTACTCATTGAATGCATCGTTCTTTGAATAATTTGCACAAGTTTTCTTTGAATATATCGATAACGGCTCGTCGATAGTAAAATTCGATTGAAGAAATACGGCGTTAACTCTTCAACGGCTTGCCTTGCGATTGCCCAACATTCTTCTTTTGTTAATTCATCCCAAGACTTGCCAATTCTTTTCACTTCATCAGACACCCATTTTAAAGCCGCGTGGAATAAATCCCCAATATCAGGTGCTTCTAGCGTATATTCCGATCGCTCATCTAACTTCAAACCGAAATTCGCAAAATGCTGGAAAGGACAACTATAATACGATTCAATTCGCGACACACTCGTCACAAAAGACTCCCCGTATAAACCCGCTGTTAATTCTGGAGTTAGTCGTTCCGTTCGATTCCCTTCAATTGACGGACGTTTAATTTGCGCCATAATGGATTGCCATAATGGATGGTTTTGGTAATAAGCAAGTGCCGCCTGCCATTCTGGTCGAACTTCCTCACCTTTCGCAATTTCTTTCAATTTCATCGCTGCAAATGGTAAAGTTGCACGCGGATGACTAATATATTCAAGACGATGCCCAACTTCTGGCAATTCCGCTGGATCTAATACTGCTTGAATGACTTGACAGTTTGTTAAAATCTGGTTGATTCTTGCGATATACATCGAAGGTAATAAAGTTTTTCCTTCTTCATCAGCAATCGGATAAGAAATAAATAATTTTTCGCGCGCCGAAGTAAACGCACGATAAGCCATATACGATTCATCCATTAGCTTCATTTTTGAAGTCGGCGCAAGTTCAAATCCAATTGTCGTAAACCATTCTCGGTCTGCATCCGATAAAATGCCTTCATTGTCAATTCTTTGCGGCAAAACGCCTTCACTGACACCCAATACAAAAACAATATCAGTATTCATCAAGTTTGATAGTTCAATTGTCGACACGGTCACTTGATCGATAGATGGTGGAATTCTTGTAAACTCTAAAGAATCGAATCCTTCATCTAAAATTTTCACCGCTTCGGTTAAACTCATCTCTTTTTCACCAAACATTAAAACGAATTGGTCTAATACGCGAATCCATTCATTCCATGCTTGTTCATGCTCCGTCGCTTTTAATAAACGACCCGCACGCTCTTCTTCTGCGCGTAAATCAATGATTTTATCGTAAACATGAAGCTTTTCCATGAAATTAAATAAACTCGTCGCAATCTCTCGTCCATTTTTCGCCTGCTTCAAACTTTCAGCCAGTTCTTGAAGCGGCGTTCGAACGAGATCTCTTATTAAATGAAGTTCTTGTTCCTGTGCCAACTCCGCATCGGTTTGCACCGTTTTATAATTGTCTAGTCCCCGATAACGCTGCACGCGCCATCTTTTTTCATCAAACCAACGCGTATTGTAAATCCCGCGCGCTAAACAATAATTTTCTAAACGGTCTGCTCGTTCACGCCAAAGTGTTTTTTCTTCTTGATGTGGGAAAAACAAATCCGTTTTCACCGCTCGAAACACAGCTTCAAACTGCCAGCCCGCCGTAACAGCTTCTAAAACAGAACGCGAAAACTCAATTAACGGATGATGTAACATCGGTTTTTTTCGGCTAATAAATACCGGAATATCATAATGCGTAAAAATTGTTTCAAATAGCGCATCATATTTTTCCGGTTCTCGGTACATAACCGCGATATCTCGGTAACGTTTTCCTTCCATTGTCATCCGTCGAATCGTGCGCGCAATCGCATGAATTTCAGCACGCGGATCTGCCGCTTCAATAAATGTAACCGCATCTTCAGCATCTTTTTCCACCGCTGGATATTGATCGAAAACTGCTTCTAAATGCGCTAAACTATCAACCTTAAAACGTTTACTAGTCGTTAAATGAATCGGTCCTTCCAACTCAACAGACTCCATTTGTGCAATTTCCTTTAAAATTCGATGCGTCCGAACAGGTGTCGAAAATAGTTCATGCGCGTCATACCCCATTGAGCCTTGATCCATCGGAAGCACAACCGTTACATACGCACCATATTTCATTAACTCTTTGATAATGTCATATTCACGCGTCGTAAAATTTTCAAAACCATCAATATAAATATGCGCGCCTTTAATCATTTCCGCATGTTGAATTTGCGTCGTTAGTAAAGCTAAATGTCCTTCACTATCGACATAAGTCGTCCCTAATTTCTCTTCAATTTTCGTTAACAATAAAGTTAAATCATCTGCTTTATCGATCAAAGCTCTCGGTGAATTCGATGATTGTAATTGTTCAACAATCGTCTCCATCGCCGTATCATCTACTGCATAACGGCTAAACTCTTTCATTAAATCACTAATTTGTTCCGTAAACCCTCTTTTACTCGCCGCTTGCTTAAACACTTTAAAATCACTTTGGTTTTCTTCTAGCACACTGCGCACAAGCATGCGATAACCAAATCCATCGACTTCTTTCCTCGTAATGCCACCTGTTTCTTGTAAAATACGCCAAGCGAGTCGTTTAAACGTCAACACTTGCGCGCGAATAATCCCTTCCAAACCATAGTCAACGGACAAACTATGCTCCATCGAAAATGACATTTGGTCTGGAACAATGGCAATAATTGGTGTCCCTAAAGGATCTTGTTTCAACATCTCAACAATTTCATTTTGAATGAATTGTGTTTTTCCAGAACCAGAACGTCCTGTGACAAAACGTAACGTCAATACATTCCCTCCCTTAAACTCTCTTTAGTATAGCAATCTAAAGTGCACAAACCTATCAATCATGATGTTTCTGTTTTTTTAGATTGCTGGCGTTCTCGCGCAACTTCCCTAAACTCCGCTTCTACTTTTTTTGTTAACCGCAATTCCAATCGTTTTCCAATAAACCATAATAAGATGATAATTAATACTACGATTGTCGTTCGAATTGGTTTCGTTAATAATGCTTTTAAATCATAACCAATAAAACTAATCGTAAAAATCATCACAAATTTTCCCGCCAGCAACGTCAGTAAATAATGTTTTTTCTTGATATTCGACAATCCCGCCACTAAATTCACAAGTGCTGAAGGTGTAAACGGAAAGCAAATTAATAAAAACAATGGACCGAAACCATTTTTTTCAACCCAATGAATCAATTGTTGCACTCGTCTTTTTTTCGTTAATGAACGAAGAATTTTTGCTTGTCCAAACTTTCGAATGAGCAAAAACACTGCATAAGAACCGAGTGATGTCCCAATCCAGGACAATAAAAATCCATACCATAACCCATAAGCACCCGCATTCGCAAATACAAAAACAACTAACGGGAGGAATGGTAGAAATGATTCAATAAAAGGAAAAAACAAACCGATAAACGGACCAAGTGCTCTATAATGTTCGGATAACTCAATAATTTTGTCGACATTTAGCCATTCTTCCATCGATTTTCCCTCCCCAAAAACACCAGTCTCTACAATAAGTATACCCAATTCTTGTGATTTTCCACGTTTTTCATCGAGAATTCATGAAGTTTTTGAATTTTATAGTATAATTGAATAAAATAATATAAGAAAGTTGTGACAATATGGCAAATAAAGATTTTTCGAACGGCTTGAAGGCTGGGCTTAGTATTGCGATTGGCTATTTTCCTGTCGCATTAACATTTGGACTTCTTGCCAAAACAGCTGGACTCTCCATTATCGAGGCAACTGCAATGAGTTTATTCGTCTATGCAGGCGCTTCACAATATATCGCACTGAGTTTAATAAGCGCAGCTGTGCATCCTGTATTGATTGTCGTCAATACATTTATCGTGAATATCCGACATTTTCTCATGACTGCTTCACTCAATGAAAAAATGATGCCCGAAAAAAGAACCATTAAAGCACTGTATGCTTTTGGAATTACAGATGAAACTTTTTCTGTCCTTGCGACGAGTAAAAATGAAAAAATATCGTCTGCACATGCTTTTGGGGTTACATTTATCGCCTATGCGAGCTGGGTGACTTTCACAGCAATCGGACATGTTATTGGCGCAAACTTACCGTTATTTTTACAAGCTGCGATGTCCATTGCATTGTACGCAATGTTTGTCGGTTTACTCGTCCCTTCCATGAAAGGCAATCGCAAAGTAATCAGCCTTGCAGGAATGGCCGCAGCGATTCAAAGCTTTTTTTATTTTACAGGGATTTTATCAACAGGTTGGGCAATTCTCGTCTCAACGCTTGTTGCATCTATTTTAATTGAAATTGTTTACGTCAATTATGAACAGAAACGAACGATTCAATCGACTGAAGGAGTGGAAAATTAATGGGTACAACTTATTGGTGGATGCTTCTCGGAATGGCACTTGCGACGTATATTCCCCGAATGATTCCACTCGTTTTTTTAGAAGGTAAAGAGTTACCACCAATCGTCTCCGGTGTTTTGCGAAATATTCCTTATGCCGTACTCGGCGCACTCATTTTCCCGGCAATTTTATTCGTACAAGAAGGCAATCTATTATTCGGCATCATCGGACTCATTACATCTTTTGCCATCGCATTTTTAGGCGGAAGCGTCATGACCGTCGTCCTTGGAACAATTGGTATTTTAGCAGTTTATAGTCTTTTTATCTGAAGAGCTTGCCTGGAAAGTCTGAGTGCATGACTTTCCGGGCATTTGTAGAGTCTTTGGAGAAGGGGATGAGTTCTTATAACTGCTGCCCGAGTTCATGCTACATATGGCTAAATTCACGCAAAAAAAAGCTGATAAGAAAGTCTTGTTCTCGACTTTCCTACCAACCTTCTTCTTCTTTTTCCGTTGCCCTTGCTCTTTCTACCATTCCTTTTGCATACCAAAACCCCGTTGTTAAAGACAATGCATCTACGACGTAAAGCGCCCAATGATGCGTGTAGCCTGCATAAACAGAGGCTGCTACGAGACTTAATGTTAAAATTAAGCCAACGATATGGTGAAAAGTCACACGTGTGAAAAAGACAACGAGTAGTGCTGGTGCAAATAGCGCCAATATGAACTTCGTAATAAATAAATCTATCATAGAAAATTCTCCTAATCGAACGAATTACTGCACGACCAATATGCCCAGTCGATGATGGTCATGACGATAAACCACTTGTTGTACGAGTCGAATTTCCCCGTTACGATCAATAATTTGTAAACGGCAATGTGCCGCATTTACTTGAATCGCACTATATAATTCTTTTTCATTGTGAACAGCTTGCCCATTAACAGAGCGAATCGATTCACCCGGTAATAAACCAATTTTTTCCCCCGGTGAGTTTGGAAGTATACCTGCCACAACAATGCCTTTTGATTGGGGTGCTAACACAAAATGATCTTTTCGCTCGCGAATTGAAATCGCAACCGAAATCGCAATTCGCGCGAGTACCCCCGCTAATAAGGCTGCAATACTTAAAATCGGCATCCATAACGCAGCCACACCTGCTGCACAAACAACGACACCAGTGAAAACAATTCCATAACCAATTTTCGGACATATTTTCTCTGGAAACTGAGCACGTGCAATTTGAGAAAAGCCAATGATTAACGGAAACGGAACAAAAGTAAAGGCTTGTTCATCGAATGTAAATTGCGGCCAATACGGTAAATATGCATGAATCATATCTCCCGGCACGACAAATAAAATCGGCAACATCCACAATTTCTTCATTTTAAAAACGCCCGCTTTTAACCCGCGCTTCGTCTCTATTAAATATGTTGAACTATTTTTCGCACCATATCGACCAATTAAACGACCTTCCGCAATTAATAATAATCCGGAAATAATCGCCACTGTTACTGCGAGTGACCCTAAAAAGTCAATTTCACGCACTTGCCATCCGTAAATAGTAAAATCAGGGACGAACCTCTGAACTAAAAACAGCCCTCCAAACGCCAACGACGCCATATAGATTGGCGAAGTGAGTTTGAAATTGAAGGTGAACAGGAAAACTAGCGAAACAATCGCGAGTAACACTAACCACCCTATATCAACAACGAGGCCAATTCCCGAAATTAAAATGGAAAGAATGAGCGCATGTAACCAGGACTCCGATAAAATCGTTTTTAACTCCGTTAATCCTGGCAACATGCGAATTCGATAACTTTTCCTTTCCTTTTTCACTCGGAAATACCCGACACATACTGCCATACATAAAGCTATCCAAAAAAGTGGATTAAATAAAAAGAATGTAATCGCTAAAAATAGATTACTAAATATTTCCCCCACCATCCAAATATCACCGTCCTCTACAACAACAAAGATTTCTTCTATTGTATCAAATTATGAACGTCTTTGCTGAGTAGATTTCACCTCTATCTGAATCTTCTACCTTTTATCCTACATTCACGAGCAATAAGCCACCTATTGATTGGAGATTCATTTTATTATTCTTTTAATTCATGAAGCAAATAATCCAATGCCATTTGCAGTTGCTGATCATTTTTCTTTTTCATTTGGAAAGTTTCTACTTCTTCTTTTAATGCAATGAAAAAGGCACGATCCATAACATCATTGTTTTCCAATTTTAATTTTTGGCGGAACTCCACAATCGCTTTTTCCGTCGCATCATCAAAATAACCATCATCTCGTTTAATTTTATAGCCTAAACCTTTCAACAATCTTTGCGCATAAGCGATATCATCATGATAATCGCCCGCTTCATATTTCTCCGTAACCAATCGAATATGTTCACCAAACAATGGATTTTGCTCTACCACTAAATGAGGTTCAATCCCTTTCCCATGAATCCACTGCTCTTTCGGCGTCAACCATTTATGCGTAGAAAGCTTCATTTCTCCACCATTCGATAAATCAAATGAGTCTTGTACCGTTCCTTTTCCAAAACTATCCGTCCCCATAATCATCGAACGCTTCAAATCTTTTAACGCACCACTTAATACTTCACTCGCTGAAGCACTGCCTTTATCTTGCAATAAAACGACTGGAATCCCTTTCAATTTCTCATGAAAAACAAGTTCTTCAGAATCCTCCGCAAGTAATGGTGTAAGCGCCCCGTTCGCATCTTCCATATACGCAAACACAGCATCTTCCTGGACGAGACTACTCACAATTTGCGAAACACTATACAAATACCCACCTGGATTACCACGCACATCGACAATTAAAGCTTCAGATCCAGCGTTCAAGGCAGAATCTGTGGCAACTTTCCATTCCTCCGCAGTTTCTTCTCCAAACGTTGACATCGATATGTAACCGATTTTTTTCTCTTTCGCATTCAACATTTCGTAAGCAACCGTCTCAACAGGAATCGCATCTCGAACAATTGACACTTCTAAATGTTTATTCATATCTGGTCTATAAATCGTTAATTGTAAAGTAGTCCCTTGCTTTCCGCGAATCTTTTTCACAACTTCTTGCAAAGTTAAATGGCTAATATTTTCCCCGTCAATCCGAATAATTTCATCATACGGCTGCAATCCCGCCTGATCTGCCGGCGAAGACTTTAACGGCGCGACAATCACAAACTTCCCTTTAGACCGTGTAATCTCAGCTCCAATACCAATCCGTTCACTCGCAAGCGACTCCCGGTGCGCCGCCGCTTCTTCTTCCGATAAATATGTGCTATACGGATCCCCAATCACATCCGCCATCCCACGCAGCGCTCCTTCAATTAACCCTTCACCATCAACCGGATGCACGCCTTCTTTTTGAATAATCGAATACGCCTCGTCAATCACCTTAAAAGCATTCGGCGGCACAGGCTCAGCTTTCTGCTTACTCCCTTTCGCCCCATTCATATAAAAAAAAGCGCCACCCAACACAACAACAACAGCTAAACTCATCAACAACAACCGACTTTTACGCATCCTACCCCTCCCTCGTTCACTATATGAACAGCAAGTGAGGATTAAAACAAGTTTCATTGGTTTTATCGATAACTAAGATGAATTGTCCGAAGTTTTATATGAATTCCCCGAAGTTCCAGCTTAATTCTCATAAGTAGAAACTTGAACCATTAAAAAAAGGTCGTTCAGAAAGTCTCCCTTCCAAACAACCTACTCCTATCAAATCAATCTAACTGATCCACTAACGTCCGAATGTTTTTTTCGTCCATCGGGCCAATCACTTTTTGCGCCAAGGTTCCATCCGTTCCTAACATAAATGTCGTTGGAATTGTGAAAATTTCATAATCCAGCGTAGCTGTTCCTTCTTTATCTAACGGAATTGGGAAAGTTAAACCGTATGATTCAATAAACGCTTGCACCCCGTCCATGCCGCCACGTTCCTGTGTCGACATATTGACTGCGATGACTTCTACATTATCGTCTGCCGCATGATTCTCATAATAATTTTGCATATGTGGCATTTCTGCTTTACATGGACCGCACCAAGATGCCCAGAAATTCAAAATCACTTTTTTCCCTTTTAACTCAGAAAGCTGAATGACATCACCTTCAAAAGTCGTAAGCTCAAAATCAGGTGGAATATTTCCTTGATCCAATCCAATCACATTCGTTTCATCTGCTGCTTCCTTGGGCGCTGGTTGTTCACTAGATCCATTCATTTTAAACATTAAAACAACCATCGTGCCAACTACTAGTAATGCAACAACATAACCAATTATTTTCTTCAATGCATTGCCTCCACATCATTTTTTTCTTGAAAATAAACGAGCATTGCCAGTACAATGCCTAAACTAATTGCAACAAACATCGGCGTTTGTATAAGGCCTGCTGGTTGTAAAGCACTCATAAATAAATGCAGCACAACCATTAACATCATAAGTTGATACGGCAAGTTTTCAAATTGCTTGATGAACAATAAAATAACTAAGCCAAAAACGCTAAATACAATGCCTGTCATGAACCGAATTAATACTGGACCTTCATTCACCAATACGATGAAAACTTGATACATAGATAATATCCAGACCGTACCGAGTAATAACCCCATCATTTGTGGATTCGTCAATTGCTTTCTTTTAATTTCCCAAAAAACTTTAACAGCCGCAGCAATAATTCCTAATAGAACACCCGTCGTGCCCCCATGGAAATAAATGATCGACAATGGAAATTGAATGACCGTTTTAAAATCCGTCAACACGACCGATAATTTCCAGACGATAATAAAATAAAAAATCGCATCACTTAATAAATCGGCGGAGGACTTTCCATATTTCCATCTTACAACACTGTAAGCAAGTATAAATGAAAAAATGAGTGCGACCCAAGAGGAAGCAATCGACACTTTTCCAATTAAAAAATATTTCGTGACAAACATGAAACACCCTCCCAAACTAGGCTCTACCACATATTCTAATCAACAGCTTCGCAATTGACTAGCAATCCAGCTTATTCCAGCCTACGCCCAAAATAAAGAGCGTTCCAAAAGTCATTGTAGACTTCTAGAACGCTCTTTTTGCTCGATTAAATCGGCACGTAGTTTCTTGGATTTACTCCACCTGTATTAGTCCATCCACCGAGATGGAATTCAAAATGTAAGTGTGGTCCTGATGTTCTACCTGTCATTCCGATTCTACCAATCGTTTGACCTTTAGAAACAGTTTGTCCCACGCTTACATGCATGCTTGAAAGATGCGCATACAATGTCGTGTAAATTTTTCCATCGACAGAATGTGTAACCATAATCACATTTCCGTATGTACCCATCGTACCCGCACGACCGACTACACCATCACCTGCCGCAACAACTGGTGTGCCGACTGGGTTTGCAATGTCAATTCCTCTATGATTTCTAGAAGCGAAACTAATATTTCTGTTCCCGAATTCAGACGACACTCGACCTGTTGTCGGGCGTGTCCATGTTCCACTTGATACAGAAGGTGCACTTCCTCCACCTACTGCCGGACCTGAAGATGAACCACCTGAATTAGATTCTGCTTGCTTTTTCGCAGCTTCCGCTTGACGAGCAAGTTCCGCTAAACGTCCTTCTTCAGCACGAATCTCTTTTTCAAGATCTGCACTTAATTCATGCACTTCATGTAAATCGACTTCTAAACTTTCTTTCTCACTACTTAATTTTTCAAGTTCTTTTTGAAACTCAGCAACTAAACGATCTTGTTCAGCTTTTTGAGATTGAAGAGATGCTTTTAACTCTTCTAACTCTGCTTTATTTGCTTCTAATTCCGCTAGTTTTTGTTCAACAAGCTTTTTCGTTTCTTCTAATTTCTTTTGGTCTTCCGCTTGTTCCGTCATAATCGTACGGTCTGCATCGACTAAAGTGTTCACTGCAGAAATTCGGTCAATGAAATCTGAGAAACTATTTGCACCAAGCAGTACATCTAAATAACTAACTGTTCCACCATTTGCTTGCATTGCACGAACACGTTCACGAAGTACTTCATCACGCTCTTGAATCTTTTGCTCTAAATCATCAATTTCAGCTTTTAAACCGTCGATTTCCGCGATTGTCGCTGTGATTTCTTCTTGTAGAGCAATAATTTTTCCATTCGTTTGCTCAACTTCAGTGTTTAACTTCGTAATTTTGTCTTGAATCGTTTCAACTTTAGATTTATTTGTCGTAATCTCTTTTGTTTTTGATTGAATACTTTCATTCAAATCTTTTTTCTTTTGATCAAGTTCACTTTTTTCTTCCTTCATATCTTTTAGTGAACTCGCAAATACTTGCGGGTTTCCTATTCCTGAAGACAGCACAAGAACTGCTACCAAAATCGATAGCACCCATTTTTGCATTCTCAATGTAGTTTTCCCCTCTCAATTTAACTCTTAAACTTTTAAAAATTTACGCACTGACATAAAGCTTCCCCAGACACCAATAAATATTCCAGTCGCAAGCAATAGACCATTCAACTGAAAAATGAACGGTGTTTTATCTAATGGTTGGAAAAGTTCTCCTTCTAGTTTTGGCTGAATATAATCATAAAGATTGAAATAAGCAATCGTAATTAAAATCATCGGCAATAATGCACCTAAAATTCCCAGCCAAATTCCTTCCAGCAAGAAAGGAATACGCACAAAATTATTCGTCGCACCGACAAGTTTCATAATCTCGATTTCTTGTCTTCGTGCCACAATTGTTAGACGTATTGTGTTAGATATTAAGAACATCGCTGTAAATAATAAAGCAATGATCAAGACAATGCCAATATTACGACCTGTATTTAATACGTTAAATAGCTTTTCAATTTTTCCTTCACCGAATTTTACTTCGTAAGTAGAGTCATAAGCTTCTATTTCTTTTGCTACTTTCGCAGTATCTTGCGGTGTTGCAGCTTTTACGTAAAACACATGCCTAAGTGGATTCCCTTGTTTATATAAAGCAAACTCTTCACCGTATCCTTTAATCATAATTTCAAGCTCTTCCTCATTGGAGGAGAACTGGACATCGGTTAGGTTTGGATTTGATTTCAATTTTTCTTCGAGCTCTTTAACTGCTGCGTCATTTGCTGCAAGGTCAACAAGCACTTTAATTTCAACGTCTTCTTCCAAATTCGTTGCGATTTTATTTAAGTTCATCATCATGACGATAAAAACGCCAACTAATAATAACGTCACGGTTACCGCGCTAATCGACGCAAACGTCATCCAACGATTCCGCCCGATATTTTTAAAACTTTCTCTGAAATGCCTTTTCACCGTATTACTGTTCATAACCGTAATCACCTCCGATTTCATCTCGGGTGATGATGCCGCCTTCAATGGCAACAACGCGGTGGCGAATCGTATTGACAACTTCTTTATTATGAGTTGCCATAATAATTGTCGTCCCACGTGCATTAATTTTCTCGAAAACTTCCATAATATCCCATGATGTTTCTGGATCTAAGTTTCCGGTTGGCTCGTCCGCGATGACAACTTCCGGCTGATTAACGATTGACCGGGCAATCGACACACGTTGCTGCTCTCCACCCGATAATTCATTCGGGAACATCCGCGCCTTTTTTGTAAGCCCGACAAGCGCCAATACTTCCGTTACTTTTTTTCGAATGTTTTCAGGTGTTTCCTCTATAACTTCCAATGCAAATGCAACATTTTCATATACCGTCAATTTTGGTAATAGTTTAAAGTCCTGAAACACAACGCCAATTCTTCTTCGCAATTGCGGGACTTCTTTTTGCTTTAACTGCGCAATATTAATTTTATCAAATATTATTTCTCCACTGGTTGGCACTTCTTCTCGGTAAATCATTTTAATAAATGTCGATTTACCTGCGCCACTCGGACCCACTACATACACAAATTCGCCGCGATCAATTTCAATATTAATCCCATTCGTCGCAACGACACCATTTGCATATTTTTTATAAACATTTTTCATCTTTATCAATTTAAAACCACCTGAATCTATTTTGACTTCAATATTTATTCAACATATTGAGTATAACATGTTTTCTTGTCTAAATTTATTACAGTTATATTTCATTTAACGCCATATCTTTGTATTATTTGGCATATTTCGTTCACATTTAACAACATTATATACAATTACAAGAAAAGAATCATAAGCCTTCCAGTGGTGACATTTTCATCCATAGAGCATTGCTTAGTTCCGAGAACCATCCTACTTCAGAGAATCATTTCGAGTTTACAATAACACAGGACGAGTTCACAACTAGGAAATGTAAGTTTACAACAATCGGCCGCGAATTCACAAGCTCGCTCCCAACTTAACGCCTTAATAAAACAAAGAAGCCATCTAGAAAGTCATTTGACCGACTTTCTAGACAGCTTTTCATTTGTTAAAAATTATTTCTTGTCAGCTAACCATGCAGCAACTGCTTCTGCTTCTTCACCTTTGATGATTCCAGGTGGCATTGAACCTTGTCCATCAACGATGATGTCGTGGATTTCTTCTTCAGAGTGAGTTGCACCGATTTTATCGATTGCTGGTGCGCTTCCGTTGTCTAAGTTATCTCCGTGACAAGAGATACATTTTTGTTGAACAACTGCTTCAGCGTCAACTGTTGTAGATGATCCACCTTCGTCGTTAGAACCAGTGTCTCCTCCGCCACCACAAGCTCCTAATACTAATACTGAACCGAAAATTGCTGCTAATAACTTTTTATTCATGTTATTTCCTCCTTATATTTAAAAAATTACTTTAGGAATATAGCTTAACCATTTTTCCCAAAGAATAGTATACCAACTTTTGGGGCGTTTAGGGCATAAAAGCCTTTATTTCCATTTGTATTTATGCTTGAAAGATTCTCATTATTTTGTCCTCATCCATAAAAATTATACACCGTAATTTTTATATAGACGAAATCATTCTTTATCAAACATCTTAATCGATTTTCGAACGTAAATACGCGTTAATAAACATATCCAGTTCGCCGTCCATTACAGCGCCAACATTCCCTGTTTCCGCGTCTGTACGGTGGTCTTTAACCATTGAGTAAGGATGGAAAACGTAAGAACGAATTTGACTTCCCCAACCAATTTCTTTTTGCTCACCACGAATTTCAAGTAAACGTGCTTGTTCTTCTTCCACTTTTAATTGATAAAGCTTCGATTTCAATAAGTTCATCGCACGTTCGCGGTTTTTAATTTGTGAACGTTCAGTTTGACATGTCACAATCGTGTTTGTCGGTAAATGTGTAATACGAACAGCAGAATCCGTTACGTTAACGTGCTGACCACCCGCACCACTTGAGCGATATGTGTCAATTTTCAAGTCTTCAGTTCGAATATCGATGTCAATATCTCCATCAAATTCAGGCATTACTTCACAAGATACGAATGATGTGTGACGACGTCCTGAAGAATCGAATGGAGAAATACGCACAAGACGGTGAACGCCTTTTTCAGCTTGTAAATAACCGAATGCATTATGTCCTTTAATCGACAATGTGACCGATTTAACGCCTGCTTCATCGCCTGCTTGGTAGTCGATTGTTTCAACAGAAAACTTATGTTGTTCTGCCCAACGTGTGTACATACGCAGTAACATCGATGCCCAGTCTTGTGATTCCGTTCCACCCGCACCAGAATGCAGTTCAAGCACCGCATTATGTTTGTCGAATTCGCCGCTTAATAATAAATGTAATTCAAATTCTTCTAGTTTCTGTTTGAATGCTTTTAATTCCGCCGCTAATTCTTCTTGTAATTCCTCATCTGCTTCTTCACGAAGTAGTTCGAGCGTCATTTCTAAATTTTCTTGCGTATCATTTAGCTCTGTAAAATCGCCAACGACATCTTTTAACGCATTCGACTCATTAATGACTTTTTGTGCCGCGTCTTGGTCATCCCAAAACCCTGGTTCCGTCATCACTTCATCTAATTCTTGAATACGAGCCTCTTTGTTTTCTAAGTCAAAGAGACCCCCTAAAGTCCACTAATTTCTTAGCTGTACTGTCAAGCTCGTTTCTTACATCTGATAATTCCATCATCATTGTTTCCTCCCAAAATCAACTGTCACGGCTTAGTTTTTGCCGTGACATTGCTTGTACTTCTTCCCACTGCCACATGGACACGGGTCATTTCGTCCAATATTGACTGAACGACGAACTGGTTTCTTCGGCTTCTTTTGCTCGCCTTCATCTGGATTGACGGCTTGTCCTTTGACAACTTCTTCACGTTCCAGGTTTTCGCGAATTTCTGCTTTCATCGCGAAGCGTGCTGCATCATTTTCGATGGCTTCCACCATAGTTTCAAACATTGCAAAGCCTTCGCTCTGGTATTCACGTAGCGGATCTGTTTGTCCATACGCACGTAAATGAATTCCGTGACGAAGTTGGTCCATTGCATCGATATGATCCGTCCATTTCATATCAATTGCACGAAGTAAAATAACTTTCTCGAATTCTCTCATTCGCTCTTCTGTCATTTCTTCTTCTTTTTCTGCGTAACGTGCTGCGACCGCTTCTTCAATCATTTCCGTTATTTCTTCTGCTGATTTATTTTCAAAATCTGCAACTGTTAAACGGTTTTCTGGTAATAAATTAGCACCTAAAAAGTCTTCAAGCCCTTTTAAATTCCAGTTTTCTGGTTTTTCATCTGCTGTATGCATCGCAACTGTACGATCAATAACCGAAGCAATCATTTTTTCAACAATCGCTTTAATATTTTCAGTATCTAGGACTTCGTTTCGCTCTTTATAAATCACTTCACGCTGTTGACGCAGTACATCATCATATTGTAATAAACGTTTACGCGCATCGAAGTTATTTCCTTCTACACGACGTTGTGCAGACTCAACAGAACGAGAGACCATTTTCGACTGAATTGGCGTTTCATCATCCATACCAAGTTTCGTCATCATCGATTTCATCTGGTCAGAACCGAAACGACGCATTAAATCATCTTCTAAAGATAAATAAAACTGCGTAATCCCTGCATCCCCTTGACGACCCGAACGTCCACGTAACTGATTATCGATACGGCGTGATTCATGTCTTTCCGTACCAATGACCGCAAGACCACCCGCTTCAATAACGCCTTCGCCAAGTTTAATATCCGTACCACGACCAGCCATATTCGTTGCGATTGTAACTGCACCTTTTTGACCCGCATTTAAAATAATTTCAGCTTCACGTTCATGGTTTTTCGCATTTAAAACATCATGCTTTACGCCAAAACGCTTTAAATAATCTGAAATAATTTCAGACGTTTCAATGGCAACTGTCCCGACAAGAACCGGTTGACCTTTTTCATGGCGTTCCTTAATTTCTTCGGCAACTGCTTTAAATTTCCCATCCATCGTCGCGTAGATTAAATCTGCACGGTCATCACGAATAATCGGGCGGTTCGTTGGAATTTCAATGACCTGCATATTGTAAATATTACGGAACTCTTCCTCTTCCGTTTTCGCCGTTCCCGTCATTCCCGCTAACTTCTCATACATACGGAAATAGTTTTGGAACGTAATCGTTGCAAGTGTCATCGATTCGTTTTGAACTTCTAATCCTTCTTTCGCTTCAATCGCTTGGTGAAGTCCATCGCTATAACGACGTCCTTTCATTAAACGACCAGTGAACGAGTCAACAATGACAACATTGCCTTCTTCTACAACATAGTCAATGTCAATATGCATGCTCACTTGCGCTTTTAACGCTTGGTTAATGCCGTGTAAAAGTGTTACATGATCTAAGTCGAATAAGTTTTGAATACTAAACGCTTTTTCGGCTTTTTCAACACCTTTTTCAGTTAACACAACACCTTTTGTTGATTCATCATATGAAAAATCTTCTTCTTTTTTCAATGTATTGACAAAAGAATTCGCTAACTTATATAGATTTGCTGCTTTCGCGGCTTGTCCAGAAATAATCAGTGGTGTTCTCGCTTCATCAATTAAAATCGAGTCAACCTCGTCAATAACCGCAAAATGAAGCGGACGCTGCACTTTATCATGACTGTAAAGCACCATATTATCTCTTAAATAATCAAAGCCAAGCTCATTATTTGTACTGTAGGTAACATCTGCCTCATAGGCTTCGCGTTTTTCTTCTTTTGACATGCTGTTCAAGTTTAAACCAACTGTCATGCCTAAAAACTCATACAAGACGCCCATTTCTTCAGCATCACGGCTCGCTAAGTATTCGTTCACCGTAATGACATGAACACCTTTACCCGTTAACGCGTTTAAATAAACCGCTAATGTCGATGTTAACGTCTTTCCTTCACCCGTTTTCATCTCGGCAATATTACCTTCATGTAAAGCTGCTGCACCGATAATTTGCACGCGGAAAGGATACATCCCTAAAACACGTTGAGATGCTTCACGAACAACTGCAAATGCCTCTACTTGAAGGTCTTCTAATGTTTCACCGTTTTGATAACGTTGTTTAAATTCTTCTGTTTTCTCGGTTAATGCTGTATCGGATAAACCCTTCATTTCATCAGCAAGTGCTTCTACACTATTAGCAACACGCTCAAGGCGTTTTAAATCCCTTTTATTTGAATCGAATATTTTACTTAATACGTTTAGCATGTAAGTCACATCCTCATTTAAGTCACTCTTCATTTTAACATTGCAAAATGCATGGCGCAAATGTCTCAACTAGAAATTCATCATACATCCTCCAGTATAAACGAAATTCACATTGATTTGTTTCATTCTGCCATTTTATTTAGGTTTATGGAAAACATTTTGCTCATTCTTGATATAGGTCAAGGAAACGATACCAAATCCCTCCTATACTAAAGATACAAATAAAACTTGGAGGTTGTTAGTGATGAAAAAAGCAGTTTTTACACTTGAACCATTTAGTTGCCCATCTTGCGTGAAGAAAATCGAAGGGACATTAACAAAAATGGACGGAGTCGATGAAGTGAAAGTCATGTTCCATTCAGGACGCGTTCGTACTCAGTTTAATGAAAATCTCATTCAAGTAGACGCGATTCAAGAAGCACTCGTGAAACTTGGTTATCCTGTCTTATCTCAAAAAGTATCTTAAAAACAACTGGCGCTATTCAGAAAGTCAAATCGTCGGCTTTCTGAATAGCCATAAAAATGAAAGGTGGTTAAGATAATGAATGCAAAAAGAACTTCACAAATTACAGCATTGACAGGTATTCTTCTCGTGCTTGCAATTGCACTTCATTTATTGAATTTTTATGAATGGCGGCAAATCATTTTACTGATTTCGACTGTTATTGCCGGCATTCCCATTGCTTTAAAAGCTTTCCAAGCACTACGGATGAAAGCTTTTAGCATTGAATTACTCGTTACGATCGCCGTCATAGGTGCATTATTTATCGGTGAATATGTCGAATCTGCAGCTGTTACATTTCTATTTTTATTCGGTGCTTATTTAGAAGTCCGAACACTTGAAAAAACACGTGCGTCACTTCGTACATTAATTGATATGGCGCCGATTGAAGCGACCGTTTTACGCGACGGAAACACGATGACAATCGATGCCGACGATGTCGTAAAAGGAGATCGCGTCATCATTCGTTCAGGAGAAAAAGTTGCAATCGACGGGATTATTATTAAAGGAAATGCCATGCTGAACGAATCTGCCATTACAGGTGAGTCAGTTCCTGCTTCCAAGAAAAAAGATGATCGTGTATTTAGCAGTTCCATTTTAGAAAATGGCTTTATTGAAGTGATTGCCGACCGCGTTGGAGATGATACGACATTTGCTAAAATTATTGAACTCGTGGAAGAAGCACAAGAAACAAAATCGAAAACACAAAAATTTCTCGATCGCTTTGCCAATGTTTATACGCCAACAATTGTCATTTTATCGATCATCATTTTCATTTTCACAAGAAATATCGAAATGACGCTTACTTTCCTTGTCGTCGCTTGCCCAGGTGCACTCGTTATTTCTGCGCCAGTTTCAATCGTCGCAGGCATTGGAAATGGTGCGCGAAATGGTGTGCTCATTAAAGGTGGAGAAATTATGGAAAACTTAAGTAAAATCGATACAATTGTTTTCGATAAAACAGGCACGCTCACAAAAGGTCGCCCAACTGTCACAAATATTCATTCATTTATTGGGACTGAAAATGAACTGCTTCGACTCGTTGCCGAAGCCGAAAAAATTTCCGAACATCATCTTGGGCAAACAATTGTCAAAGAAGCCGAACACCGCCAAATCCCTTTAATTCGTGAGCCTAAAAATGCGGAAATCATTGAAGGGAATGGGATTCGTGCCATCATTGAAGACCAAACACTTGTCGTGGGCAATCGTAAACTCATGCTTGCAAATAATATTGCGATTACTAACGAAGTAGAAACATACGCAATTCAACGTGAAAAAGCGGGCAATACAGCAATTTTCGCGGCAATTAACGGGACCGTTGCAGGAATTATTTCCATTGCCGATCAAATTCGTCCAGAAGCGAAAAATGCCTTAGAAAAGCTCCGTGAAAACGGCGTTACACAAATGATTATGCTGACAGGTGATAACCGACATACGGCTGAAATCGTCGGAAAACAACTTGGTCTCGATGCCGTTCATGCTGAATTATTACCAGAAGACAAAGTAGCGCTTGTTCAAAAACTAAAAGAAGCGGGTCACCGCGTCGCTATGATCGGAGATGGAATTAACGATGCACCAGCCATTGCCGCCGCTGATATCGGTCTTGCAATGGGTGCAGGTGGGACTGATATTTCAATGGAAACAGCTGATGTAGTGTTAATGGCTGACCGACTCGACCAATTTTCACATGCCTATTCACTAGCCAAAGCAACTGTCCGCAATATGTGGCAAAATACTTTATTTGCAGTAAGTACAGTCGTGTTGCTATTAATCGGCGTTGTGCTCGGAAAAGTATTTTTAGCTTCAGGAATGCTTATTCACGAATTAAGTATTTTAGTCGTAATTCTTAACGCTATTCGACTCATTCGATATAATCAACATAAGACGAAAAAAGAACAACTGCCAATTTTACAAACTGAATGAGGTGAATGATCAATGTCCGAACAAATGCAAAAAACTTGTATTTCTATTGTACCCATCTTCAATCATTTAACAGCCGAAGAAATGCAAGAGATTGTCAAAACAACAAAATCTGCCACTTATCCGCGTGGCAACACGATTTATAGTGCCGGGGAATCTTCTGAAGGCTTGTATATCGTGCATAAAGGGCGCGTGAAAATTTATCGATTATCGGAATCTGGGAAAGAACAGCTCGTCCGTATTCTTGAACCTGGCGACTTTACCGGAGAACTCTCTTTATTTTCCGCTTCCATACATGATGCCTACGCAGAAGCGATGGCTAGTACTGAACTTTGTATAATGGATAGTCAAGACTTTCAACAATTTTTAATGAAATATCCGCAAATCTCCTTAAAAGTATTAACGGAATTTTCATCGAGACTTGCCAAAATTGAAAAACAAGCAGCAAGCATTGCCATGGAATCTGTAGACACAAGAATCGCTATGTATTTAGCCGATTTGGTTGAAGAAGCCAATCATAACGTTATCCATTTACCGATGAGTCGTAAAGACATTGCTTCTCATTTAGGCACAAGTCCCGAAACAATTAGCCGAAAATTAACAGAATTTGAAACAGCTGGCTGGATTCATCAAATGACACAAAAGAAAATTGAAGTGCTTGATTTAGATGCTTTACTTCTTGCCTAAAAGCCGACAAAAAAAGAGGCGCCCAATAGCCAAGCTACTGGACGACCTCTTTTTAATTAGTTTCGATTAAACCATATTTCCCATCTCTTCGTTTATACACGATATTTGTATCTTCTGATTCAGCATCAGTGAAGACGAAGAAGTTATGGCCTAACATATTCATTTGAAGAATCGCTTCTTCTTGATCCATCGGTTTTAAATCAAAACGTTTCGTACGCACGATTTTGAATTCATCATCTGACGACTCAATAGCAGGCTCGTCTTTATTGACTGACGCAAAAAATGCTGCAACGCCTTCTCGTTCGCGGAATTTTCGGTTGACCCTTGTTTTATACTTACGAATTTGACGTTCTAATTTATCGACGATTAAGTCGACTGCTGCATACATATCATCATGACGCTCTTCCGCACGCAGTGTTAAATTTTTCATTGGAATCGTAATTTCAACTTTCGTTTGTTTATCGTTATAGACTTTCAAGTTTACATGAGCTGTTGCATTCGCACCGTCCGTGAAGTATCTTTCAAGTTTACTCACTTTGCTCTCCACGTGCTCGCGAATCGCTGGAGTCACCTCTATGTTTTCGCCTCGGATGTTAAAGTTTAGCATACAAACTCCTCCTTTGTTATACCTCTCAGTAGTATACTTCTACGTATTCCCTAAAAAGTCCTTTTAAAACACTAAATTTTATCGGGATTTTTCTACATTTTTAGAGAACGCTTACAACTCCGTTTTCAGGAGAAAATGAAAGAGAAGTATCATCTATCATTTTCTATAGTATAACATAGTTTCGACCGTTTTTGTTAAGTTACGACAATTTTCACAAATCCGTTTTTTTATACGCGAACATCCCCCAACTCAATCGCTTCTTCATAAGTATCGTGGATATAATGCGCAATTTTTTCTTGTTCTTCCGTTAATTCAATTAAAGTTGCATGCAATTCTTCAATCGTTGCAGTACTTTGTTGAACAACTGCTGAAAAGTCTGTCGTCCGGTTTTGGATCATTCGACTATTTTCATTGGCTCCTTTAAATTTCTCCACAAAAGAAAATAACTCATCTTTTAACGCGTCCATCATCGTAAATAATTGTGTAAAAGCAACTGTTGACTCCTGCACACTTGCTGATTGTTGCGAAACTCGTGTCGCTCCTTCTGTTAATTGTTCCACCATATCTTCGTTTGATGCATTGACTTCCGCTAAATTTCCTTCAATTTTTTCCAATGTTTCCGCCGTCATCATCGACAGTTTTCTAATCTCATTTGCAACAACCGCAAAACCTTGTCCTTGCTCTCCTGCACGCGCCGCTTCAATCGATGCATTTAAAGAAAGTAAATTTGTCTGATCTGTAATTTCTTTAATCGCTGTCGTAAAGCTATTCGTTTCATTAATTTTTTCTGTTAATAAATTAAACTTCGACAATACTTCTTCGAAATAAGCAGTAAACCGTGCGAAACTTTCTTCCAGATCCGTTACTTTTAACGTCCCTTCATTCGCCATTTCACCCGCTTCATTCGCTTGTTGAATCACTTCTTCCATTCCTTGACTCACTTCTTTCATCAGTAAGTCTGTTTCATCGATATTCGTTGTAATATCAACAATATGATCCGCTTGCTGTTGACTGCCGCTACTCACATCGCTCACTGCCGAAAGCATTTCTGACTGCGCTTCATGCGCCTCCTTCGTACTCGTGCGAATCGCTTCTAAATTACGCGTAATCTTCTCCACAGCTCCATTTAAATGCAGTGCCAATGCTTCCTCTTCTTTCGCTTTTTCCTCTGTCGTTGCGATTAATTCTGCAACACGGACAAATAATCGCTTATTTTGTCGAACAAATAATAATAAAACAATTCCACTTAAAATATGTAAAATCATCAAATTCGTTCCACTCGCTGCAACTAAATCTGGTTGGACGAATAATTTATTATTTAAATAAAGCGCAATAAAACTTAAGGCAAACCCGACACCCATAATGAGCATATGACCATGAATCGACCCAAGTACGAGTAAAAGAACAATAATACCAAGTGACCCTAAATTCGCTTCTGAAAGCGTCATAACACCTAAAGAAATCGCAAAATTTAAGCCCAATAAAATATAAGGTAAAACTTTAGCGATTGCTGTGACTTTCAGACTTAAGGCATAAAATCCAAGTGCAAAAGCGAAAGGGATCGCTACGGATAAAATAATATTCATTGAAGACCCTTGAATAAACTGCGCCACTAAGCCTAACCCAGCAGCCAATATAAAACCAATAATCATAATTTTATTTTTCTGAAGCCAATCTTCCCACTTCATCTGCTCAACAGTCATATCCACACACTCCCTATTTTCATATAATTACATTCTAATTTACCACTAATGAATGACCATTCATATAGTTCTAATGATTCAGAAAAATACAAAATCATATTCACAGCAATCTCAACAATGAGAAAAACCAACCAGTAAAATCAACCAACACAAAAACAGGAAGCGCCCCAAAAGTCTGAACTTCGACTTTTGGAGCAGCTTCCCGTTTATTGCTTCGTATCATAATACGCACCATCACGCGCAAGACTTTGATAAGGGTTCACATAACTTTTCATATGAGAACCTTTAGACTTTGATACAGAAATTTCTTGACGAATATTTTCCATATAATTTTTCAATTCATGTTGCAACTTTGCTTCCATCGTAATTAATTCTTGCCCGAAAACTTTTTCTTCATCCGTAAAAGGCGCTTGAATTTGTCCTTGAAGCTGATCGCGAACATCTAATAATTGGTTGATTTTTTCAATCGTTTCATCGCGCTTTTCTTCATCTTTTTCTTTTGTTAGCATTAAAAGATTCTCTGTTGCGCGTTTCCAATTGACAAATGCTTCCCTAATCATACTTCATCAACATTTGCATATTGTTTTTGACGATTAATTTGAATGACTTGCTTCCAAGTATCTCGAAATTCTCGAATAATATCAGCAGCTTCATCCAATAATGCCGAATCATTTTTAATATTGCCATCGATTAATCGGCTATTGGCAAAATCATAAAGCACCATCATATTTTCAGCAACTGGAACAGATGTATCTAATGTAATCATCAATTCCGAAATAATTGCTTGTGCTTTTTGAATGGCCGTATTTTTTTCTTCAATTTTCTCATCCACCATTGCACGTTTCGCTTGTTCAATGAATTTTAAACATCCATTATAAAGCATTAACGTTAATTCACCTGGCGTTGAAGTGTTCACCGAATTATTCTGATACGCTGCATAAGGGTTATGAATAGCCATTAAAACTCTCCTTTTTTTCTATATGGTCTTTCCGAGTCTATTACATCATACCGCCGAGACCGTTCATAAGCTGAGCCGCTTGCGCATTCGCACGGTTCATCGCTTGTTCCATTGCCGTAAACTGTCTCCATAAACGATCTTCTGTTTTTTGAAGACGTTCTTGGAAACGTTCGATTTGCTTGTCCATCTCTTTTAAGTTACGACCTAAAAGGAAACTGTCTTTACCTGAACCCGCAGTTCCCGCACGATTTGTAATTGTATCGTTCGCAACTTTCATTGCGTCACGCACATCGTGAATGATTCCACGTTGTTTTGGATCTTCATTATTTTTACCAAATAACTCATATACGCCATTCGGATTTTCGGAAATTGCTTCACGAAGCTTGTCTTCGTTGATTTCAAGCTTTCCATTAGACATATAGTCTTTAGATGTTGTAATGCCAAGACTTGCTAAATTAATTGTTTTGCCGTCTGGACCTTCAATTCCTTTCGTCAATGCCATTCGCATATCTGAAAGTAATCTTTGAATTGTTGGGTCATTCTTCAGCGTACCACTCATTGCTTTTTCTTCCCATAATTCAATTTCGCTTTCTTTCATATCGCCTTTCTCTTCAGCAGAAAGCGGATGAAAATCACGGAATTTCGGTTCTCTAATTTTCGCGTTTAATTCCGTAATTAATTTATTATAATCATCGACAAATTGTTTTACAGAATCAAATACTTTGTCTGTGTCTGTTGCTGAGTTGAAAGTCACTGGTGAAGACGTTACTTCTTTTAATGTTACTTCAAAACCATTAATTGTGAATGTATTTGAAGCACGTTCTGTTTCTAGACCGTTGAAAGTAAATTTAGCGTTTTGGCCGGAAACAGAATTACCTACAATACCTATTTCAGTGTTATCACTATTTATCGCTTTTATCCCAATACTGTTAACACCATCAATTTCGCCGCTATTTTTTGCAGTCATTGCAATTTTTCCAGTATGCTCATCATAAAACGCATTCACACCTGAATTGTTTTTATTAATTTTTTCAATGACCGATTTAATCGTATCATCCTCTTCAATCTTGATTGAACTCGCCTTATGACCTGGTGCTGTGATTTGAAGAGTTCTTCCAACTACTAATCCACCATTTTCGGAAGAATTCAACTCACTAATCTTAGTGTCCTCTTTAGCCGCAGTGCCGTCTTTCTTAATTCCGCTACTCTGCCAAGTAGCCGCCGTTGCAAGTTGTTTAATTTCCAACGTCCCCGAAAAATCCGACTCTGCACTCAATGCACGAATACTCACTGCATCTTCATTCGACACGCTAACTGTTTTCGCCATATATGTGCTTTGAAGTGTCATGTTCAGTAAACCATCACGCATTGAACGAACGTCTTTGTTCACATTTCGGTAACTATCTAACTGCCATTCCAAGTATTGCTTCTTCTGTGTAATTTTATTTAAAGGAATTCGATTTGCTTGCATCATATCTCTAATGATTGAATCTGTATCGATTCCACTTGCTAAACCACCAATTCTCATAATACTTCACACCTTTTTCTTATATTTTACGGTCTACTAAGAGTCCTACAAATTCTTTCATTGCTGCATGGATGTCCATTAGTTTTTTGGACGGTATTTCTCGGATGACTTCATCAGTTGCTGTGTTCACAACAGTAACATAATACTCATTCAGCCCGTCATGATAGACAAACTTCAATTGCGAATCTGTGCTAGCTAAGAAATCATTCATGCCGTCTACCATAGATTTTGCTTTTTCATTTGGTAATTTTTCTTCATTTTTATTGTCTGTACGAATTTGAACTTTTTCAATTTCTGCTTTAGATTGGCTCGGCATCTGCCCCCGAGTTTGCTCAATCACCACGCTTGATTGATCTACACGATTTATCATTCACCTTACCTCCCCCACCCCTGGGAATATCTTAGTTATTCATTATATCGGCAATCCGCTTAAAAAGTTTAATTTATTTTACTTAAAAATCAATCGCCACCTCAAAATCCTCAAATAAAAACAAGAATCATCAAAATTCGTAAAAAATTCTCATATTAACTTGAAATTAGATTCATAGGCATTATGATAGGAAGGTGGATAGACTTTATAAGCTTTCCGTATTATTTATAAGAAAGTCAGGTGGGTATTAAGATGTTCCAATCAATAAAGTTTAGAATTATCATTACAGTCATTGCACTTTTCACAATTGGTGTCGGTGTCATGACTTTTGTTAGTGGTTTGCAAGTGAAAAGCAAAACCGAAGAAAGCGTAATTAGTCAAAGCTCCGTACTAACGGAAGAAATGCGTCATGCAACGTCTAATTTTTTAGAACAATTTAGTCGAGGGACTTATCAACTTTCCAATTCTTCCGTTTTTCAAACGAAGGATGCGGCGGAAATATTGGCAATCGAGCAACAAGAAGCCTTAATCGAAAACGAATTAACTGAATTCATAAATTTATTCGAAGATGCTTCTTCTGTTTATTACGCAAGTATGGATGGGAATCTACTGATTAAACCGGACGTCGATTTAGGAGATGATTTCGATGCACGGACACGCGGTTGGTTCCAAAATTCTGAAGACACGCCCGATACACTACAATGGACAGATCCTTATGTAGATGCAGCGACAGGAGAAATCGTCTTAACTGCTTCAAAAGCTGTTGTTGAAAATGGAGAAACAACGGGCGTTATTGGTCTTGATATTCAATTAGCTGCTTTAACAAATGAGTTTGCACAAAGAGAAATTAGTTACGGTGGTTACGCGATGATGCTAGACCAAAACGGTGTTGCGATTGCACATCCCGAATTACAAGGGGAATCTTTGAGTGAACTACCGGGAATTCAAAAAATCTTCAATGCAAAGGAAGATCGCGGAGTCATTTATTTTAAAGAAGATGGTGTCCAGCGCGTGTTAGTTTATACGACTGTGCCAAATTACAACTGGAAAATCGCAACCATTTACGACATGAAAAACCTCAATCAATTTGCGATTGAAACACAAGTCATTATGACAATCATTGCTGGGATCACATTGCTTGCCTTTTGTATCGTGTTATATTTCTTAATTAACCGTGCGATTCGTCCGCTTGCAAGATTAAATCATTTAATGGACAAAGTTTCACATGGTGATTTAACTGTCCGGACAAAGATCCAGTCGAACGATGAAATTGGTCAGTTATCGAAAAACTTCGATGCAATGCTTCAAAATATGAAACAAATTATCGAAACTGTGAATCATTCATCCGAAAATGTTCGAATGAGCGCAGAAAGTTTAAGCGCTATCTCTGAAGAAACAAACGCATCAAGTGAAGAGATTGCTTATGCTGTCAATGAAATTGCAACGGGCGCAGCAACATCCGCGGAAGATGCAGAAGCGGTCACAGAACGTTCTGAACAGCTTGGTACGCAAATTAATAAAATTACAACGAAAGCCTCTACAATGATTGATATCGCAACGAAAGCCGATACGATGAATCGTAGTGGACAAGCTCAAATGACTGAACTCAAATCTTCTTTCAATGAAGCCGAATCGACACTAGAAACGATGGCATCTGTCATCGGAACTTTAAGCGAAAAAGTGAGTGCAATCGGTCAAGTGATGAATACCATAACGGAAATTTCATCACAAACAAATTTACTCGCGCTAAACGCAAGCATTGAAGCTGCACGCGCTGGTGAACATGGTCAAGGATTTGCGATTGTCGCAGAAGAAGTACGAAAACTTGCTGAACAATCTAGAGAAGCAACTGATGAAGTGCGCATCACTGTTGAAGAACTTCAAGACGAATCGCGCCTAGTGACGCACCAATTAGAAAACACACGTCAAAACTTTGAAGCACAAGGACTTGTTGTGGGCGAAACTGAAACGACATTTGACAATATTTCTAACTTAATGACTTCCATGCAACAATCGATTGATGAAGTCACAGCTGAAATCGCACAAGTTGCAACCTTAAAAGAAGTCGTCTCGGAAACGATTCATACAATGGCAACAACTTCCGAAGAAACAGCTGCTGCTTGTCAAGAAGTGAGCGCGTCAACAGATGGACAACTACGCGCAATCCAATCGATCACAGACTCGGCAGAACAATTAACAGAACTAAGCGAAGCATTAACAAATTCTGTAGAACGATTTAAACTATAAATCGCTCATGCAATAAAAACCCATTTAGTAGTGGTCTGACTAAATGGGTTTTTATACTTATATAGTCGACTCAAAAAACAAAGTTCCATAGTCCTATTCATATATATTTATATAGTCCGAAATAAAACAGTAGCTTAAATTGTATTTTCATTAAAACTCGTGACAATACATATAAAATAATGTTTTTCACTTTTGGGAAATAGCGTGTTTTTGAAATTCATTTAAGAAATAAAATTAAGGAAGGTATTTCACTCATGTTTAACTCGATTAAAACTAAAATTATATTAATTGTTTCCGTACTAATCGCTATAGGTATTACCATTATGACAACTTTAACCATTACCGAAGTGAAAACAACGACAGAAGATGTTTTACTAGAACAAAGTAAAACGATGGTGAAAGAAATGAATTACTCCGTCACCGCTTTCTTCGATCAATTTGAAAAAGGTTTATTGCAACTGTCATCATCATCTCTTGTGTTAGATTTTGCTACTGAAATTGGCGAAGCAGATGAAATGCCGTCTGCCGAACAACAACAAGTTTTGAAAAACGAAGTAGCGCGCCTACTTGATTTATATGATGAATCACTCGCAGTTCATTTCGCAAAAAATAAAATATTCGTCGGTGCACCAGATGCAGAAGACGATGATAATTATGATGCAGCTACACGAAGCTGGTATCAAGATGCTGTGAATCATCCAGGAGAAGTGAAATGGTCAAGCCCTTATATTGACGTCACAACCAATGATTACGTCATTACAGCGTCAACAGCAGTTGAACAAAACGGACAAATTCTCGGCGTTGTTGCTTTCGATATTGGACTCGATACATTAACAAATCATATCTCTCAAAGTGATATTAGTCACGATGGCTACGCATTTATTTTAGATAATGAAGGAACAGCCATTGCACACCAGAATGCACTTGGTGAAAATTTCATGGAATATGATTATGCTGCGGCTATGTATAATGAAAATGCCCCTCATGGTGTGTTTAATTATGAAAGAAATGGCGAGAAGCGTTTTAATGTTTATGCGACTTTAGAAAAATTAGATTGGAAAATCGGGATCATTTACGATAAAGAAAATATTAGTCAAACTGGGAATTCATTGGGTCGAATGATGATAATTTTTGCGATGATTACAGTTTTAGTCATGGCTGTTGTTCTATACTTTGTTATTCGACAAATGATGCAACCACTCGGGAAAATCAATGGACTAATGACTGAAATTGCCAACGGTGACTTAACCGTTCGTTCAGATATTCAATCAAAAGATGAAATTGGGCAATTATCAGCGAGCTTCAATGAAATGGTGGAAAATACAAATGATATTATTCGTATCGTCAATGAATCTGCAAACAATGTACGCGGTAACTCTGAAAGTTTAAGTGCTGTCTCTGAAGAAACAAATGCTTCAAGTGAAGAAGTGGCGTTTGCAGTCGGCGAAATTGCAGAAGGTGCTTCAAAATCAGCTGAAGATGCTGAAACAGTGATGGAACAAGCTGATGTACTTGGCACGCAAATCAATACCCTGACTGATCAAGCTAGAACAATGGCGGACATTGCAGTAGAAGCAGATACGATGAACAGCAACGGACAAGTTCAAATGAATGCTTTAAAAGAATCATTTGGCGAATCTGAAACGACGCTTGAAACGATGGCAAATGTGATTGGTTCATTGGAAGATAAAGTAAGCGAGATTGGTTTAGTGATGAATACAATTACTGAAATTTCATCTCAAACGAATTTACTGGCACTTAATGCGAGCATTGAAGCTGCACGTGCTGGCGAACACGGACAAGGTTTTGCAGTCGTTGCAGAAGAAGTTCGTAAACTTGCGGAACAATCGGCAAGAGCAACTGATGAAGTTCGTGTAACCGTTGAAGAGTTACAAAATGAAACACAACTCGTCACAAACCAGCTTGAAAACACACGCCATAATTTCCAAAACCAAGGCGATGTAGTCACTGAAACTGAAGTGACATTTGGCGATATTTCACAACTGATGACAACGATGCAGCAAGCTATCGATGCGATTACAGGTGAAATTGCACAAGTCGAGACGTTAAAAACAGTCGTTTCGGAAACAATCGAAGCGATGGCTGCGACTTCGCAACAAACAGCGGCAGCATCTGAAGAAGTGAGCGCATCAACAGACGAACAATTACGCGCGATCCAATCTGTAACAGATGCAGCGGAACAATTAACAGAACTAAGCGAAGACCTTACAAACGCGGTCAATCGATTTAAAATTTAAGTAACCCCCTAAGCGATTCGGAAATTCCGGGTCGCTTTTTTCCTTTTAAAAAATTCCTAAACAAATCGTCGAGTCATACTATTGGAACTTTTTACACTCTCCTAAACACTTCCATTTATTATCCGATATTAAAAGATAGAAGAAATTTTATTCCCAATCTTTATTTTCAAAAACTAAATACCCTCTTCCTAACTGAAGACTGTTTCTGTTCTAAATACATGTGATTGGGAATGAATTTATATTTTTTATAGAAAGGTGTTTGAATCATGTTTAATTCTGTTAAAACAAAAATTATCATAACCGTTGCTTCGCTCGTTATTTTAGGCGTTTCAATTATGATGGTTTTTACAGGTTCAGAAATAAAAGGGAAAACCGAGAATGTGCTCATTGAACAAAGTGAAGTACTTACATCGGAAATGAATTATTCAATCTCTTCTTTCTTTGAACAATTTGAAAAAGGGCTATTTCATGCCGCCACATCTGTTCCTGTATTAAATTTTTCGGCGGAGGATGAAACGGGAACTTCATTGGCGGAACTTCGCGCTGAACTTGATAAAACACTCGGTTTATATGAGGCAGCATTTACCATTTATTACGGGACGCCAGAAGCTTTCGTCGATATGCCGATTGAAGATAATGGGGATGATTATGACCCGACGACGAGACCTTGGTACCAAGAAGCGAAAGCGCATCCAGGAGAAATCAAATGGACAAGTCCTTATGTCGATGTCGTCACCGAAAAACTCATTATCACGGCTTCGACAGCTGTTGAAAAGAATGGACAATTTTTAGGTGTCATCGCCTTCGATATCGAACTAACAACATTAACAGATCATATCGCTCAAAGTGAATTAAGTCATAATGGCTATCCATATTTATTAGACAATGACGGCATCGCTATCTCTCATCCAGTCTCAATGGGTGAAAACTTAATGGATTATCCATTCGTTTCAGAAATGTATGATGGAGATAATAAAGAAGGCGTCATTTTTTATCAAAAAGATGGCATCGGTCGGATGAATATTTATGACACTTTAGACAATTTAAATTGGAAAGTTGGTTTAATTTACGATCAGAAAGACATTAACCAAACTGCCAATGAAATCCAAACAACAATGATTATGACAGCACTCATTACATTAATCGTACTTTCTTTCGCTTTATATTTCATCATTCAACGTATTATTAATCCATTAGGTAAGCTCAATCATTTAATGACAGACATCGCAAATGGCGATTTAACTGTCCGTTCTGATGTACAAACGAATGATGAAATTGGTAAATTATCAACAAGTTTCAATCAAATGGTCGATAGCACCAATGATATTATTCGCGTCGTCAATGAATCGGCAAATCTAGTACGCACCAACTCTGAAAGTTTAAGTGCCATTTCAGAAGAAACAAATGCGGCGGGTGAAGAAGTTGCATTTGCAGTCGGTGAAATCGCAGAAGGTGCTTCCAAATCGGCGGAAGACGCTGAAGTGATGATGGAGCAATCCGATGTGCTCGGTTCGCAAATTAATTTGATTACAGAACAAGCCCAAACAATGACTGAAATTGCAATCGAAGCAAACGCGATGAATAGTAACGGGCAAACACAAATGCATGCATTAAAAACATCATTTGACGAATCTGAAACAACCCTTGACACGATGGCAACTGTAATTGGTTCATTGGAAGATAAAGTAAGCGAGATTGGTACAGTGATGAATAGCATTACGGAAATTTCATCACAAACAAATTTACTCGCATTAAACGCCAGCATTGAAGCTGCACGTGCCGGCGAACACGGACAAGGCTTCGCAGTTGTTGCAGAAGAAGTTCGTAAACTTGCAGAACAATCGGCAAGAGCGACAGATGAAGTACGTGTAACTGTTGAAGAATTACAAGCAGAAACACAATTGGTAACCAACCAATTAGAAAACACACGTCAAAACTTCCAAAACCAAGGCAATGTTGTCACAGAAACTGAAATGACATTCGATGATATTTCAAAATTAATGACAACGATGCAACAAGCAATCGGTGCTGTCACAAGCGAAATTGCACAAGTTGCGACTTTAAAAATCGTCGTGGCGGAAACCATTGAAAAAATGGCGGCAACTTCACAAGAAACAGCAGCCGCATCTGAAGAAGTGAACGCTTCAACAGACGAACAATTACGCGCAATTCAATCCGTAACAGACGCAGCGGAACAATTGACTGAACTTAGCGAAGAACTGACGAGCGCAGTGAATCGATTTAAAATCTAATAAAAAATTCCAGACACCTATCATAATCAGGTGACTGGAATTTTTTCCCTCTAAACATTCCATCTTTTCACCCGAAAATAAAGAGTAGAGGAAATTGGTTCTAAAGTCTTTATTTTCAACATTTGTTAAGGTTTTATTGTCGAAAATAATGTTTTTATGTCATTTTAATTTTCATCAATCTCATAGCCAATCGTCTCATAAAATTTAAGGAAGGTGGATTCTATTGTTAAAATCAATTCATACAAAAATTATTCTGACAGTCGCCGTACTTTTTCTTGTCAGCATTGCAATTATGACCATTTTAACGAGCAATCAAGTAAAAAATAAAACAGAAACCGTTTTGATCGGGCAAAGTAATTCTTTCGTGAATGAAATGAATTATTCCATCACGGCGTATTTAGAACAATTCGAAAAAGGATTACTCCAACTCGCCACTTCAAATGCCGTTCAAAACTTTGAAGTTTCCGGAGTTGAACCGGAAGCGGCTACTGCATTACATAATGATTTAGAGAATGAGTTAACAAAATCATTAAATTTATACGATTCAACTTTCACTGTTTTTTATTCACATATTGATGAAACAGTTACATCGCCTCCAATTGACTTAGGCAATAATTTCGATCCAACATCTCGTCCGTGGTATCAAAACGCAGTCGACAATCCGGGTACCATTAATTGGACAAGTCCATATTTGGACGCAGCAAGTAATGATTATGTGATTACCGCTTCTACTGCAGTTGAGAAAAACGGACAAGTTGTAGGTGTAGTTGCTTTCGATATTGAACTAACAGCAATTACCGAACATCTCGCACAAAGTGAAGTCAGTCATAATGGCTATCCTATCCTTCTTGATAATGAAGGAATCGGTATCGTTCACCCAACGCTACGCGGAGAAAGTTTAATCGAATATCCTTATGTCAAAGAAATGTACGACCGTGACGAAGGGAGTGGTTCAGTAACTTATACACATGAAGGCACACCGCGTATTAATGTGTACTCAACATTGCCAGATCAAGGTTGGAAAGTTGGTCTCGTTTACGACAGAAATGAAGTCAATCGGACAGCTACCGAAATGCGCACGTCAATGATTATCGTTGCTGGAATTACACTCATTATTTTCTTTGTGATTTTATACTTAATCATCCGTCATATCATTCGCCCACTCACGAAAATCAATCAGCTAATGATGGAAGTAGCAGATGGTGATTTAACAGTTAAATCAGACGTTCAAACGAGCGATGAAATCGGACAACTATCCACAAGCTTTAATCAGATGGTTGAAAGTACAAATGAAATTATTCGTGTCGTCAATAATTCTGCAAATAATGTCCGCATGAATTCTGAAAGTTTAAGTGCAGTCTCCGAAGAAACGAATGCGTCCAGTGAAGAAGTGGCACATGCAGTCGCAGAAATTGCTGAAGGTGCTTCAAAATCTGCCGAAGATGCTGAAATTTTAACCGAGCAATCAGATATACTCGGAAAAGAAATTATTTTAATTACAGAGCAAGCAGAAACGATGACTGAAATTGCGACTGAAGCCGGCACAATGAACGTCAACGGTCAAACACAAATGAATGCACTAAAAGGATCCTTCTCTGAATCTGAAACAACTTTACAAGAAATGGGTACAGTTATTGGTGCATTGGAAGAAAAAGTTGGCGCAATCGGTACAGTGATGAATACAATTACCGAGATTTCTGCGCAAACGAACTTACTCGCTTTAAATGCCAGCATTGAAGCTGCACGCGCCGGAGAACACGGACAAGGTTTCGCAGTCGTTGCAGAAGAAGTTCGAAAGCTCGCGGAACAATCTTCAAGAGCGACTGACGAAGTTCGAATTACAGTCGAGGAATTACAAACAGAAACACAATTGGTCACAAACCAATTAGAAAACACACGCCAAAACTTTGCAAACCAAGGTTTAGTCGTAACTGAAACCGAATCAACATTCGGAGAAATCTCCAATTTATTAACAACGATGCAACAATCAATCGATGCTGTGAACGACGAAATTGCACAAATCGCAACTTTAAAAGAAGTCGTGGGACAAACAATCGAAACGATGGCCGCAACATCACAAGAAACAGCAGCCGCATCGGAAGAAGTAAGTGCTTCAACGGACGAGCAAGTACGCGCAATCGCCTCCGTAACTGAAGCCGCAGAACAACTAACTGAACTAAGCGAAGAACTTACAAACGCAGTTAATCAGTTTAGAGTTTAATGGGAAACTGTCTAGGAAACCTTGATATGAGAGGTTTTCTGGACAGTTTTTTATTGTGGGGAGGTTTTATTGAAGGGGGAGATGGGCACGGCGGGGAATTAACTTGGAACTTAGGGGAATTATGCTGAAACTTTGGAGATAAAATAACACTTTAGGCAATTAACTCAGAACTTTAGGTAATCAGCTCGGAACTTTAGGTAATTACGGTGAAACTTTAGGCAATTACCCATAAACTTTAGGGATAAAATAGCACTTTAGGCAATTAACTCAGAACCTTAGGTAATCAAGCTAGAACTTTAGGTAATTACGGTGAAGCTTTAGGCAATTACCCATAAACTTTAGGGATAAAATAGCACTTTAGGCAATTAACTCAGAACTTTAGGTAATTACGGTGAAACTTTAGACAATCACTCCAAAACCTTAAGCACTCTCCCCAAAACCACACAAAAAAACCGCCTAGAAAGTCGTTTTCATTCCGACCTTCTAGGCAGTCTTATCATTAATATTTAAACCGTGAAATAATCCCTTTTAAATCATCCGCCATATCCGCAAGTGAATCGGATGCTGTACGAATTTCTTCCATCGAAGCAAGTTGTTCTTCAGATGATGCAGCAACTTCTTCAGATGCGGCGGCATTGCTTTGAATGCCATCCGAAATCCGATCCGTATCACTCACAATATTATGCACCGACACCGAAGCACCTTTCGCTTCTTCCGAAATTCTTTCAATTTGAGGTAGCAATGTTTGCATTCTCACTAAAATTTGATGGAATTGTTCTGACGCACTGGATGAAACATCAATTCCACTCAATACGTTTTCAGTCACTTCCTTCATAATCTCAACAGAATTTCCTGTATCTACTTGAATTCCTTCGACAATTGTATGAATTTCTGCGGCGGATTTTTGAGATTGCTCCGCCAATTTTCTTACTTCATCCGCAACGACCGCAAAACCTTGTCCATGCTCCCCTGCTCTCGCCGCCTCAATCGCAGCATTTAGCGCAAGCAAATTGGTTTGGTCTGCGATTTCTGTAATGACATTTAAAATATCATTAACTTCTTTCGAACGTTCGTAAAGTGACTGCGTAATTTCGTTAGATTCCTTAACGGACTGATGAATCGACGTCATTTGTTGAACCGTATTTTCAACAGCACCTTCTCCAACCTTCGCTTCATCCGTTGCTCGATATGCTTCACTTGTCACATCAGAAGCATGTTCCGCAATTTGTGCAGCGCCAATTGACAATGCATTCAAACTCTCATTAACCGTATGAATAGAATCCGTTTGTGCCTCCGCGTTATGCGCCACATCCTGGATAGACACAGCAACTTGCTCCGCGGCATCACTCGTCTGTTCAGCGCTCGCCGATAATTCCGCAGCTGCACTTGCGACAACTTCCGCATTTTCATCGATATTTTGAACGAGCAATCGCAAACTATTTTGCATTTGATTAAACGCTTGACCTAATTCACCAATTTCATCATTCGTTCGCACTTCGATTTCTTCCGTTAAATCACCTTCACTTACCGCAATGGCTTGCTCTTTCATCCGATTAATCGGACCGATAATCGAACGCGTAACAACTACAACAATCGCAATTCCAATAATCATTGAAAGAACAACAATCAGCACAGTTCGTTGTAAAATCGACATCGCCGATTGATTCACTTCATCAGATGTTACCGATCCTACCAATTTCCATCCTGTTAACTCATTGGTCACAAACGCCATAATTCGTTCTTCACCATTATAAACAGAAGTAATTTCCCCCGTTTGATTCGCATAAAGATCAGTCGTCAAACCTTCATCCGCCTGTTCACCCGTTGCTTGTACTGGATGGGAAATAAATGTCCCTTCGCCGTCTAACATCATCGCATAACCTGTCTCTCCCACCGTCACTTGCTGAACAAGACTCTGTAAATAACTAATATTAATATCTACTGCAATTACGCCTCCGCCTTCTTCCAATGCTTTGGAAACCGTAACGACAGGCTCATTATTATTGGCGGATAAATATGGATTAGAAATAATCGTTTCTCCTTGATTCGCCATTGCTTCAATATACCAAGGTCTTTCCCGCGGATCATATCCTTCTGGAGATTCCACATCCGGATATTGCCTATAAGTTCCATCCTCAGCCCCTAAAAATATTAAATCGACTTCTGGATGCAATCCAATATATTGTCTAAATATCCCCTCCGTCACTGCCGCGTCTTGATAATCTTCTTTCGTAATCCGTCCTGAGAAAAAATCAACGTCATGCATCTTTAATTGTAAACTTTGATCAATTGTTCGAGTTAATAAATTAATGTTTGAGGTAAATCCTTCAAGCACCTCCTGCTTCACCGTTTTCTTAGCAGTCAAATACGAAAATCCACCAATCACTAAAGAAGGTACTAATAAAAACAAAGCAAAAGCCACCATCAACTTCGTCCGTAAACTTTTCAATATGCTCCCCTTCTCTCACAACATTTATTTAAATTTAAATATTCCGTCTTTTTAAAGTGTCGATTTTTGTCGAATAATTCCCTTTATTATACCATGACAAAGGTCACTTTTACTAGTTTATTAAAAAAGAGGCGTCTAGAAAGTTGATCAAACTTTCTAAACAGCCTCCGTTTTTCTCTTCGGATATCCAATTAAAATTGCAATCGTACAGCAAATTCCCATTAAAACAGGATAAAATGAGTACATCATAATACTCACTGGCGAAATCGCTGCAAGTCCAGCCGCCGCAAGCAACTGTGCGCCGTATGGCAATAATCCTTGCCAACAACCTGAAAAGGTATCGAGTAAACTCGCCGATTTTCTCGGGTCAATGTCATATTCATCGGCAATTTGTTTTGCCAAAGGACCTGTCACAATAATTGCAATCGTATTATTCGCCGTCGCAATATCCGCCACACTCACGAGTCCCGCAATGCCAAATTCCGCACCTTTTTTCGTCTTCACTTTCCGGCTCACTTGATACAATAAATAATCGATGCCGCCATTATGCTGAATCATTCCAACAATTCCACCGATTAAAATCGCAATCAGCGCCAAGTCTTCCATCGACATAATTCCTTCAGCAATCGCCGAAAGTAAACTGCTAATGGTAAATGAACCATCCATTAAGCCGATGATACCAGCAAAAACCATCCCGCCAATTAACACAATTAAGACATGAACCCCGACAAGCGCACCGACTAAAACACCAATATATGGCAACACTTTCAGAAGTTCAAACGGATAATCACCTGCCAGTACAACTTCATTTCCCCAAGTCATCACACCTAAAATGACCATCGTCAATAAAGCCCCAGGCAAAACAATCCAAAAATTCACTTTAAACTTATCTTTCATTTGCGTATTTTGCGTACGCACAGCTGCAATTGTCGTATCTGAAATCATCGACAAATTATCCCCAAACATCGCGCCTCCGACAACCGTCGCCATCGCAAGTGCCACAGGAATCCCCGTTTCCGTCGCAATGCCCACCCCAATCGGTGCAAGCGCCACAATCGTCCCAACAGAAGTTCCCATCGACACAGAAATAAAACAGCCAATGACAAACAAACCAATTAATAACATATTCGAAGGCAACAGCGTAAGACCTAAATTGACTGTCGATTCAACAGCCCCCATCCCTTTCGTCACGCCTGCAAACGCACCTGCTAAAATGAAAATAACAGCCATCAAAATAATATTCGGATGCCCCGCATTTTTCATAAACACTTCAACTTTTTTATTAAACTTCTCTTTCCGGTTCATTCCAAGCGCGATCGCTGCCGCAATTAACACCGCCACATTCAACGGCATCACCGAAAAATCTTTCGCGATAATTCCCGAACCAATAAATAACAAAACAAAAACAATTAACGGTAAAAACGCCCAGAAACTGCCCTGCTTTATATTTTCTTTTGACATTCACACGTCACCATATTTTCTATCGAATATATTTTATTTCCAATGATTTAGTATAGCATTTAAAATGGATTTGTCCTACTATAGATTCGTTTTTTATCTATCTAAAAGTCCCTTCATTTTCCAAATAATTGACCGATATAAGTAATGACTATTTTATAAATCGAGGTGAAAACATGAAAGTTCATAACCAAGAACAAATTTCATTTTCAGTCAATCGTTATCAAAAAAATAGTAAACAAATTGAAAAGAGTTTACAGCAATTATCGACAGGCTTAAAAATTGCAACGAGTAGCGATAATGCTTCTGGCCTTTCTATTTCGGAAACGATGCGCGCGCAAATTCGCGGTATTTCGCAAGCACAGCGCAATTTGCAAGATGGACTTTCTTTACTTGAACCTGCAAACGAAGACTTAAATAACGTCAACGGACTGCTACAAAAAGTTCGTGAATTAGCTGTCGCAAGCGCAACGGACACAATGACGACATTTGATCGTGAAGCAATCCAAGAAGAAGTCAATCACCTGCTTGAAGCAATTGACGATACAGCAACGAAACTAGAATTTAACACGCGTAAAATTTTAGGCGAAGATACAGCATTAAATCTACTCGTTGGTGCGAATCCTGGTCAAAAAATCTCGATTCAATTAATCGACACACGCGCCGCAGCACTCGGCATCGACGGCATTTCTGTCATGTCTAACGCTGATGCCAATGACGTCATTGCTAAAATTGACGACGCGATTAACCAAACATCTCTTCATTTAACAAAAATTGGTTCTCACATCGAAGTAATCGAATTTCATTTAGAAAACGCACTGGAATTCGAAAACAACTTATCGAAAACAACTTATCGAAATCATTATCTATACTAGAAGATGTAGACCTTGCGGAAGAAATGATGAATTTCGTTTCCCTAGACATCCGCCAATACGGAGACCAACTATTGATTTCACAAGTGAATAAAAATAGCAATCTTTAGGCTAGTTATGTCCCAGCCTCTTTTTATTTCGAATCATCTGTGCATATACAAACAAGACACTACTGCACACACAACGATGGCTCATCCTAAAACTTCTTCATCCTTGTTTTATAAGCCAAGACTTCTTCTTTAACACCACTTACTACTTCCCAGCTTTCGAATGCATTCCATAAGTTTTGAACATCCATCGCAATCGCCTCTAGGTCTTTATAAATATTTTTATATACCTTTACTTTTCGGTGATCATAACCTCAATTCGTTATAGTATACCCAACATTTAAAATCAATTTGATTCATTTCTCGAATAATTTTTGTGACTTTTAAGTAAATAAATTACAACACAAATGAGTTAACTTTAAAATTTTACAGGTTGACTCATTCAGCTTTTTATTTTACTATTAAAATAATTACATATATTGAGAGGTGACTTATGACAACAATAGTAGAAAGAAAGAGTCGAATACGAGCAACGGACATCACTTATTGCGGTATGTTCGCCGCACTGATGATGATTGGTGCAAACATCACATCATTCGTTCCATTTTTAGTCGTTGGTGGTGTACCGATTACATTACAAACTTTTTTTGCCATTTTGGCAGGAGTGATTCTTGGTAGTCGATTAGGGGCTATATCAATGACCGTTTACATGTTTATTGGACTTGCAGGAGCGCCAGTATTTTCAAGATTTAGTGGCGGTTTTAGTGCCATTCTTAGCCCTACATTTGGATTTATTTTATCTTTTATTTTCGTAGCCTATATTGCCGGAAAAATTATTGAAAAAAACGGAAATTTAAAGGGGTATATTACAGCAGCACTCGTTGCGATGTCGGTGAATTATTTATTTGGTACAAATTGGTTGTATGCTGCCTATAAACTTTGGGCTTCTGCACCCGATGCATTTACCTATAAAATTGCGTGGTTATGGATGTTACCGCCATTACCAAAAGACATTCTTCTTGCGGTTCTAGCAGGTATTTTCGGACATCGAATGTCTAAAACATTAAAAGTGAGGCGTTAATTATGACAAAATTTGAAACATTAGCAGACCAAGTAATCAGTGGACATATTTTAACAGATGAAGAGGCATCATCCATTTTATTAAGCAATGACGAAGATTTACTGCCTCTTTTACATGCTGCCTATAAAATTCGAAAAAAGTATTTCGGGAATAAAGTGAAATTGAATATGATTATGAATACGAAATCTGGATTATGCCCAGAAAATTGCGGTTATTGCGCACAATCGATTGTATCAAAAGCACCGATTGAAAAGTATTCCATGATGAAACGTGAAGAAATTATTGCAGGCGCAAACCGTGCTTCAGATTTAAATGCTGGAACCTATTGCATTGTCGCAAGTGGACGTGGACCAGCAGACCGGGAGCTTGATATCGTTGTGGATTCCGTAAAAGAAATAAAAGAAAAGTTTGAACATATGACAGTATGTGCTTGTCTCGGAATCTTGAAACCAGAACAGGCGCGCCGACTAAAAGAAGCGGGTGTCGATAGGTATAATCATAATATTAATACTTCCGCAGCACATCATGATCAGATTACAACCTCTCATACTTTTGACGATCGTGTAAATACGATTGAATTAGCAAAACAGTCAGGAATCTCTCCTTGTTCAGGTGTAATTATCGGCATGCGTGAAACGAAAGAAGATGTGATTTCCATGGCGCGCAGTTTACATGCGATGGATGCCGATTCGATTCCAGTAAACTTTTTACATGCTGTTGACGGTACACCACTTGAAGGAACAAACGAATTGACGCCGATTTATTGTCTAAAAGTGTTATGCTTATTCAGATTTATTAATCCGACCAAAGAAATCCGTATTTCTGGAGGACGAGAAGTAAATTTACGCAGTCTTCAACCATTTGGACTTTATCCAGCAAATTCAATTTTCATCGGTGATTACTTAACTACAGAAGGGCAAGAAAGTAATCGGGATCACCAAATGCTGGAAGACTTAGGATTTGAAGTAGATTTGGAAGCTTTAAATAAGGAGTTTGTTTCTTAATCGTCAATCCATTGAATTCAGATAAGTATAGTATTCATCCCCACGATGACTGGTACGAAATGCAGTTCGGGGCTTTAACGAACTGCGCACGTACCTGCTCACCTACTAGCGCATAAAATCTGCGTATATCCAAACAGTAAGAATCGCACTCCCATCGACATTTAATGTTTTGAAGAAATCATGCACGCGATTGGGATGCTGCACGCTTTTCGCTAAAATCTCCACACAATCGGAGAGAATCTGCACGCAATCTTCAATAATGTGCACGCTAATAGAATTTCTAGCGCGATCCATCCTCTTCCTCACCTTTTCAAAGAAATCATCATCCAAAATTCATTCGTTTTCTTCAGGCAACTCATCATAAGCCATGCACAAATCGTTAAATAAAAATTCATCCATTAGTTTCCGCAAAACGCCTGAAAAATAGCCGTGTAGATTATTAATTTCTCTACTTTTTGTTGCTTGAACGGCGATATGTAGCGCGCGGATGTCGAGTTCTTCAAAGCAATTTCCTTTATCCGCATGAACGCGGAATTTTAATATTGGCATCGTGCTCTGGCGGTAGACGCCGAAGAAATTCCTTGCCGCTTTACTCTCACCGATTGTTGAAGCTAAAAATGCTTTGATTCTTCCGAAATAAGTTATTGGAGCAAATTCTTCCTCCACGACTTCAACTACTTCAGGCTTCGCTGGCTCGACTAATTTTTCCGGTTCTTCAAAAGGCTTAATCGCATAAATATTTGCGCCAAGTCCGTTCATAACTGGGCGGACGTAATGGATTTTTTCAATGATGTTGAGCCCGACAAGTTTACGAATCGCGCGGCGCACCGTCACATTTGATTTGCCAATCCTCCCCGCAATCGTGTCATGCTTTAAATGTGCCGCACCGAATTTTACAGAGTATTGGCGAATGACATCGAGTACAACGCGGTCAGTTTGATTCATCGCCTGCCAATGTTCGGCTCTGTGCATGGATGCTGCTTTATCTAAATCGAATTTATTTGTGAAATATGCGTATTTTGTTAAGTAGTGTGTCATGCAAATTCCCCCTTTGCCTAATACATAGTAAAAAATTCGCAAAAGGTGGACAGAGAGAGAAAGTTTTTCATGATATTTTTAGGGAGAACTTTTCCGAAGGAGACGTTCTTTATAGATCTTTAAGAGAAAGATTTATAAAAGAATGGTTCGTTTTTGAAAAACGTAAATAGAAACAGCAGTGGTTTGGTTTTCTCGAGGTTGATGGGGTGATCATTTTGGAATGGTCAAATTCTATTTATCTGGCCCAAGAGTATACGACTTGTATCTTATTCTAGTTGTCACAAATAAAATAGTTTTACTAACAAATCAAATCGATTTTTCACATCATGCCAAATGACGCCAATAAAAAACATACTATTAAAATTGTCTATAGTTATCTCATATTAGTGCGAACCAGAAGTGAACATGAAATCCCTAGGAGACTCGCACCATAAAAGTATACTTTTTCAGGTTTTCCATGAATTTAAAAGGAAAATGAAGTACAATAGACGTTGAAGATGTTAAATAATCGATGTTTAAATCGATTAGCATCACTTTTTCGCAGTCGCACTCTTTATGGGTGCGTGGATTGAAATTCTGTGTATCTGGTCCAAGATAGCCATCAATCTCGTCGCACTCTTTATGGGTGCGTGGATTGAAATAGCGTTGGTATGGGGTTATGATCAAATAAAGGAATGTCGCACTCTTTATGGGTGCGTGGATTGAAATTTTAGCGGCTTTAATCTCTTCTTCTGGTAGGGATGTCGCACTCTTTATGGGTGCGTGGATTGAAATCGATTCGGAATAAACAAGTCATTATTCCAAATTGTCGCACTCTTTATGGGTGCGTGGATTGAAATAAAAATCTTGTCCCAAGCTTCATCAAACCGTCTTTGTCGCACTCTTTATGGGTGCGTGGATTGAAATTAGTGAAGGAATTGCAAAAATGGTTGAAGCATACGCCGTCGCACTCTTTATGGGTGCGTGGATTGAAATTAAAAAATTTAATCTTGAACGTAAGCGACTATCCGTCGCACTCTTTATGGGTGCGTGGATTGAAATTCGCGGTAATATAGAGAATCGAACGACTTTTTTAGTCGCACTCTTTATGGGTGCGTGGATTGAAATATGGCTTTAGCCGGTTGGGATAATAAGCAAATGCTGTCGCACTCTTTATGGGTGCGTGGATTGAAATATGATAAACCGGAAACATATGTTGCGGAGGGTCTGTCGCACTCTTTATGGGTGCGTGGATTGAAATGAATACCCCGTCAAGATCATGGGGGAATGAAGTAAGTCGCACTCTTTATGGGTGCGTGGATTGAAATATCGCGGTAAATTGTAACATGCGAAAAATTTGATGTCGCACTCTTTATGGGTGCGTGGATTGAAATATTTGTGGTTGCAGCGCCGTTGATCCGTACAGTAGTCGCACTCTTTATGGGTGCGTGGATTGAAATCAGATCCCGTTTACAACAAACATAACGGCGCTAAAGTCGCACTCTTTATGGGTGCGTGGATTGAAATGAAGTTTTTGAAAGGGGGTGAAAATAGATGGCAAGAGGTCGCACTCTTTATGGGTGCGTGGATTGAAATCTGGTTGCAATTACAACAGATGGATCTACTTTTAGTCGCACTCTTTATGGGTGCGTGGATTGAAATGCCTGTCAATTGCGCAGTAGCTATGAACGTCTTCAGTCGCACTCTTTATGGGTGCGTGGATTGAAATATTCAATTATTAATGATGCACCAACAATCTCTCCGTCGCACTCTTTATGGGTGCGTGGATTGAAATACCGGCGCGTAGGATACGTTGGCCGAATCCAATCGTCGCACTCTTTATGGGTGCGTGGATTGAAATACGATTCTACCTTTTGATGTGAAGCACGATGTAGAGTCGCACTCTTTATGGGTGCGTGGATTGAAATGCGTTCCAGTTTCTTATCATAAAAATTGATACTCGTCGCACTCTTTATGGGTGCGTGGATTGAAATTAGCGATGCATATTTAGCGATTCTGAATGGTATTCGTCGCACTCTTTATGGGTGCGTGGATTGAAATGAGTAATCATGATTTCGATTGGACCGTCATCGCCGTCGCACTCTTTATGGGTGCGTGGATTGAAATAGTATGATTTTCAAGGCAACGTGATAAGATTTACGTCGCACTCTTTATGGGTGCGTGGATTGAAATCCGAACTCCAATCAGAACCATGTGACGTAACAACCCAGTCGCACTCTTTATGGGTGCGTGGATTGAAATATGTGAGTTGGAGTAACAGAGGTGCCTCCATCCACGTCGCACTCTTTATGGGTGCGTGGATTGAAATTGGGCTTGGTAAAAAGCCGAATCCACGTGAGTTTTGTCGCACTCTTTATGGGTGCGTGGATTGAAATTCAAAGTGCCAAAATCATTATTAGATTTAGCCAGGGTCGCACTCTTTATGGGTGCGTGGATTGAAATCATTATGTTTTGTTCTTCATCATATACCCAACTGTGTCGCACTCTTTATGGGTGCGTGGATTGAAATGAATGATAAACGAGCTAGTTTGTAAGATATTGAGGTCGCACTCTTTATGGGTGCGTGGATTGAAATACCATATAAATTTTCTAATTGAGAGTATGCTTGGTCGCACTCTTTATGGGTGCGTGGATTGAAATTCTTGTTTCTGGGTTGTATATCACGATTGCGTGGGTCGCACTCTTTATGGGTGCGTGGATTGAAATTATCCAAATACAAGATTTGTACTGCGGTTTTATTGTCGCACTCTTTATGGGTGCGTGGATTGAAATTTTTTTGCTTTCATCGTAAATGTCCAATCTAGCCACGTCGCACTCTTTATGGGTGCGTGGATTGAAATGAATGGGATTTCGAAGATTTGGACTTGGAGGCACAGTCTCACTCTTTATCGGTGCGTGGATTAAATTAGCATCTGTACAGCTTTTAGATATCGATACTACTGTTCGAAAAGTAAAACCTTCTAAACAAAATCATATTTAAGATTCAACCAAAGGGCTCCCCCAAAAAATCATTTTTCATTGAAATAAAATTATCAATTAACGATGTAAACCCATAGCAAGTCATCATGGGAAACTAAAACCACTCCATACAATATAGAAAGTTAAAATGATAAAATAAAAACACTATAACTCCGACAGAGGTGGAATATTAATGAGAGATATGGATCGCAAGCTAATACAAAGTTTCGCTAACCTTAAAAGGGCGCTAAAACGCTTAGAAGAAGCTCTTCAAGAAGATTTGGAAAATAGCCTGATTGTAGATGGTACAATTCAACGCTTTGAATTTACGATTGAACTATATTGGAAAACCCTTAAAAGACTCTTATCTAGGGAAGGCATCGACGCTAGAACTCCCCGGGAAACATTAAAAGAATCCTACCAAGTTGGATGGCTGACCAATGAACAAGCATGGCTACAAATGCTTAAAGATCGAAATTCAACTTCACATGTATATAGCGAAGACATGGCGCGTAAAATCGTCCAGAATATTAGTAATTACTTTCCCGAAATGAAAAAAACTTTCACGAAATTAGAAGAACAATATATCACTGGGCATGATGCAGATGAATAGTCATCTAATCAATCAACTTCATAACATCGCACAACACTATCCAGAAATTCAATCTATTCTATTATTTGGTTCAAGAGCATATGGCGACTATACTGATGTATCTGACATTGATTTAGCTGTCAAGGCACCTGGGCTTTCAAATATGAAGTGGCTTTTACTAACCGATCAAATTGAAAATGAACTAGACACGCTCCTCAAAATCGATATTGTTTTATATGATGAATCTCCAGAAGCATTACGTATTCAAATCGACCAATGCCATGAAGTTTTGTATCATCTCGGGTGACCCCTATCGCAAAATTGTCCTAGTGGAATCCTTTAAAAGACTTATTCTATTTTTAAGAATTAAAATTCGACCATAGTTATTCGGTGATAGCGCGAACCGGTAGTAGACTCTCACCACCGACTATCCCCTTACAAGGCACAAATAAGAAAATCCTAGATTCTAAAACACTTAGAATCCAGGATTTTCTCTATCTTCATCTCCATCCCCACAGACGGGACAAATGACATACCATTTATAATTTCTTTTAAGTTGATGATGGTAATTATTTACATGCTTCACGAGTAAATGTGAATGCCAATTGCGACAATGCACCTTTACCCAAAACTCCTTACATTGTTGACATGTAAAATGATACTTCTCTTTTCCTCTAAACGTAAATCGTTTAACTCGCTTAACATCATCTGCACAACCACAATTCCAACATATATGATATTGACCTAATTGATACTCCATAATCATACGCAGCCAATTTTTAAACATATATGAAACGGAAGGTGTCATATAAATCGAACCATATTTATGTGCCTCTTCTGTTCCTACAAAATCCTCCGCACTGTAAGTAACCGAATAATTTTTGCCAAATTGCTCGGTCGACTGACCAAATTCAACATCTGGATGAAGAATAAAAGATGCAAGAACATTATATCTCCATCGGTTGTCAGCAGGCTCCATTGCACCATATTTATCAATTGCGACAGACTGAATATCTTTTATCCACTGCTCATTTCCCTGGGTTTTATAATTCCGATACTTGGCATCTAAATAAGCTATCCCAAGCACTTCCTCATTTTTTATAAATCTCATTGCTAAATCGGGTGTGCGGTAATTTTTCACATTTGCGAGATAAATTTTAGGCTCATAAGTGATTTCTACTTTCCAATTTTGAAAAGTTAAAGAGACGATGAAATTATGTAGTACATAAGATGAATTTGAACGAATATATTGATCTAAATACTTCACAACATCCATATTCCCTTCTAACTGCCATCCAAGTGTCTCTGTCATTAGATGAATCACTTTATACAAAGACCAAATTTCATAAATCTGTTCGACTTTTACTACGCCAATTTGAAGTTCATCTTTCTTCGCTACAAACGAAGCTTCAAGATTACGATGAATTCCCGTTAAAGCTTTCCATACAAGATGATATTGTGGATCATGCAAAAAGAGTTGTGTCGGTAAAAACGGCTGCCGTTCTTTGAGACGAACATTTTGAAGCATCGGCAGTTGAATTAAATCATCTACCGTTTGAATGATCGAATCATATACTAGCGTTTCATCGCTTAATCCCTTTAATCTTTTCGTCAATTGATACATCTGCTCAAGCTGATTTAAACTAATCTCCATTCTTTCCAACTCATCATGTAAGGAAAGTGTTTGCGAAGTTTGGATAGGTGCTTGTTGTAAAAATTGCTGCAACGACGTTTTTTCTTCCTGTATCACCACTTCTTCGCGTTCAATAGTAATGGATTGAATCTTTTTAAATTTAAACGTATACCCACGGAATCTTGGATTATTGATTCTTCTTCCAATTGGATCGTTCTCAAATAAAGGAAATGTAGGATATTCAACATATCCTTTTATTTTCATACTTGCTTGAACATCCTTAAATCGATTATTTTGCACAGCTTCTTTCAATAATAGATGCTGTGAAATTACTTCTGTATTTAATTCAATTGAACAAAAATGACTTTTACATTCTCCACTTTTAAACTCTTTATCTTCCCAGTATTGATATCCTAAAAAGTGGATAGCACTTTCCCATTGTTCTTGCCGATAATTTGACTGAACAGTCGTTTTAAAACGATTATTTTCGAATTCAATTTTATAATTGCTCGCATCTCCCTTAATATTCAAAGAAACGATTACAGGTAATGAATTTTCGGGACGCCCTTCTTCATGTTTGTATACTAGAAAATTTTTATACAGTTCTTTTTCAGCATCAATCAGCTGATTAACTCTTTCAATTTCCTTCTCATAATGATGTTTCAATGTTTTATAGACCGATGGATTTTCCATACCCGTAGCCGTTTTTAGTTGTTGCTGAAGCTCTATATTACTTTTTTCAAAAATCATTTCCCGTTCATTGATTAATTGCGCGCGGTCAACTTCCAAAATTACACCACGCCCACTGTAAAATTCTGCATACTTTTTTAATAACTTCAGCTCTTGCTTAATCAATTGATGTTCCTTTATTTCTACTGATGGCTCGGGTGCATAAATATAATAAGCACTTTTACCAGGGTTTAACATTTTAAAAATTTCTTTCCGCATATTAAAACGACGATATTCATGCTCTTTTTCTTTTTTCCATTTGTAATGAAAACGTTTAACCGGCATTCGATTAATATTGTCCATCGCCTGCTTTAATATTTTCAACTGTTCTTTTAACTGTTTTGGAACCGTTTCACGCTTAATCGTCATTGACTCCGCACGTTGCCCGCGGACTAACTCTTCGCGAATACGATATAAATCGGCCACCATCCTTTCATAGTCCCGAATCGACAACGAAGACGGTACAAATTGAATATGACCAAGTTCCTTTTCCCCGTCATCCGTCCTTCCAATAATTCGGACACTCCCTGCATTAGCAATGCCTGTCACGCCACCATTTTCTTCAAATCGATAATAACGTCCCTGTTTATAGTTTTGAAATCTTGTAGGCTCAAACCAAATATTTTCGTGCTGATCTTTTTCGAAGAAAACTTCAATGCCATCTTGTTGACCTCTTAAACTCAGAGACTTAATTTTTGAATCGGTTATCCGAATCCCCACTTGCATCATTCGATTATTCGACTGACTCCGATAATGCGTTGAAATGCTCCATTTATCCTCATTCTTTTGTTCCACGACATTTTCAACTTGGATTTTTCGTATCGGTAATTTCCCCATCTTAGGTTGCTGATTATGGTCATAAGCTACACTAATCATATACAGTTCAAGCACCATGTATCATCAACTCCAATATGAAAATATACGGTTTTCTCGATATTTCTCTAACATTTTCTGAACAACTACAGCACTTCTTCTCGCTTCGCCTGTAACTGCACTTAATTCAAGTAATTCGTTTTCATTTTTAAATTGCTCAGAAAAATGATGAATTCGTGGTAAAATCTTCATCAATACAACCTCATCAATTAAATGATGTTCCTCCATTTGAAATAAATTTGATGCTTGAACATATTGATTGATATGTTTTTCGACACGATCATTATACTCGGCATCTAACGTAGCTAATTGCTCTTGTAATGGCCTTAAATCTTCTTCAATCTTCGTCTCCTGCATAGCATCTAACTCAAAATAAGATGCTGGTAGATTGTATGTACGCGGTTCTACCTCTTCAATTTCCACCTTTTCCTGGCGATTTACCGGCAATATAAAACTACGATCAATTACTTTAGGACTTAATGGTTGCACTGTTCCGTCTATATTCATCGTGCCGATAATACGCACATTACGCGGAATTTCGATTTGCGGTTTATAACGCTGCATATTTTGGTAACGTTGTATCAATTGGTACTGTTCTAATGATGAAATCTTCAACTCATCTTCAATTAACTCTTCGATTGAATCACATTCAGCTAACTTCAATGCTTTTTGCGTAAACCATTTCACTTCATCCATATTTTGTTTATATTCATAGTCACTGTATAAGCGTAATTTTTCGCCTTCAATTTCCCTAACACTTAATACATCAGCTAAATAATATTCTATTTGGGCCAAGTTCATTTCATCTAAACAAATAAAATATAATTGATTTTCATTTTGTTTCGCCTCAACTAAGCAATCCAAAAACGCTGTTGGAACATATAGTTGTCGAATTGGATTATAATAACCAAGCAAATCTTGCTTATCCGTCCAACTTGGTTGAATCGGTATAATCTCATATTTTGCGCCAATGATTTTCGCGAGTTCACTAACAATTGTCGTCTTCCCTGTTCCAGATGGACCGATTAATGTTAACATTTGGCCTGTTTTCAACACAGTTAAAACTTGTCTTAATAAATCTTTCTCATAATATAGACCACGTGCAGCTAACTGTTTTTGAATTTCATCAAGCATTTGCACAGGATCTTCTATCGGTAAATCTTCTGCAATAGATTCTTCTGTCGGCTCCCGCGTATCAAAAGTAAAACCTAATTCCTTTAACATTTCTTGTGATTGTGTTAATTGTTCTCGTTGTCGGTTAATTCTTCTATATTCTTCTTTTAAGGCCTCACTGCGCTCGTGCTGCATTTTTTCCTGAGTTTTTAATGTATTCATCGATTCATCAATTTTCTTCTGGACATTTTTTTTCACAAAATCGATAAATAAATCACCATGCTCCTCATAAAAATCACCTTTAACTAAACCAACAACTTCCAAATCATCTGCTGACATTTCCAGTTCTCTAAATACATCTGCAGCATCAATAATTGGGGTTAACTCATTGATAGATGATTTAAAGATATCACCTTTCTCAACTTTATCCCGAGTTGTGTTTACTTCAAACGAAAATAATACAAGATCCCCAATTTCAAAATGGAAATCATCTTTTCCTCCTAAACAAAAGACAGATGCCTTAAAGGATCCATCCGTAAATAAATCATTTTTTACGTCTAGTCCAGTATAAGGATTCACTAAATCTTTAATAAAAAAATAATCATTATGAATCGGTCGAGAGCTAATTCGCCCAATCAAATAATTATCCTTTAAGTGCATACGTGATTGCACATATGCCAACGCCGCTTGGCGATTCCTCCCAAATTCAATAAACTGTTGTTGACTAATTGTCACACTCATTTCCAACGCCCCTTCTCGAAAAACTACTGCAAAAATCTATGAAGAAAAAGTAGATTCTTTCTTTTTACTATAACATAAACAAGTGATAAAAGTTGCATCAGAAATGACTTTAAGCCCATAGGAAGCTAATCTAAATTATGAGGAATTAGGAACACTTAGGTATCTACATTCAAGCCTAAATTAGCTACATTCTAGATGAAAATTCTCGTACCATCCCTTCTTATCCTTATCCTTTCAAGGAAACCTTCATCTACAAATCGTTAAATAAAAATTCGTCCATTAATTTGCACAGAATGCCTGAAAGATAGCCTGGAGGATTATGAATTTTCTTACGTTTAGTTGCTTGAACGGCAATATACAATGCGCGGATGTCGAGTCCTTCAAATTGTTCTCCTTGATCCACATGAACACTAAATTTTAATATTGGAATTGTGATTTCGGGATAAACGTCAAAAAGTTTCTTGCTGTTTTCGGCTCACCAAATGTTGATGCTAAGAATGCTTTAATCCGCTCGAAATAAGTTGTTGGCAAAGGTTCATCTTTCTCTACAACGTTCTATATAGGCCTTTAAGTGAAAGATTTATAAAAGAATGGTTCATTTTTGGAAAAGCGTGAAGATATATAGTAGTGGTATGACATTTTGGCAATTGGCGGGGGTAATCATTACAACTATTTGAACAGAATTAGGGATTGCTGAAAAACATTTGCTATAATACAATTAATAATCTCTCACGAAAGGAGCATCCACATGACAACACCCAACTTCCACCACCGTATCTGCGGAAAACTACTCGGTGACGGCAGCATCGTCAAAGAGAAAGATAGAAAACCACGTTTCAAGTTTCAACACAGAACAGAAGATTACGAGTGGACAAATTACTGCTTCAAGCAATTAAAAGACAGTATCCCACTAAACCAACCAACTTACAGGAAAAATTCCGACCCACGATTAAAAAAGGGCTATTCTGAACTTTATTACGTACAGTCCAAAACAGCCCCAATCGTTACTGAGTTATATGAATTATGGTATCCCGGTGGCATAAAAATACTCCCTCACGAATTTCTAGAACGCTATTTAAACGAAGAAGCATTAAGCTGGTGGTATCAAGATGATGGCCATTTGAAAATTACCAATGGAAAAATGCAAAAAATCATCTTATCTACAGATTGTTTCACTACAAAGGAAAATCTCTTTTTGCAACATTTACTTTATAAAAAATGGCAATTCTCTTTCAAACTAGACCAGCAAAATCGCCTCATCTTGTATGATCAGTTTCAAATCATTTACTTCTTATACTTAGTCGAGCCATGGTTGCAACCTTGCATGAACAGAAAAGCGCTAGTCCCTTTACCTTTACGTCCCATTGCAAATAGAACAACCATCTACTTACCTGAAACAATTCAACTGACATCGCCAACACAAGATATTCATCAAGCATTAAAACACTTGCGTTTATTATTTAAAAACGAACAACTAAATCCATCTGTCCTAAAACTTTATTTCAAACATTGCGACCAATAACAGAAGATACCATGCCAACAAAAAGTTATCAAATTAGCATTCAAGAACCTTTTAAAAATAATCTGGCCTATTTTCGGCAACAGACTGGCGCGACCGCTAGTGAGTTGGTTGCGTGGTGTTTTAGTTCGAAAATCCTCGATGGATAGCCTATCACTATCCGTCGAGGATTAAAAAGCATTAATTCAATAAATCTCTCTGACCTTCACGATCGATAATTTCTTTAATATGTTTTTCCAACTGTTCAAACACCCCTTGAATCGTTGTGGAAAGGATATTTGAAACCTCAGCTTGGTTTTGGTTCGTTAAAGCCTGTTCTAATTGTGGAAGGCTGCTCTCTAAAATCGTCATTTGCTCCGTTACCTCTGCCCATGTCGTTGGACGTGCGATGGATTCTTCTATTGCTGTGGACATCGATGTCATCCATTGAATGCCTTCTAATAAGTCCGCCAAATCCGCCCATCGCTCTTCATTTTGTGCGAACGAATCCGCAACGTCCGCAATATGCGGTAATGCGCGGCTCACATAGTCTTCCGCTGATACTAATAAATCATTGACGAACTCTTTCGCTGGAATTGCGATGACCTCGATTTGTTCAATTTCACTTAGTCGTTCCGTTAAAAACAATTCTGGGTCTTCATTTACAACTGTCCCATCTACGATTAAATGACTGAAGTAATAATCATTTCCTAAGAGTTCATTAATCTTTTCAATCATCGCATCGACTTCTTTCACTTGTTCAATTGCTTCACTTTGAAAAAGGAGTTTCATTTAGCCATTCCTCCATAATTATAATTTATGTAAATAACTGTACTACTCACTATATCGGTCATGAAATATAAAGTTCAAATGAAGATTTCTTCAAGTTTATCTTTGGCAATTAAGGGTATACAATGCAAACACACGTTCAGACATAAATTTAAAAAGTTTTTCTTACATGGGGAGGTATTCAAATGGAAACGGAAATGTTAATAGATTATGTTAAAAAGTTTTTTCCTGTTACACCAACGAAAGATGTTGCAAAGCATTTACACCTTAGCATTCATCAAGTGCGAACAATAGCAAGGAAAAATAATATTTTAAAATGTCCTACTTATAAACAACAATTAAAAGATCAGTTAGTTGTAAACCGTAAAAAGTGGCATGAGAACAATATACCAGACTTCAATCCTTCACATTTTCAAGAGCAAATCATTTTTGGCAGTCTACTCGGTGATGCTTATATTAGTACCGGTGCACAACGAAGCGTCAATTGCTATTATCAAGAGCATTTCGGAGAAAGTCAAAGGGCATATCGCAAATGGAAATTAGCTCATTTAAAAGATTTATCTTTTTCAATTAACGGAAACTTTCTGCGTTCAACTAGCTTGCCTTATTTCAAGGAGTTACGTTCTTCTCTCTATCCAAATGGGATTAAAACTTTAGATAAGGAGTTTCTTTCGAAATGCACCCATCCTATCTTTTTAACAACACTTTATCTTGACGATGGTAGTTTAACGATTTCTTATAAGTACAACCGCAAGCAAAATACCATCTATTGTCATCCAAGTATTATTTTATATACTTTAAATTTTACTCGAAGTGAAAATGAATTATTAGCCAACCATCTCAATAACGTTTTTGGTACCAATTTTGTCGTATCTGGTCATCCTGATGGGCATCAAGCATTATTAAAATTAAATAAAGTAGAGGAGGTTCAGCACTTATTGAAAGTAATTTCTTTATACACTGAAGAAATTCCATCGATGAAATATAAAATGAGTTTAGAAGAAAACATTAAGCTGAAAACAGAGAGTATACAACATAAATACGGTCATGATGTAACCATTAAAATTAGCTCACCTATAAGGAATAGAAGATATTCCCAAGAAGAAATACAATTTATCATTCAAGCAAAAAACAAACAGGTGAGTGACCAAGAAATTGCTGATGAATTAGGTCGGACGTATTGGTCAATCGTCTATAAAGTGCGAGAACTACGAAGTAACCATCAATTGTAATATGTTATATAAAAATAATAAAAACATTTAAAAAAAGAGACCTCCGAATGGAAGTCTCTTTTGTTTAACCAAAGTTCTATTAACGTAATAGTTGTAGAACTCCTTGAGGTTGTTGGTTTGCTTGCGATGCATCCGATATATTTCTATAAAGGTCAGACTATATCTTCATCCTACTTCCTAGGATGCTGGGCGCTTCGAATGTTATAGTCATATAACACCCTACGGATTTCATCGTCGTAGTTTTCACCTTAGACGGTATATCCTAGTCGTTGAACGTTCCCCACGATTTCTCGACAGGGGCTTCGCTGCTGATTGTCCAATCTCTCCGTTTTTCAAACCATCACATTTATCGTTTCCGATTCTGCTGTGGTAGAAGAGCTCTCAGGATATTCCAGCAATTCACCCAGTAATTATCCATCATATTACTACGATGGACGCCCGTGCAATCGAATTACCTTAATAGTTGTAGTACGCCTTGAGGTAATTGCTGCGATTGAGCTAACATTGCTTGTGCTGCTTGAGTTAAGATATTGTTCTTTGTGAACTCCATCATTTCTTTCGCCATCGTGCGACATGTATTCTCATACATGACTAGACTATCTCTTCACCCTTCCAATAGCTTGTGTTTATTGATTAGGGGTTGGGCGCTTCGGGTCATAACCTTACTCAAGGATTAGTTCCCTACGGACTTCATCATCATGGCTTTCGCTGTAGATGGTATGTCCTAGTCGTTGAACGTTCCCCACGGTTTCCCGACAGGGGCTTCGCTGCTGATTGCCTCCTCTTTTCTCTTTTTAAACCGTCGCGCTTGTCGTTTCCAACTACGCTGTGGTGAGAAAAGCTCTAACAAGGTGTTCCAGCAATTCACCCAATGATGCTCACAGACCGTTACCAGTCTGGACGACTACACGCTTATTTCACAGCTTATGCCGCTACTTGCATGTGATCAGTGTCACGGATACGTGATTCTGCTGCACTTAAGTTTTCTGAAGATGCACCAAGGTTGTTAATTGTGTGCTCTAGGCGGTTTTGGATAGCTCCAAGATCTGCACGTTGAGTTGATACAACGTTAAGTGCATCGTTGATTGTTTTGATAGCTTTATCAGCATCTTTTTGATTTGTAATTGATACTTTTCCGCCATCTGCCACATTATCACCTGCAGCAAATTGATATTCTTTAGCTCCATCTTTAACTGCTAGATTTCCATCTGCGTCTTGTTTAATATCGGCTAATTCATACATTTTACCATCAACTTCAACAGCTAAAACTTCATCATTTCCATCTGTTAAAACATTTGTATTAGCAAATGATTTTCCATCAACTGTTAGTGCAATATTTTCAGCTGATACTGTGAAGTTTTTGAATTCTTTTGCATTGTCACTAGCCACAATTTGGTCATTTGTAGTATCTGCATCTGTATCATCTGAACTTCCAACTTTTACGTCAGTAATTCCTACGTATTTTCCATCTAACGCTCCACCATCATTTACTTTAATAGCAATAATCTTATCATCACTATCTTTTAACACATCAATATTAGTACCAGCAGTGTTAGTGAGATTAAAATCTTTTAATCCAATCGCCTCTAATTCCTCCGCTGTCAATGTACTAGCGTCTACTGTTTCAGCTGTTACTTTCTCTTGGCTTACAAGACCAATATTTTTCGTATCCATCGCACGAATTGAGACATTAATGCTTTGTCCTTCATTTGCACCAATATGGAATTTTTTATCGCTAAATTTCCCATCAATTAATTTTTGTGTGTTGAACTCTGTGCGATCTGCAATTGAATCAATTTCTTCTAATAATGCATTTACTTCAGCTTGCATTGCTTCACGGTCAACTTCGTTCATGTTTGTATCGTTAGAAGATTGAACTGCTAATTCACGCATACGTTGAAGGATGGAGTGTGTTTCAGCGAGTGCACCTTCAGCAGTTTGAATTAATGAAATACCGTCTTGTGCGTTTTTAGATGCCATGTCAAGACCTTTGATTTGCGCGCGCATTTTCTCAGATATTGCAAGACCTGCCGCGTCGTCTCCTGCACGGTTGATTTTGAAACCTGAAGAAAGTTTCTCTAGGTTTTTACCTACGTTCGTGTTGTTGAATGATAATTGGCGATGTGTGTTTAACGCCGCAATGTTGTTGTTAATAATCATTATGATTTTCCTCCCTGATTTTACAGGTTCACGTCCTTGTGAACCTTCGTTATATTTTGAAGTCGGTAGAAGCGCCGGCCGAACGCTCTCTTCCGCCTTACTAATACTAATATCGGACAGGGTGGTGAAGAGTTTAGTGTTTTTTATAAAGTTTTTTAGATTTTTGTTTGAAATTGTGAAGAAATTGTGTCTGAGATAAAGCTGCATCTAAAAACTAAGTTCGTGCTTTTGGGCACACTTCTCGGTGTGTATGCATGAAAGGGATGCATTCCTCGGCTTTTTGAGAGTTGCTTGACTGGGGGCGCTTTCTGTTTGTATGTTCGTATAGTTTATGCACTTTTAGGTGAGCAGGTACGTGCGCGGTTCTTCAAAACCCGAACCGCATTTCATACCTGTCACCGTTGTTTGTCTACATCTAAATAAACTTAACACATACAAAAACGAAAAGAAAAACGCACCAGTGCCAGTCACTAACATCCATTCGCGTCCTTCCGCGAATCGTGATAGTGACTGCGCACTGCAAGAACGAACACGCCAATTCACCGCAACAACTCCAAAACCTTCCCCGGCTGATTGTTCACATGGGTAATCACTGTTTGATTAGCAGCCAATAATAAATCATTTTTCACTTTTTCCATCATTTGCTTTGCGATATCGGTGTCTCTGATTAATGATTCGCTTCTTGCTAGGTTTTCATTGGTCATACGTACGCTGTTCATCGCGTGTTCTAGTCGATTTGTGTAAGCACCAATTTTCGAACGTTCGCGACTAATTGTTTTGATAGCCTCGTCAAGACGTTGTAATGCTTTTCCTGCTCTTATTGGATCATCAATCAATAATGTGTTAATCCGCAGTAGCTTAGCGGATGTTCTTGCTTTGTCCATCGTGACGTTGCTTCCACTATTCGGGCCTGTTTGGAATGTCCACTCTTGATCTTCTTTTCTCGTTTCAGTTTCGTAAAATAATGTGCCTCTTGCATTACCACGAATGCCATCGATTGGGACTTGGCCTGTTTCAGTTGTGCTTAATTTCAATTTCCCTTCAAAATAAGACGCAATGATTCCGGCATTCTCAGCAGATAATTGTTCGTTTATTTTTTCCAATAAATCATCTTTGTTGTAATCACCTGGCGGTAAAATGATTTTCTTTTCTTTATTGTCAACATCTACTATAAATGTATCATTTTCCCCTTCTATAATAGTAGCTCCACCTGAAAGGTCTTTGATACCAATTGTATGCGAAGGTTCTGGATCTCCTTCTGACGGATAGAAAAATGTATAAGCAGCCGTTCCGCGAATACTGTCGATGACATAACTACCAGAATCGTTACGCCCATCCTCATTTCTATTGATTGTAAAAACCATTTTATCCGCATCATTTTGTGCAGTACCACTATCCACGCCACCCATTTGCGCTCGCAATAAATCCCGCTCAAATCCCTTATTCTTAAGCTCGATTCCTAACGCTTTATTTATATGGACAATCAATTCTGTATGATTATATTTACCTGCTTCAAGCTTGATTTGAAGCTTTGTAACAGCACCATTCACTTTTAAATCAAATTGAAGTAAATCATTTATTTCAGGATGGATTATAAATTCCTTATTTTTAATCAAATCACGTCCAACGATATAGGTTTCTTTTTCTATCGAAGTCCCTTTATCAGATGGCCTCGGTTTCGATACAGTTTCATATTTTCTAAATAATTCATCGAAGAGTTTTTCTTCGAAACTTTCAATTGTATAATCTGAACCTGCATGGTTAGTTTCAAGCATGAATCTCCCCGAGGAATTCACACTTACCCGCACATCATTCTCATCTAAATTTTCCAAACGGAGCTTTTCCGAAATTTTCTCTTGCAAATGTTTGGCTAACTGCTCAGGTGTTGCATAAGTTCCAGCATCTAGCTCCACTTCAATTATATATGCACTACCTTCATGACTATAACTAAATTTCATCGTATTATTTTTATCATCTATCTTATAGTCTTTAGGAACTTCATATATTCCCGTAAGCGTTGTCTTAGACGAATTTGCAATATTAGGTGGCACTTCTTCAGTTTCAACTCTTTTGCCCATAATAAATTCATAAGAATTCCCGCCGAAATTTCTTAATACTTGCCCTTCACCCAGTTCTTTTGTTTTTACGATTAATTGCCCCGATAAATTACTTGAAATAAGGAGACCTTGATTTTCAAACTTTGTTTTATGCGCTTCTATAAAATCTTTTGCTGTTGCGTAGGTTCCGAATTCCAATAATATTTCTTCTGTAACTCCGTTAAGTTCATATGTAAATTTATTGTTATGAGTTGAAATCTCTAAATTATTCAAATTTGAACGACTTACCGCAGTTGCAGGCGTGTACTCATACTCAGGCGCCGCCACAATTCCTTCAGGAGTAGGTATTCTCGTAGTCTTTCCTATTTCAAGTGTAGGTGAATAAATATTTACACGTACTCCAGACATCAGTGTGTCAAAAAGTGCCATATCCTTATCTAAAGAAATTTGACCGAATGAATCTGTACTTTTAATCGTGACGGCTGATTTCCCATTAATTTCAGTTGAGCTTATTTGGAATTCGATTGGTAAATCCACTACTTTTTCATTCAATGCCGCTAATAGTTCGTCTCGAGTATACGTTTTCGGATCAAGTTCAATTGTAAAATCTTGCCCGTCAATTTGACCTATTAAAACATTATTCTGATCGGTAATTTCAACAGATTGTCCAATTGTGTAATAACCTTGTAACACAGCGTTTTGACCTTTATTTGGAAAAACATTTCTATATCCTTCTTGATAGCTTACAAACAAATCATCAAATGCTGTTGAATTTTCATCATCAATTACTACGGAACTTTTAGCGCCGTAATAATCGCTCGCAATTACCAGTCGACCTGAAGTGCTAATCGTTGCTTTTGCTTGTATACCTTCATTTTGAAACGCTACATTAATTCGTTTTATAATTTGGTCTGCTGATAATGTGATTTCTGTTTCTGGCGGTGTTAAGAAATCAATTTCCACTTTTTTATTTTCAACGTAAACATATAATTTATCGTTTGCGGAAGTGAATTTCACATCATTTCGTATATCTTTATAGCCTGAAACCGTTGCTTGAGATTTGGAAATATAACCCGATTGTCGATTATCATATAAAATAGATGTATGGCCATCGATTTCTATCATATTACCGCCAACGCCTGTGATTACATATTTATTAGAAGTGATTGCAACTTTTTCATCTCCATAAGCTTTCGCCTCTACCTCGGTCTCCCCCATGCGAATGAGTTCATCGTTAATTAACTGTAATATCTCATCTTTGGTATATTCACCTTTTGGAAATGTATATTGAAATTGACGATCTCCTATATAAAAAGTCAATTCATCACTTTTTCCTTCAATAATTTCAATTTTACCGTTTGCCTTGTACTCGGTCGAACCTATAATCATCCCAGGTGGATTTCCAAAAGTGTATTCATAGAATAGGAAAGATGCGCCGCCTTTTATATGATCAATCGATTGACTATTTTCTGCTTGAATTGAAATTGTACGGTCCTCGGTTACATGCGCAATCAAATTTGGGTCGATTTCTATTAATAAATCATCCAAAATATCGATTAAAATATCAACAGGTTCATATTCACCCTCAGGTAATTTCACAGTACGCGGTATACCATCGATGGTAATTGTCAAATCATCGTTTAAACCACTAATAATTCGAACTGCTGTACTTTTGGGAAATACGTGATTGCCTTGGATTTCATTATACGCTGGACTGTGATTATCAATAACTGGCTTACCACTCCATTCACTATGTTTAGTAGCGCTGTCTATCGCATGTTTCAACTGATTGAATTCTTCATTGATTAATTGGCGATCTAATTCAGTATGTGTATCATTTAAAGCGCTAATTGCTAATTCCCTCATACGCTGCATCATATCTGTAATATTCCCTAGTCCACTTTCCGCTGTATTCATTAATGATTTAGCATCTTGAATATTTCGGTCTGCTTGTGCAAGCCCTCGAATTTGTGCGCGCATTTTCTCAGATATCGCGAGACCAGATGCATTGTCAGCTGCCCTGTTAATCGATAATCCCGAGCTTGATTTCTCTGTTATTTTACCATTTGCATTTTGTAATCGATTCATATGATTAGTCGTTCTTAACCCTTGAACATTTGTATTAATTTTCATACAAACTCCCACATCCAATCTCCACGTAAATAAAACTGACTTTTTGTATCAATTATACCACTTTTTAAATCTTAAGTACTCAAAAACAAGTCTTTTCACCCAAATCACAAGAAATCTAAAGTAACATCATTAAAACTATAAAGGTCTTTTGAATTAATATATATTTTGCTTTATGTTAACCACTTTCTTTTTAAATTCTTCTATTCAAGTTTTATTAATTGCTCCCTTCTTTCGGCTTCTCTAATGAACACTAATCATATAAACCCAACAACTTGTATAATCCCCACCTATCCATTAAACTATAAATACAGGGTAGGTATTTAATGCTATATAAATATATTTTTTCTACATAGTTTTTTAGTATGAATAGCCATACAAACTGCTATATACCAGCATTTACAAAGTTTTTTATTGTATGTTTATATAATGTTCATGATTTGTTTAGTTTTAATTGATTAACATGTAACTATATACCTACATACTTTTATGAGAATCCATACGTAAAGTTTCAAACAAGAACCACCTACGTATTTTTCTATATTCAAAAATACCAACTACATAGACAGGAGAGAATGGATGATGAAGGGTCTTTATCAATTTCGGAGTATCCGATCGAAAATGTTGTTTGGATTTGCTTTGATTTTGGGATTGGTCGTTGCTTTAAGTATCTTTACTTATATTTCCACTACCCAAACGAGTAAGGACACAAAATACTTAACGGATGAGCAAGTGCCACTTTTAGTTGCCAATCATAAACTGGCATTTAATGCGGCGCAATTAATGGCTGCAACGCGTGGGTTTATTTTATTTGATGACACGGAATTTTTAACTTTATTTGATGATTTTACGAGAGATAGTGAACAATTTCAGGAACAGATTTTAGCTTTAACCGATTCAGATGATGCCAGAGAATTGGTTGCTAAAAGTATTGAATGGCGTGATTATGTTACAGAAAATGTCATTGCTGTTTATCAAAACGGAGATGCTGAACTAGCAGCTTCTAACCTACAGACATCCAATCATTTAATTCGTGATGTGATGAATGGATTTAACGAGCTTGCTGTAGAGCGTGAAAATATTTTCAATAGTACCGCTGGAGATATTTTACAAAGTAATGATTCTGCGATTTTAGTAGATTTGGTCATTACGGTAATTGTGATTTTACTAGGTGTTGCCACGGCATTCCTAACGGCAAATTCAGTGGCGAAACCAATCCGCATGGTCATGGACAAAATGAATGTCATTGCAAGTGGAGATTTAACGCATGAGCCACTGACAACAAATTCAAAAGATGAAACAGCACAATTATTTACTGCTACGAATGAAATGAATGACAATATGAAAACTGTTTTAGAAGAAATTCAAAATGTATCTAGCTTAGTCGGCAATCAAAGTGCTGAATTAACACATGCATCCAATGAAGTGACGTTCGGTACAGAACAGATTGCAGCAACAATGGAAGAATTAGCTGCAGGTGCTGAAACAGAAGCTGGTCACGCAACACAGTTAGCGGAAAACATGGAACTCTTTACAACGCGTTCAAGTGAAACGAGTGAAGGCGGCATGGCGATTCAGACAGCTTCAAATAATGTTTTGAATATGACAATTGAAGGTCAACAATTAATGGCACAATCAACGGAGCAGATGAATGTCATTTACAGTATTATTCGCGAATCAGTGGAAAAAGTGCATGCCTTAAATACAGAGTCAGAAAAAATTTCAGAGTTGGTAGAAGTGATTCAAGGAATTGCAGAACAGACCAATTTACTCGCCTTAAACGCCGCGATTGAAGCAGCACGTGCAGGTGAGCAAGGTCAAGGATTCGCAGTTGTTGCGGATGAAGTGCGAAAATTGGCGGAAGGTGTTTCTGTTTCTGTCACAGATATTACAGGTATCGTTTCCAGTATTCAAAACCAATCCAATGATGTAACAGCCTCTTTGGAGAACGGCTATGAAGAAGTTTCACAAGGGACAAACCGCGTCGTTGAGACAGGAGAAACATTTGGTGAAATTACAGTCGCTGTAAAAGAAGTTGTCCAACATATTGGCGAAATGGCAAACCATCTCAATGATATGTCAACTGAAACTGCCCGGATGAGTCAATCTGTTCAAGAAATTGCTGCGATTTCAGAAGAGTCCGCAGCAGGTATTGAAGAAACATCCGCTTCGTCGATTCAAATGAGCAGTTCAATGAACGATATTACAACAAGCTCGAATGATTTAGCACAATTGGCGGAACAAATGAATGACTTAGTGAAGCGATTTAAGATTTGACAGCAGCCCCGAAAAGCTTAAGCTTTTCGGGGTGCTTTGCGTTATTGGGTGTGTAGAGTGGATGTGATTCTCGACTTTTTGCGAGTTGCTTGGCGGGTGCGTGGATTTTTTGTTTTCTTAGGCGATAGGCATGACCTTACATATTCTACATATACAAAAATAGATGGAAAACATAATGCTCCCCCATCTTTATCACAAATCCTCATAGTGAAACAGTAATTTGTCATTTGTATTGTTGCAGGGCTAAGAATGTTTTCCATCTATTATTTCTGTTGGACTAAGTAGGCCAATAAATGTATATCCCAAATTATCATGAAGATTTTTAATTTCATTTTCAAAGTCTTCATTATAGCAAGCAAAGTAAATTTTAGGTTTACAATAATTCTCTTTCAAGTAAATGTAAGCGTTATTCAGATAACTTATTTTATCCCTATGTGTTTTGCTCATTTCTTCAAACGGTTTATTCCAAGGTATTACGTTACTAATGTTCGTTTTACACTCAATAAACTCCATAGGACTTAAATCTTCTTGATAAAATACCAAATCACATTTCTTATCTGATTCTCCGACAGTGTAACCCTTTACTTCTATTTTAGGTTCAATATAACATTTAGTGTATTGAAGACCCTTTGTTACCGGACCAAAAGCATAAGCTATGTTTTCCAAAATCTCCGCTCTTATATCATGAAATTTCCTTGATTTATATATTTCTAACATCACAACAGTTAATATTTCCGCACGATCATATGACAGAAACGCCAATTTAAAATTACGACGAATTTGATTCTTTATTTCTGTATCATCTATTATTTGATTATTAGGATACATAGAGAAAATTCTAGCAATACAAAGGAAATCTTCGGGTCTTTCTTTAATAATATCAACTAGCTCTTTTACGAGGGGCCTCTCACTAATACCTTTTTCTCCAATAAATTTTATTGTCATTTTATATTCCCTTAGTATATAGGCGTATACTTATAAGTTGGTATTGTAAGTGAAGGAAACCCCATTCTAACAGTGAGGGAACTTATTGCTTCCCTTGCATATGGCCAAGCGTTTATTAATGCGTTTCTTTTTACAAATTCATTTATTTCTGTCTGGAAATCATCTACAAATTGTTGCTCATCCTCAATATCTAGCAAATATCTTAAATCTATATGCAAATTTATATTAAATAGTTCATCCAAATCCGCCTCTTCAATGCTTCCCTTTTTGTTGATTGCCTTAACAGCAAACTCGATTCGCACAAGTAAATTTAAACCTTCTACAACAACTTTCTTTACATCATGACTCAATTGAACATCAATATTTTGTTTTCCCGTTTTTCTCAATTCATTATTTTGCGCACACTCCAACGAATACATCTCAATATTATTCAAGTTAACCATCTTAATTAGCTTGTTATATTTTTCACTCGGCATATAACCCCTCCTAAGCACCCATTCGATTATCTGAAAGATCATAAGACACAGACACACGTTGCGGCTCAAAATCTGTTTTTGATAACAGTATTTGCGCATTTGGCAAGTCGGCAACAGCAAAATCTCTTTTTATATATCCGATTACTTCCCTAATGTAATTTAAAATCATCTCAACCCGATTAAAATTTAATTCCTTCATAATCATTTCCTCAGCCATTTCCAAATGTATATCAAGAATATATTTAAATTTCTTATAACTAATAGAATTCACTTTTTTTATTGCCAATGTATGAATAACCTCTTCTTTTAACAGCATACCTTTTTCCTGAAACTTTTTTTGAGTTAAATCAAAAGTTTCGCATAATCCATCGATATACTTGCGTTCATTTTCTCCATTTTGCTTATCCTTTAAAAACTGTCCAATTAACATCATTGACTCGTCAATAAAATCTATAAATCCTACAAATTCATCCTGTAATAAAACAACATAATCCTCAAAGTACTCGACCGATGATTGATTGATAACCATGTTAGTATACGTAATGGAGATAGACATATTAATATGATAATTAGTCAAAATAATCTCCCCCTTATCGAACAAATAGATTCCTCCTTTAATATTACCATAAATTAAAACATACACAATAAACCTCTCCTAATAATAGTATCGCCATTGCCTGGCGTAATATTCCTAAAAGCTCAAAATGCCTTGAATTAGGTCGGAAAATAACTAGAACCATCTTAAATACTCTCACTACTCTACGTAAACAAAAATCCCTATAGACATCTTCAACCAAATCCTGTAAGATTAGGAAAATTCTTTCTAATGAAAATCAATAAGGAGGCGGAGGAAATGTATAGTAAAGCAGCGGTTGGGGTGTATCTGAATTATTTTTTGCTTGGTATGGTGAACATCATATTGGTTTCGAATATGGATTCATTAACAAAGCAATGGCAAACAGATAGCGCGGGCATTAGTTATTTGATTGCAATCACTGGTATAGGGAAGCTGCTCACTTATGCAGGTGCTGGAAGGTTGTCTGATCGAATCGGTCGAAAGCCTTTAATACTTTTCTCTAGCCTGATGATGGGGATTTTTCTTTTTGCAGTTCCAATGGCGCCTAGTTACCAAGTTGCGCTCGTGCTCGCTTTTTTAGCAGGTGTCGGAAATTCGGCAATGGATGCAGGTTCTTATCCTGCGTTAATTGAAGTTTTCCCGAAATCGGCAGGATCGGCAAGTGTGATGGTGAAAGCATTTATCGCAGCAGGTACTGCTTTACTTCCATTTATGATTTTATTTTTTGCGGAACGAGAATTATTTTTCGGCTATGCATTTTTCGTACCGGCAGCAATTTACTTGTTAGCGATGCTTGTTTTATTGCCTGCTAAATTTCCAAATCATTTAAAACCACAACAATCTACAAATAAGCAAACTGATGAAAATCAACCAATCTTCAAATCTGAACCTAAATTTTCAAAAGAAGGATTCACACTTATTCTTATCGGCTTCACTTCTACTGGATTATTTACAGTTGCACAAATTTGGCTTCCTTCATACGGTGAAGAAGTGCTCGGTTTATCAACTGCAAATGCCATCAAATTATTAAGTACATATAGTCTCGGTTCATTATTATCCGTCTTGACTTTAGCAATTATTTTAAAGAAATGGGTACGTCCTGTCACAATTATCGTTATTTATCCATTGATTACATTTTCTGCAATTATTACGATTTTAACGGTTAAACTTCCATTGGTTGCTACGATTGCTGCATTTTTTATCGGCTTATCCACAGCAGGAATTTTCCAATTATCTATCGCAATTATGACAGAGTTATTTTGGCAAAAGAAAGGTCGTGTCACAGGCTTAATTGCCACAGCAGCAGGACTAGCTTCTGTCGTCATGCCGCTGTTAACAGGACTTCTTTCAAAAAGTGGGAATATTTCAATCATCTTTATTTTTGATGCTTTTTTAGCAGTAATCGGCTTTACTGCGGCTGCGTATGTCTACTATCGTTATCAGAAAGTTATTGAAAAGAAACCAGTAAGCCGACTTCAACCGGGTCATGTATCGTTGAAGGAATCATTATAATTTTAAAACCCCGCACTTGGAAGTTTAGGCTTCTAAGTTCGGGGTTTTTAGTGATGCGATTCGCTTTCTATTTGTATATGCGTGGATTTGATGTGCTCTTAGGTGAGCAGGCACGTGCGTGGTTCGTTAAAGACTCGAACCACATTTCATGCCTGTCACCGTTGTTTGTGTATATACAAATAAACTCAACATATACAAAAATGGAGGAAAAACGCACCAGTGACAGCTCACTGACACCATTCGCGTCCTTCCACGAATGGAAAGCTGCACCTAAAAGCCAAGTTCGTGCTTTTAGGTGCGCTTCGCGGTGTTGAATTTACGGCAGTTATATGCCGCTCGGCTTTTTGCGAGTTACGTACCAGATGCGATTCGCTTTCTGTTTGTGTGTTCGCGGATTTAGTGCACTCTTAGGTGAACAGGCACGTGCGTCGTTCGTTAAAGATTCGAACCACATTTCATGCCTGTCACCGTTGTTTATGTAACTCAACGCACACAAAAACGGAAGAAGAACGCACCAGTGACAGCTCACTGACACCATTCGCGTCCATCCGCGAATTGAGGCAGTGACTGTCACTGTGCCATGAAAATCCTCCTACTCCTTCTTCGTCAACTTCGAAAACACATCCATATCTAGCGTCAACGCTTCCGTATTCGTTTCTGAAATCGATTGGACAAGTTCCCCTCTTAAAATATCTACTTTTTTTGGTGCTTCAATCCCAACTCGTACTGTATCACCTTTCACTTCCAGAATACGAATTTCAATATCATCACCAATTTTGATCGTTTCATTTTCTTTTCTAGAAAGTACAAGCATATTTTACGCCTCCCCTTTCGTATTCGAATCGATTGGATGGCGCATTGAATATTTTCCATCATTTAAAATCATTTGTTTTGCTTTTTTAGACGTAGATTGGAAAATAAGTGGCGCTTGTAAATTGATCGTTGAGGATTCGAATGGGTCTTTTAATGATAATACATTTAACACAAATACTTCTGACTCATCTTGAATATGTAATAATTCAATCGTTGGATCATCAATTTTAAATGTATATTCAGACATTAATGAGAATGGATTTGTAACAATAAACGCAATCATTGGCGTTTCAGTCGATTGAAGCACTTGAAATAATTCATTACCTTCGATTGGTAATAAAACGAATGATTTCTCATCTTCAAACCCTGGTAATCCTTTTGGAAATGTCCAAGTTTGGTCTTCATTAATTGTCATGGATCCGTGAAATTTTGTTTCAATTTTCATTGTAAGCTCCCTTTCTTTGGGAAGCTGCCTTTAAAAGCTTTAGCTTTTGAAGGCGCTTCGCGGTGTTGAATTTGTAGCGGTTATGTGTTGCTCGACTTTTAGCGAGTTACGTAGCAAGTGCGCTTTCTGTTTGGCTGTTTGTCGATTTGATGCGCTCTTAGGTGACAGGTACGTGCGCGGTTCGTTAAAAACCCAAACCGCATTTCATACCTGTCACCGTTGCTAGTGTGCATACAAACAAACTCAACACGCACAAAAACGGAAAAAAACGCACCAGTGACAGCTCACTAACATCCATTCGCGTCCTTCCGCGAATTGTGATAGTGACTGTCACTGAATCCACGCATGCTCCCTACCACTTCACATCAATCTGAATCGATGGATAAGGATTCATCTGCCCTGACACTTTTCCAGGTGTATAATTGTGAACTGGTTTATTCACTTGTGCATCAAAAACTGGTTTTTGTGGTGTTGCTTGAATATCTACCGAACCTGGTTGGAAAGACATTTGGACACCTGATTTATTCCCAACAAATCTCATGCCCAATGACGCATATTGTCTTGGTTGATTTTGTTTCGAAAGTTCTCCGAAAACATTTCCACCACCATTTTCAATTTTCATCATTTGCTGCCCCTCAGCTGCTCTTCTACCGATCCCTTCAAGCGCCACTTGCTTACTATTTTGCGCATGTTCTTCGATGCGTCGGCGCACACTTTTCAAATCAATTTCAGCTCTTGCTTCCGTCGTATCAAGCGATAATTGCGGTCTTGTCGTCGACATTTCTAAAATTGCCGCAGGTTGTTCTTGCGTAACTGTTGCACGCGGTTGTTCAATTTCTTGAACAGGCTTTGTAATTTGTAACTCCAAAAACCCTTTTGTCGTTTGAATTTGAAGTTGTGGAATATCCATTTATATCACCTTCTAAAAAAGGAGCTGTCCAGAAAGTCAAAGAGCGGACTTTCTGAACGCCCCCCTGTTTTGTTTTCGTTCAGATTATATAATTGTACTCTGCTTTAGAATTTATAGCATTTCAAACCATAAATATAATAATCAAATTATCTTAAAAAATCTACTAATGATGGTTGGATGATTCTTGCGCCTACTGATAATGCTGCACGGTGAATTGATTCTTCCGTAATCATTTCAGTAATTGCCTTTTCCATGTCAACGTCTTCGTTATCAGACATTTGTTTTTTCGCTGATATTTCAAGTGTTGACAGACGATCTTCCATCATTTCTGCACGGTTTTGGCGTGCACCGAGATCTGCACGAACTTCTAAGACTTTGTCAAGTTGATCCGCAATCTCACCGATTGCCACGTCAAATTGCTCACGACTATCAGAGTCATCATCCAACATTTTTAACACATTGTCAAAAACTAAATCTATTTCCTTAAAAACCTCTCCCGACGTATTTACTTTCAATGTAATGCCTGAAAACACTTCAATCTCGACATCATTTAAGTAACTTGAATCTCGATCTAATATGGACGGAGATGTGCTGTCATCCATAAATCCAAATTTTCCATTTTCATCTACCAATGGACTGTTCGTTTTCGTTCCACTAAAAATATACTTATTCCCAACTTTTGTATTCGCTAAGTCTCTCACTTGCTCTTGAAGCTGTTTTAATTCACTTTGTAATTTCTCACGATCCTCTTTCGTCATCGTACCTGTTGAACCACTAACAACAAGCTCATTCGCACGCTTCAACGCCGAACCGACTTTATCAAGCGCATCATCTGTATTGTCTAACCAGTTATGCACTTCTCCCATATTCCTTTGAAATTGAGCTACTTTATCGACTTCCATACGGTAACCCATCCCTTTCATTACTGTAACTGGGTCATCGGATGGACGATTTACCTTTTTACCTGTATAAACTTGTTCTTGTAATTTACCCAATTTATTATAGCTATTTGATAGATTTCGAAGCATATTATTCGAAAGCATTGATTGAGTAACGCGCATTTAATTTCCTCCTTTTACATATTCAACATCATTTATCTTCCAACGACACCCATGCCATTAATAATTTTATCTAAAGTTTCATCAACAACTGTAATCATTCGTGCAGATGCGTTATACGCTTGCTGGAAACGAATCATATCGGTCATTTCTTCATCCAGTGATACGGAACTAATTGAAGCCCGGCGACTTTCAACTGCACCTAATAACGTAATCGTGTTCGCCAATGTTTTATTCGCTTCCATTCCTTCAACACCAAGGTCACCGATGACACCTTGGAAATACGTTTCGATTGAAGCACCACCAAGCTCGTCTAACTTCTTAAACTCCAGTCCAGCGAGTTCCAAAGCATTTTTACCGTTTCCTTCTTGTGTGTCACCCGGTTCGGAATCAGAGGCTGCAAATTTACTTGGATCCCCCAACAAATCCTTATTAATTGTAATATTTTCGGCCGTGATTGTGTCCCCATTAAAGTCCGGATCTGGATTCTGATTTATATCTTCCGTAACAAAAAAATTCTCACCTTTATTACCTTTTAAATCCGTTCCACTTTTATGAATCTCATTAAACGCCTTCGCAAACTCCTTCACCATTTCATTCAACTTAAAAATCATATCCGGATAAAGTCCTTTTCCTTCAGCAGTTCCGTCATTAACACCATAAGAATTCATCAATGATTTTAATTTACCTGTATTAATTAATTCGCCATGAGCAATAGCCTTTTTGCCCTTAAATTCTGCTTTCGTCGGATCGTCAGGATCTACTTCCAGACCATCTTTAATTGTAATCCCCTCAACTGGAATATTCTTTCCATCAACGACTAAAGCGTTCGTTACTTCTAACTCCACCGATTTCGTCCCATGCACCAAAATAACTGGGTCTTGCCCGTCAACCTTCATCTTCACAACCGCCCAGCCTTCCGCCACACCTTTTTGTGCGCGGCCGCCTGAATGGTGGTATTCAACTTCAATCGGAACATAGTTCGACAACTCATCTAATAATAAATCGCGTTGGTCATACAAATCATTCGGAATATAACCATTCGGTTCTACACTTTTAATTTGTTCATTCACTTCGGCAATTTGTCGTAAAATCGAGTTGATGCCTTCTGTTGAATGCTGAATTTCTGTACCTAAGTTTGTTTGAACTTGTGTTAAAGATTTATGCATATAGTTAAATGAGTCCGCCACAGCTTGTCCTTTACGAATAGCAACGGCACGTGCACCCGCTTCGCTTGGATTGGTTGCAACATCTTGAAGTGACTGCCAAAACTCACTAAATGATTTTTGTAGGCCCGTCGTCGATGGTTCCGTTAAAATGTCTTCCATTTGACTAATCGCTTTCGATTGGGATTCCCAGAAACCAAATTTATTAGATTCTTGTCTAAATTGTTTATCCACGAATGAGTCACGGATTCTTTGAATAGATCCCGTATGGACACCCGTACCTAAATGACCTGGCATTGTACCTGCGTTTATGCCAACACCCGGAAAACCTCTCGTCGCCTCCATATTAACTCTTTGACGTGAGTAACCAAGTGTATTGGCATTACTAATATTATGTCCTGTTGTATAGAGAGCGGTTTGTTGCGTGTAAAGACCGCGCTTGTTCGTTTCAAGCCCCATAAATGTAGAGCGCATTATGTTTCCTCCTTAAGCTTCCGAATCGAATGTTGGTCGTGCTGACGATTCTTTAGCTCCTTCGATTTCGTTTCTTGAGTAGTTCATTGCGTTTTGTTGTGGTCTGACCATGTCCAGCGACAGATTCACGAATTGAAGTGATTGATACGTTAATTTTTGGTTTAAATCATTTTGCCATTTCAAGTCATGAATCACATGCAGGAGACGGTCCTTCGCCTCCGTTAGGTCTTGTTTTTCAGTTTCTGACTGTACAGTTTGAATGACATCTGAAATCGTAGCATCTCCAGATGAATTGCGTCCTTGCTCTTTCAAATATTCTGTAACAGCCTGTTGTCTTTGTCTTTCGATTTGGTTAATGGCGGCTAAATGTGCTTGTTCGTCCTTTAATAATTGATCAATTGCCGCCATATTGTCCTCTCGAATAAAAACAGTTTTTTCTTGTGCTAAACTTAATAAACTCATATGCATTTTTTCTAAGTTGTTTAGCGCTTGAAGAATCGATTGAATTGACATATTGTCAGCTACTTTCTTACATTTGTTTATTGATAATATTTCAGTAAAGAATCCGCAATTTTTTCAGCATTCACTTCATAAGTCCCCGCATCAATTTGTGCTTTCAGCTTTTGAACATGTTCTTTTCTTTCTGTCGCGTACGAAGTGATTTCCGATAATTGTTTCGCTTCACTAGAAATTTCTAATTTATCTTTTTGCGCCAATTGATGTTGTGCAGACTTCTTAACTTGTAATTCATTGGCCTTGTATGGATTAATGGCTGGGATATTCATTTTATTAATTTTCAATGGTGATCACTCCTTTACACTTTTAACTTATTCTATATTTCGGCTTTTATTCTTCAATTTGAAGAGGTCTTTTGTATGATTAATCTCGCTTTGCGTAATAGGAATGCTCATCTCGGCGAGTGACTGCTTCTCTTAATTCTTCGGCTGCTTCAAATTGTTTTAAATCATTTTGCAATTCTTCAACACATGATTCACAAATATTTCCTTTTGTCGTTAAGCCACCGCATTTATCACATGGATAACCTAGATTTGGGAATAATGTTGGTTGTAAACGTCCACGACGTACCCAGCGATAAAGTAAATCTTCATCGACACCCGTTGCTTTGACGATTTGTTCGACCGTTGCGGCACGGTTTTCTCGTTTTCTCAAAAAGCGATACACTTCTTCGAAAATCTTCTCTTCTTTTTGGGCACAAGGAACGCATGTCTCGCGAATCCCTGTATAGTTAAAGAAATTTCCACATGATGGACAGTTTTTAATTTCTGCTTGGTTTTTCATTGTCTAACCCCTCTCATTCAGTTGAGCTGTTTTTAAGCGCGAATTAATGTTACCGCCTCAACTCGTTTTGCCCCTGCTGCTAATAAAACTTTCGCAGCGCTATGCAAAGTTGTTCCAGTCGTATAAATATCATCGACAAGCAAATAAGATTCCGGTTGAATTTGTACACTCGATTTCAATTCGAATAGCGGTTTCATCGCAAGTCTTTCTTGCCTTGTTTTTTCGCCCATTGATACTTCATCCCGTTTTTCTAATAAATCCTTATAAGGAATTTTTGCGTAATCGAGCAATGCCTCTACTTGTGAAAAAGTCCTCGTCACTCTCCGATTTGGATGGACGGGAATGGGCACGATATTCGATTTACCTTTTAACACATCATATAATTCCTGTTGAAAAACAGCTGCAAGTGCAATGTCTTGCAAAAATTTAAATTGTTGTAAATAATTTTTCATCGCATCATTATACGCATAAAGTGATGTCGTTGACACAATGATTGCAGTCTTACTTTCTATATCGGTCCGTTCAAAGGAATTTGAACATTTTTCACAAATTACCTGTTGTTTTTCAAAACCGATAAAACCTTGCCAAGATGGCTTATTTGACAAAACCCCTTCACATAATAGACATTCTTTCATCGAAATCCCCCTTTTTGATTCAACAAGAGAATTTCTTTTTTCGCATCATCCATTGCATGCGTAATTCCGTGATGAAATAAAATAAAGTCGCCATTCGGGGCATCTTTTGATCGTCCGACACGACCACCAATTTGAATGAGCGCACTTTTATTGAAAATCGCTTGTTCCGCCCCTAACACAGCGACTTGTACTTTGGGAATGGTAATGCCGCGTTCTAAAATGGTTGTCGTTAATAAACCGGGAGTTTGTTTATTTCTTAAAGCGAGCACTTTGTCTTTTCGTTGTTCATCTTGTGCATGAACAGATTTGATTCGTGGGTCAATTTTTTGAATTAATGGCAACGTCATCTCCATTAATTCAATATTATGAAAAAAGAGCAGAAACGGCATTCCTTCTGTAACTTGTCTTTCAATCCACTGATGTAATTTAACAGGTAATTTCCCGCGAATGATTTGCTGTTCATAACGCCATAATGCAACGTATGTCGGAACGGGCAAAGGATATCCGTGAAAACGGCGCGGAATCATGGATAGCGCGTCATTTTGAATGGCTTCTCGAATCATTTTTTTCGCCGGAGTTGCTGTGACAAAATGAATGGGCGCATCTTTTTTCGCCGCCTTTTGAACAGCTTTTTGCAGCGTTTCATCTGCCGTATAAGGAAATGCATCGGCTTCATCGACAAAGACAACATCAAAAGCTTCGTGAAATCGATACAATTGATGAGTCGTTGCGAGTATTAATTGTGCAGGTTCCAAAGTCGGCTTCACACCGCCGTATAAAGCGGTTACCCGTGTTTTTGGAAAAGCTTGTTGAAAACGCGGGGCTAATTCTAAAATCACATCTACACGCGGAGCCGCCACACAAATTCGTTTTCCTTCCAGCAATAAACGATGAATCGGTTCAAATAAAATCTCCGTTTTTCCAGCACCACAGACCGCAAAGATTAAATGGGAACGCCCCTTTTCATTGCTTGCGATTAATGCTTCAGATGCTCGTTTTTGTAAATCGGTTAATGTTCCTTGCCAATGATTGACGTGTTTTTGACTAAATTGAACGGGCGGACCTGTCCAATATAATAATTCAGTACAACTGGAAACACGCCCCATTTTCAAACAGCTGCGGCAATACGTACAATTCCCCCCACATTTTGCACAATCAAAATGCGTATATCTCGCTTCATTTTCATTTAAACAACGATTGCACCGGTAAATCACGCGTCCAAAACGGCCTCTTTGAGTCACGACACCTTGCATCGTTCGAATATTACCTGCATCGATTTCTCTTTTAATTTCTTGCATGGAAAAAGGGGTATGCTCCCGATGCCATAGACGCCCATCCAAAAAACTTTGCACAGTTCCATCCAATGTTCTCACCAATGAACAACCCCTTTATCTTATTTTTTCACCCAACCAAGTCCCATTGATCCTTCGCCTAAATGCGTACCAATTACAGGTCCAAAATGGCTGATGGTAAAGTCCACATTCGGCAGTTGTTCTTGTAATTCTGCCAACCATTTCTCTGCATCTTCTGGGCAATTGGCGTGGATAATCGCTGCTTCTAATGGCATTTCCGCTGCATCTTCCGCCAACATTTCAACAATGCGTTTCATCGCTTTTTTTCTCGTACGAATTTTTTCATACGGCACGATAACTTTGTCTTCAAAATGTAAAATCGGTTTCACTTGCAGTAAGCTACCAATAAATGCTTGTGCACCTGATAAGCGACCCCCGCGCTGTAAATGCGATAAGTCGTCCACCATGAAATAAGCACGCATCGTTTTTTTCATTTCATTTAATTCCGCTAAAATTTCTTCTGGCGTAGCTCCCGCTTCTGCCATTTTCGCCGCACGCAAGACGTAGAAACCTTGTATATAACAAGATAATTCTGAGTCAAATGCAAAGACATCCACCCCCTCAACCATTTCTCCCGCTTGAATTGCACCCGCATAAGTGCCGCTAATTCCGCTTGATAAATGGATTGAAATAATCGCATCATATTGTTCTTTCAATGATTCAAAAAGAGATACAAAACGCCCGACAGGAGGTTGTGACGTTTTCGGAAGTGGTCCTTCTCCCCTTACTTTATCGTAAAAATCTGTTGGGGAAAGTTCAATTTCTTCATCATACGAAACACCGTCAATCGTTACGGCAAGTGGAATCATTTGTATATTCAGTTCTTTCATTTTTTGCATAGGTAAATATGCTGTACTATCTGTCACAATAACCGTTTTCAAAAAAATCAACTCCTGCCTTCTATTCTACATAATTTTTTAGGAAATTGGAATGTACAACCTTTTATATTCTAAATTGAAAAATGCCATTCTAAAAATCTAACTTATTAGACTTTATCGCCACTACCTTTCGTGATATGTTGAATAAGAAGAATTTTAACTGAAATGGGGGAAATTTCATGGAAACACTGTTATACGAACAAAGGGGAAATTTGGCGATTGTCACTTTACATCGTCCTGAAGGATTAAATGCTTTTAATTACGATATGCTTTCTGAACTTGGACAAGTGATTGAAGCGATTCGCATCAATCCAGATGTGCGCGTTGTTATTTTTACAGGTTCTGGTGATCGTTCTTTTAGTGTGGGGGCAGATTTAAAAGAACGTAAAACATTAACTGATTCACAAGTGAAACGAAATCTTTATAAAATGGGAGAAGTCTTGACGTCTATTGAATATCTTCCACAACCTACTATCGCGATGATTAACGGTTTTGCATTTGGCGGTGGCATTGAATTAGCACTTGCATGCGATTTTCGGATTGCGGCAACTTCTGCCAAAATGGGCCTAACGGAAACAAGTCTTGCGATTATTCCAGGTGCTGGCGGTACACAACGTCTTCCCCGGTTAATCGGAGAGTCAAAAGCGCTCGAACTCATTTTAACGGCAAAACGTTTAACAGCGAGCGAGGCATTCGATTATGGTCTATTAACTAAAGTCGTTGAAGCCGATCAATTAGAAGATGCTACGACTCAATTTGCCGAGGCGATGCTGAAAAACGGTCCAGTCGCACTCCAACAAGCAAAATTTGCTGTCAAACACGGCATGAATGTCGACTTACAAACAGGTCTTTCCATTGAACGAAAAGCCTATGAAATCACGATTCCGACCGAAGACCGGATCGAAGCATTAAACGCATTCGCAGAAAAAAGACCACCGAATTTCAAAGGGAAATAAAGTATAACCCAAAAGTCATATATTCAGACTTTTGGGTTGTTTCCCATACCAATCCACCAACCCGCCACAATCACGAAAAAAGCAAACAAACACCCAAACTAAACGAACACGAAAACGGGGAGCGTCCAGAAAGTTACAAACTTCAACTTTCTGGACAGCTTCCCTTTTAAACTGCATAATAAGGTTACTTGAAAGTTATGAGAGGAAGTTTTTTATGAAACGAAAAGCAAGATCACGCGAACTAGACGGCGAATGGCAAGTCGAATCACCAAGCCAACTACTGACATTTTTATTTGAGCAAATGCCCGATAAAAGTCGAAATACAGTCAAAGGAATTTTAGGACGTGGACAAGTAACGATTAACGGAAAAGTTTCAACACAATTTAACGATGCGCTCAAGCAAGGTGACTTGATTAAAATACATTCACGTGTTGGGGATGAAGCCGTAAAATTATCGGGAATTCGCATTTTATTCGAAGATGAATCACTCATCGTCATTGAAAAAGATGCTGGTTTACTCACGATTGCGACAAAAAATGAAAAGCAATTAACTGCTTATCGCGAATTAACAAATTACGTAAAAACAGCCAATCCAAACAATCGCATCTTTATCGTCCACCGCTTAGACCGCGATACGTCGGGCATTATGATTTTTGCCAAAAGCAAAGAAGTCCAGCAAACCTTACAAAATGATTGGCATGAACTGGTTCCAGAACGTGCATATGTCGCGCTCGTTGAAGGAACGGTAAAAAAGGACGGCACCATTACATCATGGCTAAAAGAAAACAGTGCTTTTATCGTTTACTCAAGCCCGAAGCCAAATGACGGACAAAAAGCAGTAACACATTATAAAGTACTCAAGAAAACGCGCCAATACTCATTGCTGGAAGTCCATTTAGAAACCGGACGTAAAAACCAAATTCGCGTCCATATGCAAGATTTAAGACATCCAATCGTTGGCGACAAAAAATACGGCGCAAAATCTCGTGCCATTGGTAGACTTGGTTTACATGCCTATAAAATTTCATTCACCCATCCAGTAACGCATGAAACCTTAACATTTGAATCAAAAATTCCAACATCATTCACGAAACTATTTTAAAATCAAAGTGCCCAAACGAGTCAAAATTGACTTTTTGGACACTTTTTTTAGTTTTTATTGAAATGATTGCATCTCGGTTGCTTGCCGACGAGTGTCGCCGCTTGTGTCACCACACGTAAAACATTAATGGCTCCGTCACGATCTGTTTCATGCACTGCACGAACATATGGCTGATGATCTGGATTAACAATATATCTCGGCGGCAAATTATTTAACGCGTCCGCAAAAATATCATCCATGCATCGCTCACAATCACAAACGAGGTTCAACTGTTTTTTACTATCTCTCAGCACATCACTCACAACAATTTCCATTACATTTTTAACGGCCATTTCATCATCCCCTATGTTCATCAATTAAAATAACCAATATCTTCCTCTATTTTACAAAGGATATGGGAGGAAAGGCAAATTTTCCGATATTTTGTCGAGACTTTTTATAAATACTTATCGAACCAATCCGTAATTTCATTCAATCTTGCAACGCGTAAATTTGGGATGCCCGTGCGCGATAAATTATGATCCGCTTGCGGGAAACGAACAAGTTCCGTTTCTTTATCCATACTTTTTAATGTAATAAATAATTGCTCCGCTTGTTCCATCGGGCATCTTAAATCATCTTCACTATGGAGAATTAACAACGGCGTCTCAATATTTTGGGCATATTTCAATGGTGAAAAATCCCATAATCTTTCTACATTTGTCATATCTGCACCATGTTGCCATTCACTGAAATAATACCCGATATCTGACACACCATAAAAACTAACCCAGTTTGAAATTGAACGTTGCGTCACCGCCGCTTTGAAACGATTTGTATGACCGACAATCCAATTCGTCATAAAGCCACCATAACTACCGCCCGTCACACCGAGTCGATTTGTGTCAATCCAATCATTTTCTGCCAGCACATGATCAAGTCCGTTCATAATATCCGCGTAATCCCCGCCGCCGTAATCATTTCGCACCGCATCGACAAACGCTTGGTTATAGCCATGGCTGCCGCGCGGGTTAACATATAAAACGCCATATCCTTTCGCCGCAAGCAATTGCATTTCATGGAAAAACGTATTGGCATACATTGCAGCCGGTCCGCCGTGCACTTCGACAATGAAAGGATATTTTTCACCTTCTTTAAAATTCGCCGGCTTTAATAACCAACCATGCACATCCCAATCATTGACACTTTTGTACACAATCGCTTCCGGTTCAACAAGCGTAACTTCTTCAATAAATGTTTGGTTGAATGAAGTGAGCTGCTTTCTTTCTCCCGTTGTAATCATTTGTTTATAAAGCTCTCCCGGATGTGTTGAATGACTCACCCCAATGACCGCAAATGAACCATCTTTCACAAAATCATAGTCATAAATATGCTCTTTTTCTGGAGATGCTGGATACACCGCCCCGTCCAATGTCGCATAATATAGACGTACATCGCCCATTGTCGATAATTGGAAATAAAGTTCATCGTTTTCCGTCCAAATAACCCCGGGTGCACTCGTTCCTTGCTGCGCATCCGCCACAACAAGATCCCCAACCGGCGCATCAATATTTTCGGTGATGCAAATTGTTGTATCATTCCCTCTATCGTACACATACAATTCTGGTTGTGTCGCATTTTCATATGTACGATTCGAGCCGATATACGCAATTTTTTGATCATCCAATGAAAAAGCAACGTCTCCGTAATGCCCTTCAGCTTCAACAATGACTGTCTCTTCTTTTGATCCCACATCGATTAAATAAAGTGGTAATTTAAATTCACGGTCTTGATTTTCACTACGATTCACGCCGACCACAATTTTCCCACCATCATGTGAAACAGCCATTAAATGATGCTGATGATTGCCTTCTGTAAACTGTGTCACTTCACCAGTTTCTAATTCAACAATCCCAATTTGTTTAAAAATATCTTGTGGAATTAACCCCGCACCATCCATTTGATATTTCATTTTCGTCGCCCGATAAGGTTGCGGCTTTTTCTGTTCTACTTTTTCTTCTTTGTATGTAAATGTTTCATTTTCTTGTACAGAACCATTCACCCAAATTTTCTGTCCACAAGGCGACCATAAAAAACTAGAAACTCCTTTCTCAAAATCCGTTAACTTTCTCGCCTCTCCACCTTTTCTCGATAAAAGATAGACTTGATTTTTTTCTTCACGATTCGATAAAAAAGCAATCTGCTGACCATCCTTTGACCAAGCCGGCATCGATACTTGATCTTTCCCATAAGTCCACTGCGTCACTTCTTCCGTTTCTAAATTAATATGGAATAAATTTGAGATATATTTATTTTCTTCTTCGTCTAAATGCGTTTTAAGAAAAATCGCTTCCATTCCATCCGGTGAAATCTTCGGACTCGCTACCGAATGAAAATTAAATAAATCCTCTACTTGCAATGTTCTTTTCGTCATGATTGTTCCTCCTATATAAAATACTTTACTTAACTATTACTTCGCCGTCCGGAACAATTACCCTTTATTTTGGTTTGTTCGTTTCGGGGTTTTCTTCTTTTTTTGTGTGCGTTGAGTTTGGATTAGTATACACAAAAAAACGGTGACAGGTATGAAATGCGGTTCGGATTTGTAACGAACCGCGCACGTACCTGTCACCTAAGAATGCATCGAATCTATGATTTTACAAACAGAAAGCGCATCCGCCAAGTAATTCTCAAAAAGCAAGAATCACTTCCACTCCACACCCAACACAGAAAAGCGTACCTACAAGCACAAACTTAGCTTTTAGATACAGCTGTTACGTGATTGCTCAACGAACGACGTAAAATTTTTCCTGTCGTATTTTTCGGTAACTCTTCCAAAAACTCAATTTGTTTCGGAACTTTATATTTTGCTAGTTTTCTAGCGCAATAGTCAATCAATGCCTCTCGATCTTCTTCCACGCCATCTTTTAAAACGACGAACGCATGAACAGCTTCCCCGAAATCAAGATCTGGCACACCGATAACTGCGGCTTCTACAATATCTTTATGTTCAAATAATACTTCTTCTACTTCTCGCGGATAAACATTATAGCCTCCAACAATAACCAAATCTTTTTTCCGGTCTACAATATAAAAGTAACCGCTTTCATCTCGTCGTGCTAAATCTCCTGTATATAACCAACCATCACGCAAAGCAACAGCTGTTTCTTCAGGCATTTTATAATAACCCTTCATTACATTCGGACCACGAACGATTAATTCACCGACTTCTCCGTCAGGAACTTCTTCTCCTAATTCATTGACAACTTTATTTTCCACATTGACAATGCTCGTACCAATCGATCCCGGAATTCGGTCGCGCTCAATCGGATTAAAACAAGTTACCGGCGAAGCTTCTGATAAGCCGTAGCCTTCTGAAACGCGCACATCAAATTTCTCTTCAAAATTATGAAGCAGCGCAACTGGCAATGATGAACCGCCTGAAATCGCAAGACGTACTGACGCAAAATCTTCCTTTTTTCCTTCTGGATATTGGTATAAGAAATTATACATCGTTGGAACACCCGCAAAAACAGTTGCTTTTTTCTCGCGAATCAAATTGAATACATCCCCCGGACTAAAACGTGGAACGAGTAAAATCTCAGCGCCTCTAACAAGCGGTGCGTTCACGACAACTGTTAACGCAAATACGTGAAAAACAGGTAATGTCGCAACGACACGATCTCCTGCTTGGAAACCTAAATAATCCGCAACATCTTTTGCGTTCGAATATAAATTTTTATGTGTTAACATCGCGCCTTTTGGACTTCCTGTCGTCCCAGACGTATATAAAATAATCGCTGTATCATCTTCTTCGACTTCAACAGGCGTTAATGCGCCCGTACTTCCCATGACCAATTCGCTAAATAAACGCACTTTACTTTTTAATTGCTCTGGTAATTCCAGTACTTTCTCAGCCGTATCTTGTTCTGTTTCACAAACAATATAATGTTCAACCGATGTAAATGCAGAAGCAGCTTTTTCAACAAGCGGCAATAATTGTCCAATCGCAATAACCGCTTTCGCATCACTATTATGTATAATGTACGAAATTTCATCTGGCGTATAAATCGGATTAATTGGAATGGCTGTTGCCCCAAGTCTCATTGTCGCATAAAGCGATAATAGGAAATGTGGTGTATTGCCGAGTAAAAACGCGACATGATCCCCTTTTTCGACACCTAAATCTTCTAAAGCTGAAGCGAGTCTCGAAACCGTTGCATCGAATTCTGCATAAGACGTATCTTTCCCCATAAAATGATAGGCTATTTTTTCAGGTTGTTTTAATGCTGTTTCACGTACTGTTGAAACTAAATTCATCATGACCTCCCCTTCCCTTTTAGAATGAATGACTGTTCATTCTCTCCCTTAAACATTATATAAGAAATGTTCTGAATATACAACCTATAACAATTGTTTTTTTACAATCTTTTATCCATAGACTTCCTTCCAATGTGAGCATTTATATGTATATTAAAATAATATAAAGAAAAACTTTTTTAATATCTCTTCATTGCGTAAAAAAAGACCATCCAAAAAGTACATCTTAAACTTTTTGGACAGTCCCTCTTATATGCACTAAATAACGCCAACGAATTAAATGAAAATACATTAATTGTAAAATTGTAAACCCGATTAAAACAATAGATAATTCTTTCACGATGGAGATTTCCGCCAGTGCGTCCCAAATGACTTGTAGCGATAAAAACGCAAAAGAACTATGTAATAACGCAACACCCCACGGGAAGAAAAATTGTGGAATTAATTGACGATTGATAATCTTTTTTAATTCTAACTCTGTCAGCCCAAGTCTACGAAGCGTTTCGAATCTTTTTCGGTCTTGCTCGAGTGTTGTATATAATTGGAAATAAATAAAACTACCCGTTGCTAAGAAAAAGACGCCCGCAAGCAATAAACCAATAAATAATAATAAAGAAAATGTCATACGAATAATCGAATAGCTCAAGCCTGGATTATCAAAAGCATACTCTAAATTTCCCGATGATTCGATTAGAAAAGTTTCCGCTACAGTATCGTGAATCGATAAACCAATCTCTTTCGTCTTTTGCCACTGGGGTACATGAAACGCATAATAATTCAATGCTGACGTTTCTTTCCCCATTAAATTTAATTGTACTTGTCGATAATCGAGTGAATTTAATATGATAACATTTCGTCCGACAGAATAAGACGGGAAAAGATGATAAGGATAGGCACCGTCTATTTTAAGATCGACATCACTTTCCTTCAATTTAGTAATGACGATTCGTTCATTTAAATTTTGATAAGAAGAATTTGTTGGCGGTAAAAATAACGCCTCCCCTTTTTCTAAATGAATGGGCGGATACCCTAATTCACCTGCCAATTGATTGACATCTTTATGATTTAAAATGGAAACTGCACTTTCTGAAAAGGACGAATGCTGCGTAATAATTTGAAGTTTCGTTAAAGAATACGCTAAACCTTCTTCTTTCAATTCCTCTTCAAGCTGTGCAATATGTTTGTCTTCTTGTTCGTTTTGTAACGTACTAATATACACAAGCCCGAGTGGATTCATCTCCCGGTATTGTGACGCGAAAGAAGTTAAAGAAGCGAGCGTCCCGACCGACATAAACGCAATCGTTGACACAATGGTCACGATAAAAAACATACGCGCATTTTCTCTTAATCGAATCATCCCAAACGAAATGGATAATAAGCGATAATTTTTCCAATAAACTTTCCGACTCAACTTTAATTTTTGCATAAATAAAGGTACAGTATCTGTGAAAAAATAATAAGTGCCTAGCGTAGCAAGTGGCGGCAATAAAATAAATAAACGAATGACCAGCTCATTTGATGTTAATGTTGCAAGTGCATAAGAAATCACGAGCAGTAAAACACCTAAATACCCACGTACTCTAGACACTGGGTACTCATATGTTTCTTCATTTTCCCCACGAATTAAATCGATCACTTTGCCCGTTTTAATAAATACTGGTGCAATAAAAGAAATTAAAATAAATAAACTTAAAAATGCCCCAATCGTCAACGCAAATGGTTGCCATGACAAATAGAGAGGTAAAGTAGGCAACATCACAATTTCACGGACAATCATAAAAAAGAATTTCGAAAAGACAAAGCCAAGCCCTGTTCCCATCCCAATGGATCCAACACCAATCAACATCGTTTCCATAAAGATTAAACGATTTAACTGGCGTTTTTCCATGCCAAGATGAAGTAAAACTCCGAATTCTTTCGAACGTGCTTGAAGAAATGCCCGCATCGAATAAAATAGAAAAAAGACGGTAAAAACATATAAAATCAGTTCAGCAATTCCCATACCCAAAACCGCAAATTCTTGAACAAAACGATCTTCAATTGCGGGGTGAAATAACAGCATAGAATATAAGAAAAACACCATCACTGAAAAAACGCTTGCCATGAAAAAAGCCGCGTATATTCGTCGATTGCGGACGACATTACGATAAGCGAACTGTCGAAACGTCATGATGCCCTCCTAATAATGACAAGACATTTAAAATTCGTTGATAAAACGTCTGTCTTCGTTCATCTTTATAAATTTCATTGAAAAACTCACCATCTTTAATAAATAACACCCGATCACAATAACTCGCCGCAATCGGATCATGTGTTACCATAACAATCGTCGTTTTTTCGTTCTCATTGACTTCTGTCAATAATTCCAGCACATCTTTTGCCGATTTAGAGTCTAAGTTTCCAGTTGGTTCATCCGCTAAAATGAGTTTTGGTCGATGAATAAGCGCCCGACCAATTGCTGTTCTTTGTGCTTGCCCCCCTGATAATTCGTCTGGAAGTTTATTTAAAAGCTCTTTTAATTCCAATTTACAAATTAACTCTGCAACACGCTTTTCCATTTCTTCAACACTCATCCCATCTAAAGTGAGTGGCAAAACAATATTTTCTTCGACTGTTAACATATTCAGCAAATTGATTTCCTGAAACACAAAACCTAAATGACGTCGGCGAAATAAAGCCAACTCATTTTTCGATAACTTCGCCGGTTCAATGCCATCTATTAAAATTTCACCATAAGTCGGCATATCTACTGTTGAAATCATATTCAATAAAGTCGTCTTCCCACTACCAGATGGTCCCATAATGGCGATAAACTCACCTTCTTCGGCATTAAAACTGAGTCGATTCAATGCACGTTTCATCACTTTACTTTCATAAATCTTCGTAATTTCCGTCAGCTTGACGATCTGTTTCAACAGTTTCGCCTCCTTTATTCCCAAATAAAAGTGTCACCGTTGTCCCTACAGCCGGTGTTGATTCAATGATTAATTCATGACCTAATTTTTCGCAAACATCAGAGGCAATATAAAGCCCCATTCCTGTCGACTCTCCCGTTAAACGACCGTTTTCTCCTGTGAAAAAAGCATTCCGAATCCGATTTAAATCAGATGCTGGAATTCCAATTCCTTCATCACGAATCGCTAACGTAACGCCTTCCTTCGTCAATTTCCCCGTCACATAAATACGCTTTCCTTCTTCAAACGTATATTTCACCGCATTTGTAATAAATTGTCCAATCACAATTTTCAACCATTTCCGATCACTCGCAACAATAATATCTTCATCGACTTCCAATACTGGAAAGATTTGATTGGAAATTAATAAACGTTTATGTGCGGTAATCGTCTCTTTGACAAGTTGTTTCAAATTCAATTTTTCAATCGTCATATCGCGTTCGAATGTTTCCAAACTGGCATTCAAAAGGACAGTATCGAGTCCCGCTTGTAAACGCTCAAGTTCTTCCGTAATACTTTCACGATCATATTTTTCTTCTTGAAGCAATAAATTAATGACAGAAATCGGTGTTTTCATCTGATGTACCCAATGATTCATAAACTCAATTTGACGACTTTGAGAAGAATAAAGCGTCTGCGCCTCGTCTTGATAAACTTTATATAATCCTCTCATATAACGTGTCGCATAAGTATGCTCCGTCCCATGCACATGGCGAATAAGCGCATCTTCCATTCGCGTTGGCGTTTTAACAATCGCCATATAATAAGCACGACGCATAATTAATTTGCCAATTAAAAAAATAAATGTAAAAAGGACTGTCATGAAAAGTGCATAAATAAAGGTCGTATATATCCTAAATCCATCCAACCAAAAAAGTAAAAATAAAAATAAGATCAAAAAAGCTTGAAAAATCAATAAAGATAAATGGTCTCTAAAATAGAGTTTTAGGATTTTCATGATTCTTTCGCATCCAAAATAAACCGATACCCAGCCCCACGCACCGTTTCAATTGACGATAAAACATCATAATCTGCAAGCTTTTTCCGAACTCTTGTCATATTTACATTCAATGTGTTTTCATCTACAAATGATTCATCATCCCATAATTGTTCTAATAACTGATTTCTGGACACAACTTTAGGTGATGCTTCCATCAATAATTCTAAAATAACAGCTTCCTTTTTTTGAAGCGGAATGATTTCATCACGCAGATGCAGTTCCATTCGCTCAATATATAAATGAAGCACACCCACTTTTATCGTTCGTTCCGCTTGAACCGCTGCATATTCACCAAATGAACGACGTAAATGACTTCTAATTTTCGCTAATACAATTTCATAATGGAATGGCTTCGTAATAAAATCATCCCCACCATTTTCCAAAGCAAATACTTGATCCATATCTCCTGAACGCGCTGAAATAAAGATAATTGGACAAGTCGTATGCATTCTTAACTGGCGACACCAGTAATACCCATCATAAGCTGGTAAGTTAATATCTAGTAAAATTAAATGTGGCTGGAATTGTAATACTTCTTCCGTCACACGATCAAAATCATCAACAATCGCAACGTCATACTGATATTTCCGAAGCGTATCTGCAAGCAATTCCGCAATCTTCCGATCATCTTCCACAATAAAAATCCGATGCTTCTCCATGAGGTACCTCCTGTTTCAACGATACGTCTAGTATAACGGAAAACTGTATCTAAAAGCCAAGTGCGGGCTTTTAGGTACGTTTCGCGGTGTTGGGTGCGTGGAAGAGATGCGATTTTTAGCTTTTTGCGCGTTACTGGGCAGGTTCACTTTGACGCAACGCGTAGAAAAAAGGGAGAAAGCCGCACCAGTACCTGTCACTGACATCCATTCGCGTCCCTCCGCGAATTGTGGTAGTGACAGGCACTGCGAGATGACTAATTCACCTAAGTTTAAGCATGAAGTTCAAAGATTTAACTTAAGTTATGTTTTAATTCACCAAGGTTCATAACCAATTGCCTAAAGTTCGAGCTTAATTACCTAAAGTTCAATTAATTACCTAAGGTTAAGCCCGAATTCACCAAGGTTCATAATGAATTGTCTAAAGTTCAAGCGGAATTACCTAAAGCACAATAAACTCACCAAAGTTCATACCGAACTCCCCGAAGTACCCCTCTACAAACACATAAAATCAACACACAAAAAAAAGCCGAGTAGAAAAGTCATGCACTCCCGACTTTTCTACCCAGCCTCCCTTTTAATAAATCAACCGAACAAACTCTTCTGTTGTAATCCCACCTAAAAACCTTGGAACATCAATGCCTGCCAGTGCTTCTTCGATTGCTTGCTTACTATAAGAAACACCGCGTAGTGCTGCTTGAACTTTTTCAATTTCGCCGATTCCGAAGAAATCACCAAAAATCGCGACGTCTTCAATAACACCTTTATTCACTTGCAATCTTACATCGATACTGCCTACTGGGAAACGGTGGGAATGTTGCATATTGAATTTTGGTGATTTTCCGTAATTCCAGTTCCAGTTCGCGTAACGTTCTGCTGATAATTCATGAATGTTTTTCCAATCCTCTTCTGTTAACTCTTTATATTTAATATTTTCTTCCCCATCAAAAATTGATTTTAAAATTTCAAGGCGCAATGTTTCGATCGACATTGGTTCTTCTAAAAACTCCGAAATATTTGCGACACGACTGCGGATTGACTTAATGCCTTTCGATTCAATTTTATCTTTACGAACTTTTAACGCAGATACAACTGTATCAATTTCTGTATCAAACATTAATGTTCCGTGACTAAACATACGTCCTCCTGTTGCAAACTGTGCGTTACCAGAAATTTTTCGTCCATCTACAAGTAAATCATTGCGGCCGATTAATTCTGCTTTGACACCTAGTTTCCCAAGTGCTTCCACAACAGGCTGTGTAAACTTCTTAAAGTTACGGAATGATTCCCCGTCATCTTTCGTAATAAAACTATAATTCAAATTCCCTAAATCATGATAAACAGCGCCACCACCCGATAAACGACGCACGACTTTAATGCCATTTTTCTCTACAAAATCCGTATCAATCTCTTCAATTGTGTTTTGATTTTTACCGATAATAATCGACGGTTCGTTAATATAAAACAGTAAAAATGAATCCTCTTCAACATCCATATTTCTTAACACATATTCCTCAATCGCAAGGTTAATTTGCGGGTCTGTAATCCCTTTGTTATCAATAAAATACATATGTATGACTTCCTTTCAAAATGAATTCATTCTTATTTTATCTGAAAACTTTAAAAAAGTGTTGACATTTGATTGTGTATTATAATACAATGTGGATATACCAAACAGTACTAGTACAGAAGACCAAAGGAGATGAGAAATATGTTAGTGAACGTGATTGAGTTTTTCAAAAACTTACCTGCTAAAATGTGCAAATCTTGCGGAAATGAAATGATTGAGCAACATGACTGCTATACGAATACTTGCGATGAATGCAACCGCCATTAAGTTTTAATCATAATGAAAAGCGAGGAGGAATGTATAATGCTTGAAAACATCATTGAGTTTTTCAAAAAATTGCCGGCAAAAAAATGTGTGACTTGTGGAGAGGAAATTGTTGAACAACATGAATGTTATGGAAATAAATGCGATGCATGTAATATTTTATAATCTTAATTAGCAGCTACGGAAAAGAACAACTTGTCCTGTAGCTGCCTTTTTTATTTACCTCGTTAAAAAACTTCCAAAAAGTCATCCGCCCACTTTTTTTCATAAAATGATCCAGTTTAGTTTTAAATTTCGAATTAAGGGAAAATATTAGAGAGGACTGTTATATTAATTATAATCGCTTCTCTTCCGATACAATCGAGATTAGATGCATGCTGTACTAAAAATGATAAGGGGGTCATTCAATTGCATATTTATATTACCTCTGGCACGATGGATTTTATGGATTCATTACGTAAGAAATATAAAAATGAACAAATGATTGCAATGCATGGCAAAGGAAATTCACTTTTAATTCATGAAACAACTGAACCTTCACTTTTTCAAACACCCATGAAATACGATGTGATTGGCTCAGCTGGTCATTTTGAAGAAGAAGGATTCTTTGCTTTAAATAATGTGTCAGTGACAGACGAAGGGCGTCCAATTTTTGAACATTGGTTATTAAGCCATATCGATCCAATCGAAAAAGAATCTGGTTTTCTTGCTTATCGATTACTTCGTCCACTCGGTTCCAATACGTATATTATTTTAACCCAATGGTCGAAAAAAATATTCTTTGACCTATGGCAAGAATCCCTTTCTTACCAGCAACTCCTCTCCACAAATGAAACAGGTACAGGTCTTGAAAGAAAGCCACATATGTTTTCAAGTGCACCTTATGTGACGACTTATAAAGCAAAAAAAGATGATTAATGACAAATTAGAGAAGCGTCTCAAATGCATTTTTGAGGCGACTTCTTTTTTCTTACCTTGAATGTCTATTTTTTGATTGCTAGAATAAAGAATAACTAAACTTTGCTATTCATTTTCAAGGAGGAGTCTATTTATGAAAGATCAATTATTTGAAAAACTAGAAAACGCCTATGAAGATATGGTCATTATTCGAAGACATCTTCATATGAATCCTGAACTCTCTTTCAAAGAAGAGAAAACAGCGCAGTATATCGTTGATTTTTATAATGATTTAGGGATTGACGTACAAGCGAATGTTGGCGGTAACGGTGTCGTTGCGCGTGTCAAAGGTGGTAAACCAGGAAAAACCATTGCACTACGCGCGGATTTCGATGCACTGCCAATTCAAGATGAAAAAGATGTACCTTATAAATCGACTGTTCCTGGTGTTATGCATGCTTGTGGACATGATGCACATACGGCTACTTTGCTTCAACTTGCTAAGGCTATCCATGAATTACACGAAGATCTTTCTGGAGAATTTGTTTTCATCCATCAGCATGCGGAAGAACTCGCGCCAGGTGGTGCAATTTCAATGATTGAAGATGGTTGTCTTGACGGTGTTGACGTGATTTTCGGGACACATCTTTGGTCGCAAACAGCAGCAGGAACGATTGAATATTTAGTTGGTCCTACAATGGCCGCGGCAGATATGTTTGAAATTACTGTACAAGGAGCGGGCGGACATGGTGCCAATCCACATCAGACGAAAGATGCGATTGTGATCGGTTCACAACTTGTGACAAATTTACAGCAAATCGTCGCACGCCGAGTAGATCCTGTACAATCTGCTGTGCTTTCTGTTGGTTCATTTGTCGCAGAAAACGCATTTAACGTCATTGCTGACACAGCTCAACTTCGTGGAACGGTGCGAACATTCACACCTGATATTCGTGATTTAATGGAAGATGAAATTCGCCGTGTTGTTGAAGGAACAGCACTCGCAAATAATTGTACAATCCATATTGAATACAAACGCGGTTATCCAGCTGTCGTCAATCATGAAAAAGAAACGCTTTATTTAAAAGAGATTGCAGAAGATATTTTAGGCGAGGAAAATGTACTTGAAACAGCACCACATATGGGCGGAGAAGATTTCTCTTATTATTTAGAGCAAATCCCTGGCACATTCTTCTTTACAGGTGCAAAACCAGAAAATGATTTCCCGCATCACCATCCGAAATTCGACATCGATGAAAACGCGATGCTCACTGCTGCAAAAGCATTAGGTGCAGCTGCGATTCAATTTAACTAATTAGTTAGTAGGAGGCTGTCCAATAGCTTTGCTATTGGACGCCTTCTATTTTTATGTGCTTTTTTCATTTTCTATACCGCTAAACATGCTCCACCCATATCCCATTTTATAGTAATACGTCTTTCCTAAGATACCTTCATATTTTTATCTGAAGTAAAATTACTTTTAATTCCGATTAATCAATCTTTCGTATTGCATTATTACTTTTATCTACTATAATAAATATATTAACAATAAAATAAGGGGTGAGTATTTCATGAAGATCGATCAACCTGAAGCATCTTATGTAATTTCTACAAACACACTTATTTTACAAACTGTTCGTAAAGAAAACTTTCTACAAACACTCATTATTGAGCGGGATAAACAATTTGTTCATCCTAGAAAAGTGATGCATCTCATTCGCGCATCTTGTCGATATTATGGCTCATCATTTGAAGTAGCCACCAAAAATGCGAAAAAAATCTTAAATAATCGACAAAAGATCCCGATTGTTGTTGCTTATGATCATTCATTTCCAATCATTATGATTCCTACCTTAGCTTCTTCATCCGACCAAAATATTTGGATTGCTTTACACGCGATTACAAATTTCAGCACTGATAAACAAGGAAATACAATCATTCACTTAACAAACCAATATAAAGTTAAACTCGAGTCTTCTGAAATGACCGTTCAAAGGCAAATTGCTTTGGCTTATTTATTGCAGCGGGATTATCAAGAAAAATATAATCAGTTTAATAATCTTTGGCCTCATTCCTTGCATAATTTTAAATAGTAAAAAGAGAGGTGTTTAGAATGTCCAAGCTCGGACTTTCTAAACATCTCCCTTTTTCATTTCAATATAAATGAACCATCAAACACTCATTGTGCAGTCGGATTTTCGCCAATTGAGTGGACTGACTTCACTTTCCAATTGCCTTCTTCTTTCGTAAAGACCGTGACTTGTCTTGCGCTTTCTTCTTTCTCTAGTCCGCTAGAAAGTTGTTTTAATTTATGACCTAAAGTGGAAAATACTTGTGCTTCATCTTCTTGATATTTTACGATTGTTATATCAGTCGGATCGCGTACTAAATCATAATCTGCAAAAAATGTTTCAATATACTCAAGTTCTTCTTCTTTATCAAAACTCTCGCTATGATCTGAAATCATGTCCATATACGCATCCAAATTTTTCTCATTAAAAGAGGTAATATATACATTAAATGCTTCTAAAATTGCTTTCTTTTCATCTTCAGGAATGTTTTCAGCTTCCTCAATAGAATCTCCAGTTAAACTGAAACCTACTTCTTCCCCTTGTTCAGGCGTATCTTGCTCTTCCACTTTATCACTACAAGCAGCTAACACTAACACAACTACTAACAATAACAACCATCGTAATCTCTTCACTTCAATAATTCCTCCTAAAACCTAAATATCTAAACCTAACCGAACATTATTCCATGACACAAACAACATCATCGCCCAAAACAGCATAATCATGCAAAAAAACCGCCAAAAACTCCCAAAAAGAGCACAACAAAACAACCTCAACGAAACCCACAAACAGGAAGCGCCCCAAAAAGTCTGCACTTCGACTTTTTGGGGCAGCTTCACTTATTTAACTTCTACCCAGCCATTTTTAATCGCTGTTACAACTGCTTGTGTACGGTCATTAACAGCCATTTTTTGCAAAATACTAGATACATGGTTTTTAACTGTTTTCTCAGAAATAAATAATGTTTCGCCAATCGTTCTGTTACTTTGTCCATCCGTTAACAATTGTAAAACTTCACTTTCACGTTTTGTTAATAAATGATATGGACGGCGAATATCACTTTGTTGGAATGCGCCTTTATGTTCGCGTTCGCTTAAACGTCTAAATTCTTCGACAAGATTATGCGTTACTTTTGGGTGTAAATAAGATCCGCCTACAGAAACAACTTTGATCGCTTCTACAATTTCATCCGCATCCATTTCTTTCAGCATATAGCCAAGCGCGCCTGTCTTTAAAGCATGTGTCACGTAAGAACCATCATCATGAATGGACAAAATAATGACTTTTGCTTCTGGGTATTTTTTCAGCAATGCATCTGTTGCTTCTACGCCATTCATTCTTGGCATATTAATATCCATTAAAACAACATCTGGACGATGCTTCTCATAAAGTTCAATAACTTCTGCACCGTCATCTCCTTCTGCAATTACTTCAAATGAATCTTCGAAATCTAATATACGTTTGACACCTTCTCTAAATAATTGATGGTCATCAATAATGACAATTTTTGTTGTTGGCATATTCTTTTCCTCCTACTGGACTTATGCTTCTATTTTCAATGGTAATTGAAATAAAATCATTGTCCCTTTACCTTTTATCGAATTTATTTTCATATTTCCTTTCAGTAAATCAATACGTTCTCGCATACCGATTAAACCAAAAGATTTTTCTTTTACTTCATTCACATCGAATCCAATGCCATCGTCTTTTACGATTACATTTAATGTATCACGAAGCCATTCAATTTTCACTGAAATACTATTTGGTTTTCCATGCTTTAAAGCATTCATCACCGCTTCTTGAACAAGTCTAAAGACCGCAACTTCAATGTTTTGTTGAAATCGTTCTTCTTTTCCAAAACTATGAAATTCAACAGTAACATCTTCTTCATACTCATTCACAATCGATAAATATTTCTTTAAAGCAGGAACGACGCCTAAATCATCGAGGTCCATTGGACGAAGATCAAAAATGACGCGTCTCACTTCTATTAATGTAGAACGAACACTCTCTCTTAAATGTTGCAATTCTTTTATTGCGAAATCTTTTCCTTCTTGATTGAAAATCTTTTCGATTAATCCTGCACGCAATAATACATTGGCTAACATTTGAGCGGGTCCGTCATGAATGTCACGAGATAATCTTTTTCTTTCTTCTTCCTGTGCTTCAATAATTCGAATCGCAAAATTTTGCTTATGTTTGGCATCTTCCAATGCTTCACCGACATTTTTCAAATCCGATGTTAAGTAATTAATGACGGAAGATACTTGGCCTACTAATTGATCCGCACGCTCGATTGTATCCAATAAGCCAGCGAGTCGACGTTCTAAATCATCTCTTCTCGCTCGCAATTGTTTTTCTTTCATTTCATTCATTGATAATTCGAGTCGTAAATCATTCGCACCTTCATAGGCCTCTCTTACCTCTATCTCAGTATACCTCTTAAAGTCCCGCGAAACAGTAGCAAGATGAGAACGTGACTTTCGACTCTGCTCTTCAAGTAAATCGTTATTCTTAATTAAGATTGCAATTTCACGTTTTACTTGTTCTAATTCTGCCTTCATTTGTTCATAATTCACTCTGCTCTGTTCGCTAATAATATATATATCATCTTTTGACTGGCCCATCGCACGAACCATATTATTAAAAATCGTATCCAAAGTTTTTAAATCTATTTGTTCATTTCTCAACTTATTCACTCCACTGCATAAAGATATTACTATCAATTACGCTTCAATATCTTTTTTCATTTGATGTCTTATCTGAGTTCAACAGGTACTTTGACTACCAATGAACTTAGAATTGCTTGTACAAACTCCAATGTGCAAAGACATAAGAGATTACTCCTGAATTCAGATAAACTTTAAAGTTGCAGGCTTTATGAGTTTAACAGCTACCCTTTATATTATATCATTAGATAAGGAAATGGATATTAAAATTGTATTACAAGTCGTGGAGGCGTTATGAATGCGTGGAGATTATCAAACAGTTCGCTCTTATGGTGAGAGTGAATATATTATTCAAAAGTCTAGGTTTTTAACCTATGTCAAAAGAACTGAGACAGAGGAAGAAGCAATTGATTTTATTAATGAAATCAAAAAGATTCATCATAATGCGACACATAATTGTTCTGCCTATATGATTGGAGCGCATGATGAAATCCAAAAAGCAAATGATGACGGGGAACCTTCCGGAACTGCGGGCGTTCCTATGCTTGAAGTACTTAAAAAGCAAAATCTTAAAGATACAACGGTTGTTGTGACTCGTTATTTTGGCGGGATTAAACTTGGAAGTGGTGGATTAATCCGTGCATATGGGCGGGCGACTTCTGAAGGAATCACAGCTACTGGCGTTGTAGAGCGTAGACTGCATGATTTGATGAAAATTGCAATTGACTATACATGGCTCGGCAAAGTTGAAAATGAAATTCGCCAATCTCCTTATCCTTTAAAAGAAATTGTTTATGCAGAAGATGTCGAAATTTACATTCATGTGCCTGTTTCTGAAGTCGAAAACTTCACAAATTGGGTAACAGAAATCACGAATGGGCAAAGTAAAATTAGTTCTTCTGGCAAGGAATTCCTTGAATTTGAGATTTAATTCATTTTACAACTTATTAAGAAAGTAGTATACTTAGTCAAGTTATCTTATCTTTACAAATTCAAATCGCTTTTTATTTAATAAAAAGTCATTTTTTTACATTAGAGTTTTTCTTTTTTCCTACTCTAACGATGATTTTGCTTTGTATACTAAATTCGGAGGAAGTTAAAAATGAAAAGAACAGAATATAAACGTATGACCAAAAAACGTTCTGGAAAGCGGACAGTGTTGAAATTCATGCTTCTCACTGCACTTGCGCTATTTTTGAGCGTCGTAGGTTACGGCGTTTATTTGCAAAAAAAGACAAATGATGCGGCTGATCGAGCTTATGAAGAATTGCATGATAGAACAAAATCCGACTTACGTGATACTGCTGTCGAACCGCTACAAGACAATGTGTCTATTTTATTTATCGGTGTTGACGAAAGTGATTTAAGAAAAGAAAATGGAAATTCTCGCTCTGATGCTTTGCTTGTCGCAACATTAAACAATAAGAAGAAAACAGTAAAACTATTAAGTATTCCACGTGACTCTTATGTGTATGATCCGAATCGCGAACGTAAAGACAAAATTAATCATGCGCATGCATTTGGTGGCACAAAAGGAACGATTGATACTGTAGAAAACCTTTTAGAAATTCCAATTGATTATTACGTTAAAATGAACTTCAATGCTTTCATTGATGTCGTTGATGCAGTTGGCGGAATTGATGTCGAAGTCCCTTATGATCATGTAGAACTAGATGAAAATGATCAAAGAACAGTTCAACTTAAAAAAGGACAACAGCATTTAGATGGACGTCATGCATTGGCTCTTGCAAGAACGCGTAAACTTGACAGTGATGTCGAACGTGGTAAACGTCAACAAATGATTTTAGAAGCCATTGCGAAAGAAGCCTTTTCTGTAAAAGCCATTACCAAATATGGTGATGTCATTGACGCGATTGGTGACAATATGAAAACAGATATGAAATATAATGAAATGAAATCCTTTTTAGAGTATGTAAAAGGTGGATTACCTGAAATTTCGACACTTACACTCGAAGGAAAAGATGATCAATCCAAAGGACCTTATTATTGGATTGTCGATGAAGATGCTTTAGAAGAATTAAAATATGAATTGAAAACACATCTTGGGATTTCACCATATACAACAACTTTAACGGATAAAACACGTTCCGAGGGAAGTTTTGAAACAACAAACCGTGGGGAGCTTACGACAGAAGAATAAGGGGAGGCAGTCCAATAGCTTGGCTATTGGACGCCTCCCTTTTGTGCGTGCGTTTAATTTGTTTATTGTGCTGCTGTCTGCGCTTTCCTTACCGGCACGAAACCCAACAAGCAAAATAATTCATCATTTCCGCGTATGTAAAAATAAAAGGCGTCCCACAAGTCGTTTATTTTCGACTTGTGGGACGCCTCATTCTTTATTAAATTACCTACCAATCATTCGAACAAGATTGAGTAGTGGTCGGTAGTTAGCGCCGGCTAATCCAATTAATTCTACAAGTACTTCAATGGCTAATAAGATGACAATAATTAAAATTACTGATCCCCAAACCGTTGCTTGTGACAATAAAATTGCCGCCATACCGAATAATGCTGCAATCCCATAAATAATTAACACTGTTTGTCTATGTGAAAAACCACTTCTCAATAAACAATGATGTAAATGGGATTTATCTGGTGCTGAGATTTTTTGTTTCATTCGAATTCGACGAACGATCGCAAAGAATGTATCTGAAATTGGAACACCTAAAATAATAATTGGAATGATTAACGAAACGACTGCTACGTTTTTAAAGCCTAATAACGCAAGCGCTGAAATCATATACCCTAAAAATAGTGAACCTGTATCTCCCATAAAAATCTTTGCAGGATTAAAGTTGAAGAATAAAAAACCAAATGAGCTCGCCGCTAAAATTGCAGCTGTTGCAATAACAAATGGATTATCCATTAAACCTGCCATAATCGCAAGTGATATCAACGCAATTGTAGAAACGCCAGCAGCAAGTCCGTCAAGGCCATCGATTAAGTTAATGGCATTTGTAATTCCAATAATCCAAAGGATCGTAATCGGGATACTTAAAAACCCAAATTCTAATTGCCCAATAAAAGGCAAGTTTATAAACTCAATTTGTAAGCCGCCTAAAGTAATTACGGCAATCGATGCAGCTAATTGCCCCAAAACTTTCGCTTTCGCAGTAATTTCAAGCATATCATCTAGAAATCCTGTCAAAATAATGAGGAATGCACCAACTAAAATTCCTGCTGCATGACTGTCTTCAGGACGAAGAATAAAATAACCTACTAAGAAAGCACCAAATATCGCAAGCCCACCAATACGTGGCATCGCTGCAGTATGTACTTTTCTATAATTCGGTTGATCAACTGCCCCTATACGGAAAGCAAACTTTCGGACAAGCGGAGTGAGTATGAGCGATGCCACAAATGCAGCAACAATTGCTAAAATTAACATGCCCTGCCTCCCTAAAATCTTTTTTTAGTAAACCAACAGTATTATAACATGCCACCCAAAATAAAACATCTTTCTCGCAAAAAGATCTATAAATTCACTCGTAAGTTTTTTTAAAACAGACAATATCATATATATCACAAGTCAATAGTAGTTATTCTTCAACCTTTTTGCTAAAATAGAAAAGTAACCTCTTTAGACGAGGTAAATAAAGGAGCGTTTAGTATGTTATCATTTTTCAAACGTTCGAGCAAAACAAGCGAACGTCAATTAAAAAAATACCGCAAAATTGTTAATCAAATAAATAAATTAGAAAGTAAATATGAAGCTTTTTCTGATGAAGAACTGCAAGCGATGACAGTAGATTTTAAAGAACGCCTGCAAAACAATGAAACCATTGCTGACATTACACCTGAAGCATTTGCCGTTGTGCGAGAAGCATCTCGAAGAGTTTTATCAATGCGTCCGTATGATGTTCAACTCATCGGTGGCCTTGTGCTCACTGAAGGGAATATTGCTGAAATGCCCACTGGTGAAGGTAAAACACTTGTAGCAGCTATGCCTTCCTACGTCCGCGCACTTGAAGGAAAAGGTGTACATGTCATAACTGTAAACGATTATTTAGCTAAGCGTGACTTTGAACAAATCGGACAAATTCACCGTTTTCTCGGTTTAACTGTCGGCTTAAATATTCCAATGATGCAGCCTGATGAGAAAAAAGAAGCTTATTTAGCAGATATTACGTACGGAGTTGGGACTGAATTTGGTTTTGACTATTTACGAGATAATATGGTACAAACACCAGCCGAAAGAGTTCAACGTCCATACCATTTTGCCATTATCGATGAAGTAGACAGTGTCCTTGTCGATGAAGCGAAAACACCTTTAATTATCGCGGGGAAAATGCAAGCTGATGCCGACTTACATCAAATTGCTGCGCGCCTAGCGAAACGTTTTAAAAAAGGCGTCGATTTCGAATTCGACGATGAAACAAAAGCAACTTCTTTAACAGATGTAGGAATAGAACAAGTTGAAAGTGCTTTTGGTATTGATAATCTTTATGATTTAGAACATCAAACACTATATCATTACGTCATTCAATCTGTGCGTGCGCGTGTTATTTTCCAAAAAGATGTCGATTACATCGTTAAAGAAGATAAAATCGAGTTAGTCGATTTATTTACAGGGCGTATTATGGAAGGTCGTACTTTATCAGACGGGCTTCATCAAGCGATTGAAGCAAAAGAACATGTAACAATCACTGAAGAAAATAAAGCCCAAGCGCAAATTACGATTCAAAACTATTTCCGTATGTATCCCGTTCTTTGTGGAATGACAGGAACTGCGAAAACACAAGAAAAAGAATTCCGTGAAGTTTATGGCATGGATGTCGTTCAAATCCCGACAAACAGACCGATTGCTCGAATTGACCAACCTGATTTCGTCTATGAAACAGTCGATCAAAAATATAAAGCTGTTGCAAAAGAAGTCGCAAAGCGCAATGAAACGGGACAACCTGTACTTGTTGGAACAACATCTATTTTACAATCAGAAAAGGTTTGTCAATATTTGGATGAGCTAAATTTAAAGTACAATCTTTTAAACGCGAAAAGTGTTGAACAAGAAATTTATTTAATTTCTCAAGCAGGCCAACATGGACAAATTACTGTCGCGACAAATATGGCCGGTCGTGGTACAGATATTCAATTAGGTGAAAATGTTGAAAATTTAGGTGGTCTTTTCGTATTAGGGACTGAAAAACATGAAAGCCGTAGAATTGATAACCAACTTCGTGGTCGTTCAGGTAGACAAGGCGATGTTGGTGAAAGCCGATTTTTCCTTTCTCTGGAAGATGAAATGTACACGAGATTCGCAAAAGAAGAAGTTGAGAAACTCAAACCAAAAGTTAAGACAGATGAAACAGGTCTCGTGACAAATGCATTTGTTCACGAATTAACAGAAAGAACACAAAGAATCGTCGAAGGTGTTCACTTCTCAATGCGTGAATATAACTTAAAACTTGATGATGTCATTAATGAACAAAGAAATGTCATCTACACATTAAGAAATAACGTCATTGAACGTGTAAATTTATTTGAAAATGTACAAATAATGGTAAGAGAATTAGTTGATTTTGTCGTTTATGAAAGTTGCCCGGATAATGTAAATCATGAAGAATGGGATTTAAAACAAATCGAAAGAACGATGAATGCTTTATTATTAACACCCATCGAAATTCCGAATTCGGTAACGACAACGAAAGAAATCTTCCAATTAATCGACGAACCACTCGGTGAATTGGTCGCGTTTATGGATGACTTTGAAGAAGACGAACGTTTACTGCAAATTATTCCACAAGTCATGCTCGCACATATCGACTCAACATGGGTGAAGCATCTTGAAGCAATGACACGACTGAAGGAAGGAATTGGTCTTCGTTCATATTCTCAAGAAGACCCAATGCGTATTTATCAGCGTGAAGGACTGGAAATTTTCGGTACACATTACCAAAAACTTCGCCGCAATATCGCGCAAGAAATCATTCACTTTATGAAGCAATACAACGAGCAAATTAAAGCGACTCTTGAGTAAAATTTCCTAACAGTGAGGCTATCCAAAAAATCGGCAGTTCATGATTTTTTCGGATAGCCTCCTGTTTTTATTTTCGTGGAGTTGATGGGGTTCCTTACAAAATCTCCTTTTTTTGATTTAACTCAAAAATAAAAAGGTCCTCCAAGAAAGCAACAGCTTCTCTTAGATGACCTTTTTAAATTATTTTATTCTTGAAGTGCTGCTTCTGTCGCTACTCGTTCAACTGCTGCTGCAACGTTTTCATGCACTGTTGGGTCTAGTGGATGAGGAACGAGATCTCCAGATTTTGTGCTGTCTACAATTGCAAGTGCCGCCGCAATCAACATTGGGTATGTAATTGCTGGTGCTTTTGCGTTTAGCGCACCACGGAAAATTCCCGGGAATCCTAAAATATTATTCACAAGACGTCCGTCCGCTGCGAATGCCGCGCCTGCTTTTAAAGCAACTTCTGGATCGATTTCAGCATTTGGATTTGAAAGCGCTAAAATAACTTGTCCTTTGCGCACCATTTCCGGCTTAATTAACCCTGCAACACCCGTTGTTGCCACAACGATATCACATGTTTCCATCAGTTGTTCTAATGATTCTGCAATTGTTCCCCCATGACTTGTTAAACGATTACAAGCTTCCACGTCACGGTCAATTCCGCGTACTTCTTTCACACCATAAGCCATTAGCATACGGCTAATTGCTAGTCCAGCGGCTCCTAAACCGATTTGTCCGACAACTGAGTCAGAAAGTTTCACGCCTGCTTGACGACATGCTGAAAGAACCGATGCTAATGTAACAACTGCTGTTCCATGTTGATCGTCATGCATAACCGGAATCGGTAATTCTTTTTTCAAACGTTCTTCTACTTCAAAACAATGCGGAGAACCGATGTCTTCTAATAAAATTCCGCCGAAGCCAGGTGAGATATTCTTCACTGTATTGACAATTTCATCTGGATCAGATGTATTTAATAAAATTGGCACACCACTAATGCCAGCAAACTGGTCAAATAAAACCGATTTCCCTTCCATTACAGGCATTCCTGCAACAGGTCCAATATTCCCAAGACCTAAAATTGCTGTACCATCTGTAACGATTGCAACTGTATTTGAAATCCCAGTAAAATAATGTGCTTGTTCTGGATCTTTTTTGATAATCTCACAAACGTTAGCGACACCTGGCGTATATACACGACGTAAATCACCTAGTGAACGGATTTCCATCCGACTCTTCATATGGATTTTTCCGCCTTCATGTGCTTGGAGAACATCATCAGTCACTGCGTGAACCGCAATGCCTTCTTCTATATCATTAATAGCATCGACAATCGTTTGTAAATGCGCTTCATCTCGACAATGAATTGCGACATCACGAATCGTTGACAATGTACCTATTTTAATCGTTTGAATATCCCCCATATCCCCTTCAAGTGACCCAATCACTAAAGCCACTTTCGCAAAGTTCCCTGGTGATGATGGAGTTTCAATAATAAGATTACGCATAAATTCTGTTGAATCCACTCTAAAATTCCCTCCTATAAAAACGCTATCATCTATAGTTTACACTTTATTCCGTTAGTCGTAAATTAAATCGTACTTCTGAATCTTCTAATTTTTAAAGTGAATTATTTTCGACAATATAATGTTTTTTCTTTTATCTTTCGCATTTTCTAAAAAGTCTGCTATAATAGTCTATGGTTTAAAAGATTCATTATTTCAAGGAGATGTAAATTTAGTGACTTTTCAGAAGAATTTTGTAATAGGGCTTATGCTTTTTGCCTTGTTTTTAGGTGCCGGCAATATTATTTTCCCCCCTGCCCTTGGACAATTGGCAGGTGAGAATTTAGTAGTAGCCATGATTGGATTTTTAATTACTGGCGTTGGTTTACCACTCGTTGCTATTTTGGCTATTGCAAATTCAAATACAGGAGAAACTGGTGGCTTACAATCTATCGCAAATCGTGTCCACCCTATTTTTGGTGTCGTTTTTACAATGGTAGTCTATATGGCGATTGGGCCTTTCTTTGGAATCCCAAGAACAGCGACTGTGTCATATGAAATCGGAATTGTACCATTTTTACCGACAGATATTGGGCAGTCCAGTTGGCCGTTATTCTTATTCACAATATTCTTTTTTGCCATTACAATCGCATTTGCTTTAAATCCTGCAAAATTAGTCGATCGAATTGGTAAAATTTTAACACCTGCTTTATTTATCATTATCGGTGCCCTTGTGATGAAAAGTATTTTTACGCCTATGGGAACCATTCAAGATGCGCAAGGTGACTATATTACACAACCTTTTTTCCGTAGTTTTGTAGAAGGCTACTTAACGATGGATGTAATCGCGGCACTTGTTTTCGGAATAATTATAATAAATGCCTTGAAAGCGGAAGGCGTTACGAAGAAAAAGGATGCATTTAAAGCGACGTTAATCGCTGGATTTATCGCTGCAATTGGACTTACTTTCGTTTATGTATCGCTCGGATTTATCGGTGCGACAAGCGTTGAAGCAATTGGTCTTCAAGAGAATGGTGGGGCAATTTTAGCATTAGCTTCCAATGCGTTATACGGTAGCGCTGGTAAAACGATTTTAGCGTTAACAATTATCTTCGCTTGTTTAACGACATCGATTGGACTCGTTTCGGCATGTGCTCAATACTTTGAAGAAACATTTCCAAAGCTGTCTTATAAAACATACGTCTTTATTTTCGCAGGATTCAGTACTGCTATCGGAAATTTCGGTTTAACACAGCTAATCAATATTTCACTGCCAGTACTGATGATGATTTATCCTTTGGCAATTGTACTTATGATCATGTCATTTTTCGATCATTTATTTCATCGTCAACCAATTGTTTATATTTTAGCCCTTTCACTTACTGCAATTATTAGTATTTTCGATGGACTAAAATTAACAACACTCAATATTGATCCAGTCGTTAATGTGTTAAAATATTTACCTTTATATGAACAACAAATTGGTTGGCTAATTCCAGCTATTATTGGCATGATTTTAGGAATGATTATTGTATCCTTATCCCCTAAAAATAGACATGCCTAACTGAATAATCCATCACTGTACAAAAAGTATCTTGCAAAACTTTTTGTACAGTTTTTTTATTTCCCTCGCAACTTTTAAAAAGCTATGCAGGAACTCCCGCATCTCGTATGAGTAAAATGTTTGTGGGGGATAAAATAAATCCTAGAAGCCATTAATCTCC
>CANSAF010000001.1 GCA_947644645.1 uncultured Sporosarcina sp. | reverse complement strand
GATGGGAAGAAATTACAAAAGGTTCTTTCATGAACGTTTTATTGCGTGAAATGTCCTTCGTGGATTTCCATGTCGTTTCAGTCGATCGTGCGATTAAAGATGAAGATGATGATATGTTCGAAAAAGGTGTTCGTGCATATTTAGTTAAAGAAAATAACGACTATCGCGTGAAGTTTACTTTAACAAAAGACGTTGAGTATGAAGGGATTTTCTTTAAAGAAATCGGTACAGATTTTAACAATGGTGTTTTCAAATTCCTTTGCGACAATAAAATGTGCCAAGTCCATATCGCAGATGATATTGTAGCGGAACCTTCTTTATTAAAAAATAAAAAGCAGAAAAAAGTAGAAGGTGCATAAGTAAGCTTTCAAATGCATAAGACACTATAAAAAAATAGACCATCCAAAAGTTCACGTACAAAGACTTTTGGATGGTCTTTCTTAAAATTTTTCACGAAAACAAAAAGGTAGAATCAAAAGAGATTACCTATTTTTCCTCTCCAACAATTCTTACTTCAAGCTCAAGCTCAATATCATAAGTTTTCTTCACTTTAGCTTTAACCATTTCAATCGTTTGAATATAATCTGAAGCTGTTGCCTCATTTTTATTGATGATAAAGCCTGCATGTTTAGTTGAAACTTCCGCACCGCCATGCCCTTTTCCTTGCATGCCACAGTCCTGAATCAATTTTCCTGCAAAATAGCCTGGTGGTCTTTTAAAGACACTCCCTGCTGATGGATACTCTAACGGCTGCTTTGACTCCCTTTGGAAAGTTAAATCGGCAACTTTTGCATCAATTTCTTCTTGGTTTCCTTCTTCAAGTTCGAAGTCAGCAGATAACACATAATACCCTTTTTTACCGATAATACTTTGACGATAACCAAGGTCAAGTTCTTCTTTTGATAAAACAAGCACTTCTCCAGCTTTCGTTAACACTGTTGCTTGCACAATAATATCTTTTACTTCCCCGCCATATGCACCCGCATTCATCATCATTGCGCCGCCAATTGATCCAGGGATTCCACAAGCAAATTCAAATCCTGTTAACGAATGTAGGGCTGCTTGTTTTGATACATCGATAATATTCGCGCCACTTTCGGCATGAATAGATGTCCCATCGACGACAATTTTATTTAATTGTTTCGGATGTAAAACAATGCCTCGAACGCCACCATCTCTGACAACCATATTTGAGCCATTGCCGAGTAATAATAATGGAATATCCTTTTCATATGCATAACGCACTGTTGCGATCGTTTCTTCAATTGTGCTTGGCATCACCAATAAATCAGCTTTCCCACCAAGTTTTGTCGCCGTATATTTACAAAGTGGTTCATCTATTTTTAAAATACCTTCTTTAATCGTTATTTGTAATTCTTGAAACCATTGATGTTTTGACATCAGGATCCTATCCTTTCAATAATCTAAATTCCAGTTATGGGAAGTTCATATTTTCTAACCTAAAGCATCTGCAATACTATAAAAGAAACTTCTCCCTTCCATAGTATGCGGTGAAATTTCTTTTTTGACAAGGATTGATATTCATTTTAAGCAAATTTCCCGCTTCTTTCCTATTTTTGAGAATATCTAATCGTTCTAAGCACATTTTATAAACCATATACATAATATATCTTGAATTCTAGATTTAATATCTTGACTTCAAGTTATATTTGTTTTAAACTTTAATTATCATTAAAACTAAAGGGGATGGATGAAATATGACAAACAAATGGGTAGTTGACGCTTCACATACTTCTGTAAACTTTACGGTAAAACATATGATGTTTTCCAAAGTGAGAGGACGTTTTACGGATATTGAGGGGGAAGTTTTAGGGAACCCTGAAGCGCTTGAACAAGCGAACATTAATTTTAAAATCGATACGTCAAGCATTCACACAAATAATACTGACCGCGATAATCACTTACGTTCGGCTGATTTCTTTGACGCGGAAAGCTTTAAAGAAATGACTTTCGCTTCCAAAAGTATCACAAAAACGGGTGCAACAAGCTACAATATTACAGGTGATATGACAATTAAAGATGTCACAAAACCTGTCACTTTTACAGCAAACTATGAAGGCACAGGGAAAAATCCTTGGGGCGTAGACGTTGCAGCATTTGAAGTTGAAGGGAAAATTTCAAGAGCAGAATTCGGTCTAACATGGAACCAAGCACTTGAAGCAGGCGGCGTTCTAGTCGGGGATGATATTACCATTACAATCGACGTACAATTAAATCCAGCTCAATAAAGAATCATAAAGAAGGCATTGTAGAAGTCAAACGACTTTCCACAATGCCTCTTATTTTTATCCCGCATTAACGTGCAGTATGACTCCCCCTTCCAGATTTCAGTAAAATCGCTAAAGATAAGTGGAGTCATACTGCCCGTAAAAGCCCGATTGGTTCGGGGCAACAGGATGTTGGTCACATAGGCGTTGTCACACGACGTGACGCACTTAGCCTATGTTCCTTCGAATCAGTGGGGGGAGGGGATGAAGCCCCTCACTGATCGAAGTATCACTTTATCTTTATTTAATTATTCGCTCGCTTTTTTTAATGCTTCTACAAATGTTGCCACTGGTTGTGCCCCAGATAATGCGAATTTACGATCGATAACAAAAAATGGAACGCCTTTTACACCGATTTGTCCAGCTTCCTCGATATCCTGTTTCACTTCGTCAATAAATACCTCAGAATGCAACATTTTCTCTGTTTGCGCCTTTGAAAGTCCTACTTCTTCAGCCAACTTCAATAATACTTCAAAAGTACCGATTTTTTCTGCTTCTATGAAATAAGCACGAAGCAAGCGCTCAGTCATTTCCTCGCCCAATCCTTCAGCTTCCGCAAATTTTGCAAGTCGATGCGCTTGGAATGTATTTGCAGGTGTCATTCGTTCGAAATCATAAAGTAAATTAACTGCTTTTGCTTGTGCAGCAACATTATCTGTCATTGCTTTCGCTTCTTCTACAGACATATTATACTTCTCCGATAAAACTTCAGCCATGCTTTTTTCTGATGTCGCAGGTGAATTTGGATCTAGTTCATAAGCCTTATAAACAACCTCAACATCTTGTAACCCCGCCTGCTCAATCGCTTCTTCTAAATGTCTTTTTCCAATATAGCAAAATGGACAAACATAATCCGACCATACTTCAATTTTCATCTTTACCACACACTCCTTCCCCCTCATCATAAATCCAATAAAAAATGGGAACAATATATATGCTTATTACTTTTTAGAATTTACTGGAGGTTTTATTTTGTCTAAATCATTATGGCTACAAACAGCTCATTCAAAAACAACTTACCCTTCACTTCAAGATAATATCCAGTGTGATGTATGTATCGTAGGGGGTGGACTAAATGGCATTGCGACTGCTTATTTTTTAGCAAAGCAAGGAATTGATGTCATTTTGCTTGAGAAAAATGAACTGCTCGCTGGGGCGACTGGTAATTCTACGGGTAAATTAACAGTCCAACATGACCTTATTTACGCGAAACTCATCCAAAAATTTGGGCTTGAAAATGCAAAAACTTATTATGAAATAAACCGTGAAGCAATCGAGTTTGCGAGAAGTTTTGCAAGTATCGATGATTTACAAAAAGCGGACTCAATCCTTTTTGCCCAAACAGATGCAGGCGTTAATCAATTAAAAGATGAAGTCGCAGCTTATGAAAAAATCGGGATTTCAGGGAAACTTGGCCGTAATTTTGAATTGCCAATTCCTTATTTATCGACTCTCACTTTGGCGAATGAAGCGCAAATTCATCCTGTTCGTTTTGGTCAAAAACTTGCCAAGCTCGCCACTGATGCCGGCGCACGTATTTATGAACAATCCGCTGTCCAATTAATGGATTTCGAAAAAAGCTTGATTACATTGGCATCAGGCGTTAAAGTCCAATTTAATTCATTAGTTTTAAGTACCCATTATCCAATTGAAGCATTGAAAGGACTACAAGTATTAAAGCTTGATGTCAGTCGTTCTTATATCGTTTCTGCCATTGCCGATATGGCACTTCAAGGTCAATACATTTCAGTTGATTCGCCAAAAAGATCGATTCGCACTGCAAAAATTGATGGAAAGACTTACTTTCTATTATCGGGAGCAGATCACCCTGCCGGTATTATTAGCGATACAGCTGAACATTATGAACGACTGTATAACGATATGAAAGATACATTCCGACTGTCTTCATTCGTCACGGGCTGGTCTGCACAAGATCCTGAAACACCAGACTTAATCCCTTATGCTGGGCGAATTTCGCAATCATTGTCCAATGTTTATATCAGTACAGGGAACCGAAAATGGGGACTTTCTACTTCTTTAGCAAGTGCCAAAATCATTACCGATCAAATTACCGGACAAGTGAATCCAGCAACAGCATTATTTGCACCGGACCGTACAAATTTTGCCGCCTTTCTTTTACAAAGTTTGAAATTAACAGGACGCGTCGCAAAAGAATTTACCGCGGGACACATCGCTAGAACAAACGCCCCCATTTGTACACATCTCGGTTGCCGGACAAAATGGAATAACGCCGAACAAACTTGGGATTGTCCATGTCATGGCTCACGTTTTAGAAAAGATGGCTCCGTTCTGGAAGGCCCTGCTACAAAACCATTGGATTTATAAGTTTATCAACAACTTGAAAAATATAAGAATCAAAAAAGCTGTCCACATCGCAATTTCCCATTGCTTGTGGACAGCTTTTCATTAAAAATTATTTCAACGCTTCTGTTAATACAGGAACGATTTGTTTTTTACGTGAGACAACACCAGTTAATGTTGCTGTACGATTTGACAATGTTACATTAAATGCAGCGGCTGCACGGTCTGCTTCAGTACCAAGTGCTAAGACGATTGAATCATTATTGATAATGTCAGTTACGACAAATAAGAACAAACCAAGTCCTTTTTCTGCAATTACTTGATCAATCGCTTCTTCAAATTGGGGTTGTTTAGTCATGACTTCATCGATATCGACAGCATTGACTTGTGCAATTTCGATTTTCAAACCATCGTCAAAAGTAAACTCCTTCGCATCGAGTGCAATTAATTCTTCAATTGTTTTACCACTTAAGTCTGCGCCAGCTTTTAACATTTCAAGTCCGTACACTTCTGCATCAACATCGGCAATTTTTGCGAGTTCTTCTGCAGCTGCACGATCTTCTTCTGTAAATGTTGGCGATTTAAATAATAATGAATCTGAAACAAGCGCCGATAACATTAAACCCGCAATCTCTTTTGGAATTTCTACACCGTTTTCTTTATACAGCTTATTTAAAATCGTTGCAGTACATCCAACTGGCTCCGCACGGTAATAAAGCGGGTCACTCGTTTCGAAATTAGCAATGCGGTGGTGGTCAATCACTTCAATGACTTGTACTTCATCTAAGTCGTCAACACTTTGCTGTTTTTCATTATGATCAACAAGAATTACCTTGCTCGCTTCCGGTGCTGCTTTTTCAATAAATCTTGGTGCTTCAAATCCGAAATGCTCAAGTGCATAAGCTGTTTCATTGGAAACAACACCTAAACGGACTGCTTCCGCATCCATCCCAAGTTGACGTTTTAAATATGCATAACTAATTGCCGCTGTAATTGAATCTGTGTCTGGATTCTTATGTCCAAAAACTAATACTTTACTCATTCCATTGCCTCCTGAATCATTTATTATGTCTTATCTTATCATAACTGTCGCCCAATAATATAGAGGCTAGCCCTTTATTATTTGCTACAAAATCAGCCAAAGTATAAGCATCCAACACTTTAAAGTAAGCATTCAGTGCTTCATGTAATACGCCTTTCAAACGACAAACTGGTGTAATCACACATTTGTTCATTTCGCAGTTAAAACATTCTACTATATGGAAGTCTTCTTCTGCTTTACGGACTGTTTCACCAATATTTATCTTTTCAGGCGGTAAGTTTAATCGAATTCCGCCACCGCGCCCACGAACTGTTTCAACAAGTCCCATCTTGCCAAGTTCATGAGTCACTTTCGTTAAATGGTTTTTGGAAATTTGATAGGCATCAGAAATTTCTTGAACGGTTGATAACTCGTCCTTTCCTTTCACGCCAATATATAAAAGGACACGCAATGAATAATCCGTGTACATTGTTAAACGCATAGTATCACCGCACTTTCACATACTAGTATAACCTTATTGGCGATTTCATTAAAGAAATGCGACTGTCCTGAAAGTTGAAAGAACATAACTTTCGGGACGTCCTCCGTCTTTCTATGCGTGGAATTGATGGATTCCGTTGCTATTTGGGCTTCGTGCCGGGTAATCATAACCCCAAAATCAGCGGAATGTAATAGTAAATGGATACAGGCAGCTACATTCTTTAGTTTGTGACAAACTTATTAATGAAATGTGTCTAATTTTAGAACTCCCTTTAAAGTTGTATAATATATATAGCTTTAACTTTTTTAATGTTGTATTCTTAATATAACAAATACGAAAGGTCGTGCTTACGCATGCTATCACAAGAAACGATTAACATTATTAAGTCAACTGTTCCGGTATTGGAGGAACATGGTAAAACAATTACAACTGTTTTTTATAAAAATATGTTGACTGCACACCCAGAACTTTTAAACGTATTTAACCACGCGAACCAATCACAAGGTCGTCAACAAACTGCTCTAGCGAACACAGTTTACGCTGCAGCTGCAAATATCGATAACTTAGAAGCAATTGTACCAGCCGTTGTACAAATTGCGCATAAACATAAATCACTCGGCATCACTGAAGATCAGTATCCAATCGTTGGACATCACTTACTTGGTGCAATTAAAGAAGTCCTTGGCGATGCGGCAACACCTGAAATTTTAGAAGCTTGGGGCCAAGCTTACGGCGTAATCGCAGATGCTTTTATCGGCGTTGAAAAAGGCATGTATGATCAAGCTGAAGCAATGGAAAATGGATGGAGAACATTCAAGCCATTCGTCGTTGAGAAAAAAGTTGAAGAAAGTGATGTAATCACTTCATTCTACTTAAAGCCAGTTGACGGACAAAAATTACCGACTTACTTACCAGGACAATATATTACAGTTCGTCTAAAAGTTGATGGTGAAGAATATACATTAAACCGTCAATACAGCTTATCAAGAGCGCCACAAGATTCAACAGAAGCTTACCGTATTTCAGTAAAACGTGAAGATGAAGTGACACCAAATGGAAAAGTGTCAACACATTTACACAGCGCTGTAAACGTTGGTGACCAAGTTGAAGTAAGTGTTCCAGCAGGGGATTTCTACCTTGAAACTGACAGCACAACACCTGTAACTTTAATTAGTGGTGGGGTTGGTATTACACCAATGATGAGCATGTACGAAACAATTGCAAAAGTTTCACCTGAGCGCCATGTTGCATTCTTACACTCAGCACGTACACGTGCACACCAAGCATTCAACGAGCGCATTGAAGAATTAAATGCATCACTTGAAAACTCTTCAACGGCAGTTTTATACTCTGAAGAAGGCGATGGTTTCATCACAAAAGAATTTTTACAAGAAAAAGTAATCGCAGGAAGCGACATCTTCGTATGTGGTCCAACACCATTTATGCAAGTTGTCATTAACTACCTATATGAATTAGGTCACCCAGAAGAAAAAGTACATTTCGAATTCTTCGGACCAAAAGCTGAACTTGAGCTTGTAATGGCATAAAAAACTGCCCCCAAAGTCTAAATGCATGACTTTGGGGGCGTTTTGCGTTTTCTGTTGAAGGATTTTGTTTGATGGTCTACTTTTTGTGAATTTTAGACCATCATAAAAAGCTTGTTTAGAAAATCACATTGGACTTTCTAAACAAGCTTCTATTTTAGTTATATAAGCCATTGATAATTCATTGAAAATATCGGGCTGGTCGATATTACAAACATGACCACTCTTTTTGATTTTCTGAAATTCAAATCCTTTATTTTTCCGAACGACTTCTTCAATAGGCGGGATGAATAAATAATCTTCTTCTCCCATTAAAAATAAGGTAGGGATTTCCGTCGTTGACACTTGAAGTCTTGCCAAGTAAGGATTCACCAATCTTGTTAATGAAAACCACTTCACAAACTCTTTTTGACACATTCTTTTCGCTTGATTAACAAAAGCTAAACGTGATTCCTCATGCTGTTTTCTTGGCATAATAATATAAGCGAAAATTTTATAAAGAAACATATAAGGAACGAATCGCTTTGTCGCATTTCCTATCCATATTAAAAATTTCGTTCGAAGATCTAAACGAATAATGGCTCCACCAAGAATTAAAGAGGTAATCCGTTCTGGGTGATGGTCCGCGATTGTTTGTGCAACAATTGTTCCGAGAGACATTCCGATAATATGTGTTTTTTCTATTTTCAATTCATCTAACACATCGACAACTTCTTTTGCAATTTCTGCAAAAGAGTCTCCTTTTTCCCATAATCCACGTGCTGATTGACCATGACCACGTAAATCGACTAAAAGGATGTTATATTCTTTTCGAAATGCTCGAATTTGTTTAAACCAAGTGGAAGAACTTCCCCCTGCGCCGTGAACAAAAGTAACCCAAGGTACATTAGCCCCCAGCTCATACGTTTTATAATGAAGCAATCCTTTCATCCTTCCTAAATGTCACATGCAATCTATTTATTATTTCAGTATAATTTTACATCATTCATTTATAACTTAGCATGTTTTTTCACAAGATACAATTAATACATACAAAAGAAGAGGCATCCAGAAAGTTCAAATTTAGACTTTCTGGACGCCCCTTGCTACATTATTTTAGATTTTATAGCGCTTATTTTTCAAGTAATCGTAATGATTCACGATTAAATGCAGGTAAATCATCTGGTGTACGGCTCGTTACTAACTGTTCCTGACAGACGATTACTTCTTTATCTGCGAAGTGGGCTCCTGCATATTCCATATCCACTTGGATCGATTTATAACCTGTCGCATCACGACCTTCAAGTGATTTTGCGGTGATTAATAATTGTGGTCCATGACAAATCGCAAAAACCGGTTTTTTTTCGTCCATAAATGCTTTGGTAAATGTCACAAAACGATCATCAGCGCGTAATATATCTGGAGAAAAACCTCCCGGAATTAACAATGCATCAAACTCTTCCGGTTTTACATCGTCAATGCTTTGATCGATTTTTACCGTCGCACCTTTTTTACCTTTAATTTCTTTACCGGACTCTTTTTCAATGGTGATGAGCTCATGGCCAGCCTCCTGAAACGCTTCAGCGGGGCTTGTATACTCCGAGTCCTCAAAAAAATCTGTGATAACTACTGCAATTTTTGCCATTTCCTTCAACAACTCCTTGAAATCATTTTCACTCTATACATACCTCTTCTGCATAAGTTAAAACATAAGCACGGGTCAAGCTCTATATTTGGAGACAAAAGGATTATCCTTTTCATAAAATCGCCATGGATAATGAACTGCCTCTCCAGAATTTTTAATACCTACTCTCGGCCCTGTTTCGAACCTGTCTACCGGTTCCCCTTTAGCAATAAATAGCGGCTCATGTGCCCAATGATGCCCATAATAATCCATCGTAATCCCAAGCGCTTTTGTTAATTTCCCCGGTCCATTTGTCCAATCTACTTTTTTAAGATTTTCTCCCCTATTTGCCTTCATCAATTCAAGCCCTTCAACTGGTTCAACTGCCCGAATTAATATTGCATGTGGAACACCAACCGAACCTGCAACCACATTCACAAGTGTATGGGTATGCATTTGATAAGTGTAAACAAGCCCTGCTCCGCCAAACATAATTTCAGTGCGCTTCGTTCGACGATTGCCAAAACTATGCGCCGCACGGTCTTCAGGACCTTGATAGGCTTCTGTTTCAACAATTCTTGCCACCAGTCTTCCATCTGGATGCTCATGCACGATATACTGTCCTAATAACTTTTTAGCTAGCTGTAAACCTGGTGTTTCAAAAAAATCTTTTCCGACTGGCTTATACATAATCTTTCACTCGCTTTCAAACATATTCTGCCCATTCTTATGCCACTTCATGATTTTTTTAGGTGAGCAGAAACTAAGATTACTCATTTATTTTCGATAAAACTTCACCAATTTTTATCCAATCTGCTTCAACAGATGGGCGATGTGAGGGGCGATAAAAGACAGACGCAGGATGAAATGTTGGTAAAATTGTATATTTTTTATCCGTCCAACTAAATTTTTCATCCTCAAAGTTCGCTAAATATTGAACTTGCCTCTCTAATAATTGTCCATGAAGTTTCGTCACTTTTGCGTCTTTTCCAAGCAAACGCTGTAAACCGATATTGCCCAATGTCACAATAAGTTTTGGCTTGATATTCATCACTTCATAATCCAATAATGGAGCATGCGCAAGGATTTCTTTTTGTTTCGGTGGACGATTGTATTTTCTTTCTGTAATTGTCCCATCTCTTTCTTTTTTCTTTCCCCAACGATAAGGGCGACTTCTAACGGCGCTCGTCATATAAACATCTTCACGCGTCAATCCAATTGAGTTTAAAGACTTCATCAATTCCGTTCCAGCTCTTCCAATAAACGGAATTCCATCTACTAACTCAAATTCACCTGGCGCTTCTCCAATTAATAGTAAAACAGGTTGTTCTGGTCCCGAACCATACACAAAACCTTCAACTGGATAGCCCTCAATTCGTTTTTCCCCTAGTTCCGCCAATGACTCTGGTATTCGAAACTGCGCCAAATTAACACCTCATTTCTAATCAATCACCAACTGCCCTTCTTCATTTACATAAGCATGGACATCCGTTCTTTTTTTCGTAAATAAATGTTTTCGATTCCCGACATATATTTCAGTACCTTCATGTGCAATTTGAATATAAATTCGACCTTTTTCTTCCGTATAAATCGCAGTTTTCACATTGTTTTTTGAACCGCATTCATCAACTTTCACAATATTTCCCGCATGAATTTCACCACCACGGACAACACCTTTCACATAGACATTATGCTTTCCAGTTACAAAGCTGTGGTAAAGTCCTTTCGACGTAATTTCGATATTCCCACTACAATATAAAACACTATTAATCGCATAAGGTATTGATAATAACGATTTCGGCTCAGGTTCTATCAAATATAACTCAATTAGCTCTGATGATTCTTCAATCAACCTTTCTAACACTACTTCACCATATAATTCCCCAGCAAGGTTGCGAATAAACAAATCATAAAACTGATCCGCAAGTTCTTTCCACTCTTCATCTATATCCAGAGAGTGATTTTTAACTTGTTGAATAAAATCTTTTAATAATTTTTTAAAAGGCATATACTTTTTTTCAAGTAGTAAATGAATGAATTGGTTTAATTCGGCTGGAGATAATTGTTCATTTTGTCTTTCCCGAATAAGCATCACTTGTGAAATCGCATCGTGAATCCGTTCCAAATACATCGTAATTTCCGATAAATGGGCGGCTAATTCGCCGATTACAAAATTTTGCTTTCCAACATTAATTGTCGTCGTAAAAACATTTTTCGTTACAACGACAGAACTGGCCGATTGAATCATTGCTTTCGTAACAGTTCCATCAATACGAATATTTCCCGAAGCACCTACAAACATTGTGGCATGTATATTTCCTTTTATACTTACATCGCCTTCAAAACGAATATTCCCGCTTTCTAAATCGACATCGCCCATATGAACAAATTCATGGTGAACATCGATTCTCACATGCCTCCCCCGCCAATTCAAAGATGGTTTTCCAGAGGTTTTGGCAACAACATCATTACCAATCAGCTCTACATTCTTACCAGTTCGAACGACAATATCCTTCACAGGCTTTGCAGGAATCACATCACCATAAACATTGACGCCGTCTTGCCCTGCTTCAGAGAGGATTTGAGTCCCAATGATTTCACCAGCTCTAACCGTTTGCAATTGGTTTAACTCACGAAAGTCAACCGCTTCAAGTTCACCTATTTCGACTTCATCTTCGATTAGCAGCACAAAATCACCATCTAATCCATCTGTTGGATGAATCCCTTCCACTACAATCTCTTCCTTCTCTTCCAAAGCTTCTGTGATACTTTGAATCGCTTGAAATACATAACCACTTTGAATACCCAGCTCTTTTAATCGACTAATCATTTGCTGCGGACGCACGTCATTATAGTATTCAATATGCTCTTCTGCCTCTATCACCAATTCTTCCTCGTAATCAGTATTTGCGATTGTTCGGTAAATTTTCTTTCCTGGAATAAATGATAATCGCGCCGACATATCACGGTCTGTTACTTTTATAGAATAGCTTGGCGGATTTAACTCATCCGTAATTTTTAACTCAACTTGATCATCTTGCTTAATGATTTGTTTTCCTTTTACAATTTCACCATTAATCCACAAACTGACATTCTCTTTCGGATAAAGTATTGGATAAAAATCTTTTGAAAACTTTAATTCAATCTGTTGATTGATAATTCTTGCGCCTTTCGAGGTTTCTTTTTCTTTAATTTCGGCTACTTTTTTCTTGTTTTCCTTTATCGGTAAATGACCAACTGTCTCCACTAAATCTTCTAGAGTAGAATCTTCTTTTATTTGATCTTTATTCGCACTAATTGCAGTGACTCTTACCTCTGCCAATGACTTTCGTAAACCAAATAAACTTCTACCAGGGCTTGATAATACCTCTGTTTTAATTTCATCAGCTTCAACATCTAAAATTGAAAGCGCTAAATGAACAGCTTCTTCCACGCTATCCGCTTTTACTGTAATTGTTCTCTCCATTTGCTTTCACATCCTTTGAACTATCTTTTGTGATGCAATACTCTCGTTACCTTTATACTATCACAAATTTCCGTATTTTCAATCTATTAGGAAGTTCGTTTTTAATGAAAAAAGCATGTGGGAAATCTATCACTAGATTTCCCACATGCTTTTCGTTTTTTTGTCACTTCTATGTTAATTCAACTTGCTTTGTTTCCGTACCTAGGAAAACAACAGCTAAAATACCAATAAGGATTGCGCCGCAAAAAATTCCGAAAATCATACCAAATCCATACCCTGCACTTAAAAGCGAACCAACGAGAAGTGGTCCAAAAACCCCACCAACTCTACCAACTGCTGCAGCCGTACCTGCACCGGTTGCACGAATTTCTGTTGGATATTGCTCCGGTGAATAGGCATAGAGCGCGCCCCAAGCTCCTAAATTGAAAAAGGATAATAATGCACCGAAAATAAGTAATGCCATAAGCGAATCTGCATTACCAAACGCTAACGCACTTAAAGCTGTACCAAGTAAGTATGTTGACAAAACAAATTTACGACCAACTTTTTCAATCAGCCAAGCAGCTGAAAAATATCCTGGAAGTTGCGCCAATGTCATTAACAATACATAGCCGAAACTATGAATCATACTGAATCCTTTTAAAACCATGACACTTGGCAACCATAAAAACATACCGTAATAAGAAAAAACAACGGTAAACCAAACAATCCAAAGCATCAAAGTTCTTCTTGCATATTGACGTGTCCAAAGCATGCGAAGTTTTTCAACGGCAGTTTGCTTTGATTTTCCGACCGCTTCAAACTTAGGTGAGTCCGGTAATTTACGTCTTAAATAAATAGCATAAAATGCTGGAAGCGCTGTAATAATTAACGCAATACGCCACCCGAAATCTGGAATAATGAAATAAGCAATTAATGCAGCAAGTATCCAACCGACCGCCCAAAAGCTTTCTAGTAATACGACTACTTTCCCGCGCTCATGTGCTTCAACACTTTCAGAAACAAGTGTTGATGCGACTGGTAATTCCCCACCAAGTCCAGCACCCACTAAGAAGCGTAAACATAGAAATGCTGCAAATGTCGTCGTTAATGCTGATAATCCACTTGCCACTGAAAATAAAATTAATGTAATCATAAACACTTGCTTTCGTCCAATACGATCTGCAAGCATACCGAATCCAAATGCGCCGACTGCCATCCCAATTGAATTGACACTACCAATCCAGCCCATTTCAGAAGGTGTTAAATTCCAATCTAATGCAATCGCCGCAATCACGAATGATAAAATCCCAACATCCATCGCATCGAACATCCAACCTGTTCCGGCGAGTCCTAATAATTTATTACGTGATATCTTCTGACTTTCCATTATACTTCTCTTCCCCTTACCATTCCAAAGTTGTCTTGACACCTGTAATTATACTATATAAAATTCTTGATTACCAAACTTTCTTTTTTAAAATACGGGGAAGTTATATGAAAAGAATATACTGCTTTATTATTCTAGTGCCTTTACGAGAAGGAGTATTTATAAAGTAGGTTCTAAATGTTTAAGCTTGACAAAGAAAGACGAGAAAAATACTTTGAATAAATTATACGTAAAAGGAAGAGAAGAATTCCGAAACTCATTTCTCCTTTTACACTATTCAGATCAAGCTCAAATTTTTTCAACGATGGATAAAGAAGCACGCGCTCGCGTTTATACTTATTTGTCAGCAACGGAGTTCGCAAGGATCTTTGGTTTACTCGATACCGATAATCAAAAAGCCATTTTCCTTGAGTTAAACGGGGACTATGCAACGTCAATGCTGAATGAAATGTTCACAGATGATATCGTGAATTTTTTTACACAAATCAGCTCTATTCGGGCAAATGAAATACTAGAAGAAATGGATGAAGCGAAAAGGAAAAAAGTACAGACTCTTTTAGCTTACGAACATGAAACTGCTGGAGCCGTAATGACACACGAACTTATTAGTATTTCAGCAACCCAGACCGTAACCGATGTATTAAAGATATTGCCAAATGAAGCAATGACTGCCGAGATTATTTATTATCTTTATGTTTCAGATGCGAATGGAATTCTCAATGGAGTCGTTTCATTAAGAGATTTAATCATCGCAAATCCCGATAGCCTCATCGGGAATATAATGCGCACTAATCTTGTTTATGTTTCAGAAGATACAGACCAAGAAGAAGTCGCTCACATTATTAAAACGTACGACTTATTAGCAATTCCCGTTATCTCAAAAGAAGGATATCTCCTGGGTATTGTTACCGTAGACGACGTTCTAGACATTCTAGAACGGGAAACAACGGAGGATTTTGGAGAAATATCAGCAACAAAAGGAGCAACAGATATTAACTTAACCGCTTTCACTGCAGCTAAGAAACGTTCCCCTTGGATTATTGTATTAATGTTTTTTGGACTAATTACGGGAGGAGTCATAGGGCGCTTTGAAGATGCACTAGAATCTGTCGTTCTACTCGCCGCGTTTATTCCTATGATTATGGACTCTGGCGGGAATGTTGGAACCCAATCACTTGCTGTATCGGTGCGGGGGTTAGCGCTCGGAACCATTGAGAAAAATGGATTTTGGCGCATGGTCAAAAAGGAGTTCGCAACAGGAGCCATGGTCGGCTTTATTTGCATGCTACTCATAACTGTGCTCATTATGCTATTTTACAAAAATGCCATGCTCGGTGTAGTTGTTGGTGTTTCTATCTTCTTTACGCTTAGTATTTCAGCAGTAATTGGGGCTGTTATTCCTTTAATCATCAACAAGCTGAAATTTGATCCAGCAATCGCATCTGGTCCTTTCATCACGACCCTTAATGACATTATCGGGTTGTTGATTTACTTCACCACTGCAAATTATTTAATACCTTTTTTATAAGATTTACTTTTAAAATAATCACGCTGCAAAATCAGGCTTCGTCTTGAATAATAAAAAGCACAGAAGGAATCTGTGCTTTTTAATAACTATATTATAATGTTGCTTCAATTTCTTCTAGCATTTCTTTAATTGAAAGCAGACCGCCACCTGATAAATACCAGTAGTTTGGATCTAAGTAATAAATTGCGTCATCTTGGTATGCCGTTGTTTTCTTCACAAGATCATTTTCAATTGAATCTTTTGCACTTGCATCGCCACCAATTGCTGCATCACGGTCAATCACGAATAACACATCAGGATTTGTTTCTAAAATGTACTCAAACGTAATATTTTGGCCATGTGTTGAAACTTCAATTTTTTCATCTGCAGCTTTAAATCCAAATACATCATGAATAATACCAAAACGTGAACTTGGACCATAAGCACTTACTTTTCCTTCATTTCCAAGTACAATTAATGCTTCTTTATCTGATGCATCTGTTTTTTCTTGAATTTCAGCAATACGCGCATCAATATCCGCAAGCTCATCTTTGATTTCATCTTCTTTTTCGAATAACTCACCGATCATATCCATATTCGCTTTGAATGAATCCATATAATTCGTGTAATCGATATTCGTATAAACTGTTGGTGCAATTTCGCTTAATTCTTTATACATATCCGCTTGACGTCCTGAAATAAAAATTACATCAGGTTTCATCGCATGGATTGTCTCTAATTCTGGCTCTTTTAAACCACCGACATTTGTATATTTTTCATCTTCATATTTTGATAAATATGATGGAATATTCTTTTGTGGAACACCCGAAACTTCAACGTCAAGCTCATCAAGTGTATCTAAAATACCAAAGTCAAATACGACAACTGTTTCAGGATTTTTCTTCACTTTAACTGGTTGGTCGTCTAGTTCATGTGTAATCTCAACGTATTCGACTTCTGCCGAACCATTGTCTCCTTCGTTTGAAGAAGCATTATCATTTCCATTATCTTTCTCTTTCGTACCACCACAAGCGGCTAATAATACCATTGCGGCAAACATCATCATTATGATTGAAAATTTCTTCATGTTCATTTTAATAAACCTTCCTTTTGTTTAAGAGTTAAAGTAAACGCAAATTCGACAGTTACTAAGTTGCTTTATTGGGATATCCATATCGTAAATTTCACGAAGCGATTCAGAGTTAATAATCTCATCTGTTGGACCGTCTTTTACAATCCGACCATTTTTCAGCGCAACGATGCGATCTGAGTAAACAGAGGCAAAGTTAATATCATGTAATACGATAATTACCGTTTTCCCTAAGTCATCAACAAGTCTTCTTAAAATCTTCATAATTTGAACTGAATGTTTCATATCCAAATTATTTAATGGTTCATCTAATAAAATATAATCTGTATCTTGCGCGATTGTCATCGCAATAAATGCACGTTGACGCTGACCGCCTGATAACTCTTCTAAATAGCTATGTTGAATATCCATAAGCCCCATATAATCTAGCGCTTGGTCAATAAATTGGATATCCTCAGCATTTAAACGACCTTTCGAATGTGGGTATCGTCCAAATGAAACAAGTTCACGAATCGTTAAACGCGCATTCATAAAATTCGATTGTTTTAAAATCGACACTTGTTTTGAAAAATCGCCTGACTTCATTTTTTTCACATTTTGCTGATCAACGAGCACTTCACCCGTATCGGCATCTAGTAAACGACTTACCATGGATAATAACGTCGATTTACCTGCACCATTCGGTCCAATAAAAGAAGTTATTTTTCCTCTATGAATATTCACACTGACATTTTCAACAACTGCTTTTTCACCGAAAAACTTCGAAATCTCACGAACCTGAATCATGCAGCTCGACTCTCCTTTAATAGTAAGTATATAAAGTAAATGCCACCGACAAAGTTAATAATGACACTCAACGTTGTTGAAAACGTAAATAACCGTTCAACAATCCATTGACCACCAACTAAAGCAAAAATACTCATAATCGCTGCACCCATGATTAAAACGGAGTGCTTATAAGTTTTAAAAAATTGATAAGATAAATTCGCAACAATTAATCCAAAAAATGTAATCGGTCCAACAAGCGCAGTCGACACTGCAATAAGGACAGATGAAATGATTAAAATGGTACGGACAACATGATCATAATTAACGCCTAAGTTAATGGCCGTATCTCGACCAAGCGATAAAACGTCTAGATCATGAATATGACGCCAACCAATTATTGACGCTAGTATAATAATCGCAAGTGCCCACCAAACGAGTTCAGCACTAATATTATTAAAACTCGCAAACATTTTATCTTGTACATTTAAAAATTCGTTCGGATCTATTAAAACTTGTAAAAACGTTGAGATACTTCCAAAGAAAGTACCGACGATAATTCCAACCAATAACAGGAAGTAAATCGGTCTACCACCCGTTTTAAATAAAAACTGATAGAGCAATAAGGCAAAGATGACCATTGCACTTACAGATAAAATAAAGTTCACATGTTTATTAACGATTACAATATGACTCGACCCCAGCGTAAATATTACAACAGTTTGGAGGAGTATATAAAGTGAATCGAAACCCATAATACTCGGTGTTAAAATTCGATTATGCGTAATCGTTTGGAAGATGACTGTTGAATAAGCAATTGCTACACCTGTCATTGCCATCGCAAGTACTTTAACGGCACGTCTTGGTAGCGCATAATCATAACTTCCATTTAAACCTTGAAATAAATATAAAGCACAAACGACCAGTGCCAGTCCGCTTAAAATAATCAATTTAGTTGAATTACGCATATGCTTTCCTCCTAAATAACAAATAGAGGAATATTCCACTACCGATAACCCCTACCATTAAGCTAATTGATATTTCATAAGGATAAATTAGAACACGTCCTAAAATATCACAAACAAGCAGGAATATCGCTCCTAATAGCGCGGTATATGGTAACGTCTTTTTCAAATGATCACCTTGGAAGATGGACACAATATTTGGAATGATCAACCCTAAAAACGGAATCATCCCAACCGTTAGCACGACCGTTGTCGTAATCAGTGCAACGAGGATTAACCCTAAATTGACGACTCTTCTATAAGAAAGTCCAAGGTTTTTGGAGAAATCTTCTCCCATCCCAGCGACTGTAAATTTATTTGCATATAAATATGCAAATATTAAAACCGGAATACTAATATAAAGAAGTTCGAAGCGCCCTTTCATAATCATCGAAAAATCGCCTTGTAACCACGCAGACATATTTTGAATAACATCTGCTCGATATGCAAAAAATGTCGTCAACGATGATAAAATATTACCAAACATCAAGCCAACTAACGGAATAAAAATTGCATCTTTAAATTTAATACGATCGAGAATTTGCATAAATAAAAACGTGCCGGCAAGCGCAAATAGAAATGCCACGATCATTTTCTCAATTGTAGATGCACCTGCAAACAATAACATCGAAACTAAAATTCCGAGTCTTGTTGCGTCTAATGTTCCCGCTGTTGTCGGTGAAACGAATTTATTTCGACTTAGCTGTTGCATAATTAGCCCCGCAATACTCATTCCCGCACCTGCAAGAATAATTGCGATTAACCTTGGCAACCGGCTAATTAAGAAAATTTCAGTTTCCTCCGATTGAAAATCCAGCAAATCCATCGGTGTTATACGACTTACCCCTACAAATAATGACAGTAGTGAAAAGCCTATCAATGCGAGTATCAAGTAACGTTTTTTCATTGGACAGCCTCAATCTAAAATATTTGAATCTAATTGAGAATAACAAGTGAAAACGATTATCATTTAGACTCAAGTTTAATTATAGCATGGTGGCATGAGTTGTCAATCTTAAATGAAAATGATTATCAATTAATCTTTTTTGTTCAAATATACCTTTATAAACATCCTTTAATCTTTTTTGTTCAAATATACCTTTATAAACATCCTTTATAAACATCCTTTTTATCGAAGATTTAACTGAAAAAATAATTGACACAAAAACTGCCTAAGAATGCGTCTTTGAAGACGTTCTTAGGCAGTTTCTGTTTAGTATTCGATTGCTTGATCGATGATTTCTTGTGGAACGACAATTTCTGAAATGTCATTAATTTGACTAATTTTAGCTTCTAACTCTTGTTTCATACGGAATGTCGCCTCTTCTTCAACCATTAATTCAATATCCATATCCAGATTAAACGCTGTCGTTTGGAATGTTTCTTTATCAATGAAAATTTCATATTCTAACTCGTGAATCTTCATATCATTTAACGCATCTAGTTCTTCATCGCCTAAACCTTCCATCAATCCTCCAGCGTCTAACTGCTCTTCAACAATTTTCTTAAACTCTTCACCTGACGCTTTTAGTTTTAAAATATATTGGTTATCATCTTGTTCAAATGTGAAATCTTCGATGAATTCTCCTAATGTTTCAAAGTCAACATTTGCATCCGCTCCTGAATTCATCCCTTCCATAATGTCATCGAAATCTTCTGTCGGAAGTTTCATCCACTCTTCGCCTTCTGGGTTTTTCATGAACATGCCCGCTTCAGTCATGTACATTTCAGTTTCCATTCCACCCATTCCAGGAATATCCATTTTCATCACTTGATGCATCGAGAGTGGATCTTGAATCATATCCATTTGAATATCCATTGATGTTTCCATCTCTTCTTCTAGCTCCGGAATTGAGATTGTTTGCTTCATTTCCATATCTGCGTGCATACTCTTCAAATCTTCCGAAGCTTCTTGCGCTTTGTTGAAAACTTCTTCCAAAGTTAATTCGCTTTTGTTTGTTTCATCTGTCCCTGGTTTTGTATTTGCTGGCTCTTGTGGATCATTACTACAAGCAACTAAGACTACCGATAAAAGCCCAACAGCTAAACCTTTCATCCATTTTTTCATATTTATTTCATCCCTTCTGAATTTTACTACACCATATACTACGGGCTATTCCCTTTTTTGTTTCGTTTTATGCATGAAATGAGTCTATCGCATTGGTACGATGATTTTAAGATGAACATTTCGTCTCAATTTCTTCAAGCATTCACACGTTTTAAATGGTTAGATATTCACTTTTCATAAAATTATTTCGACTCCCGAAAAATAATATTCGTTTTTTTCTAAAGAATCCGTTATAGTAATTACTAAAAGAAAGGGAGGATGATCATGAATGCTTAAACAATTCTTTTCTTATTATAAACCTCATAAACGATTGTTTATTATCGACTTCTCAAGCGCAGTCTTCGTCGCACTTCTTGAACTTGCATTTCCAGTTGCGGTTCAATGGTTTATCGACCAACTGTTGCCGAGCGGTGAGTGGGGGAAAATTGTTACAGTTAGTATTCTATTATTACTCATTTACGTTTTAAGCACATTTTTACAATATCTTGTCAGTTATCTTGGTCATAAACTTGGGATTAATATTGAAACAGATATGCGTCAACAATTGTTTAATCATGTTCAAAAACAATCTTATCGATTTTTCGATAATACAAAAACTGGTCATATCATGAGTCGAATTACGAATGATTTATTTGATATTGGGGAACTTGCTCACCATGGGCCAGAAGATTTCTTTATCGCCATTATGACAGTTATCGGTGCTTTTATTCTTATGTATAATATCAATCCTGAATTAGCGTTAATTGCGATTGTTATGGTACCTCTTCTCATTGCAGTCATTACGTTTTGTAATAAAATGATGAACCGCGCATGGACGAATATGTACGGAAAAATTGCCGATGTCAATGCACGCGTGGAAGATAGTGTCTCAGGTGCACGTGTCGTAAAATCCTTTACGAATGAAGCATTTGAAATCGAGCGTTTTAAAATAGATAATCATAATTTCCGTAGCGCAAAATTAGTCGCTTATAAAGTGATGGCATGGACTTCTTCTAGCATGTATATTATGACACGCCTTATGACACTGATTGTTTTAGTTGTAGGTGCTTGGTTCACTGTGAATGGAAAATTAACGCATGGGGAACTTGTCGGTTTTATTTTATTTACAAATATTCTTGTGAAGCCTGTGGATAAAATTAGTGCATTACTCGAACTTTATCCGAAAGGAATGGCTGGTTTTAAACGCTTTAGAGAATTACTTGATCAAGAACCTGAAATTGAAGACCGTCCAGATGCAATAACAGTCAATCATTTACACGGGGATATTCAATTTAAAGATGTCCATTTTAACTATGATCAATCGAAACCCGTTTTAAAAAATATTAACTTAGACATTCAGGCTGGAAAAACAATCGCTTTCGTCGGACCTTCTGGTGCTGGTAAAACGACAATTTGTTCACTTATTCCAAGATTTTACGATGTAGATGCTGGTGCAATTACCATTGATGGCATCGATATTCGCCAAATGACCCAACAATCGCTTAGGAAACAAATTGGAATTGTACAACAAGATGTGTTTTTATTTACAGGTACAATTAAGGAAAATATTGCTTATGGAAACTTAGAAGCTACTGATGAAGAAATTTTCGAAGCTGCACGTAAAGCACATTTAGAAGAGATGATTGAAGCGCTTCCTGATGGCTATGAAACACAAATTGGCGAGCGTGGTCTAAAGCTTTCTGGTGGTCAAAAGCAACGGCTTGCGATTGCTCGTATGTTCTTAAAGAATCCACCAATTTTAATTTTGGATGAAGCAACTTCTGCATTAGATACAGAAACTGAGCGCATCATTCAACAATCTTTGAATGAACTTGCGGAAAATCGAACGACACTCGTCATCGCTCACCGCCTTGCAACAATTCAAGATGCAGACCGCGTCATTGTTGTCACGAAAGACGGCATTGCGGAAGACGGTTCTTATCAAGATTTAATTGATCAAAACGGGATTTTTGCACGCCTGCATAATATTCAGTTTAAAGAGGTCATCCAATAACCTTATGAATAAATAACCCGCAACAAAACCCAAAATGAAAACAAACACATCAACTACACGCACAAAAAAACAGGAAGCGCCCCCAAAAGCCAGCTTTTAGGCTTTTTGGGGGCAGCTTCTTAATAACTAACCATATACTCTTCATACTTTTCTCGGTCATCCGCTAACATTTCAACAACCATTAAAGTGCCTTCTTCTTCATAATCGACTTTCTTAACATTCGCGCGGTCATTCAAGTATGCAACCAAATCTCCTCGGTCAAAAGGAATCAGTACTTTGCAAGTCACATACTGGTCGAATACAAAGTCTTTAATCAACTTAACCAATTCCTCTAATCCTTCACCATTTTTAGCTGATAGCCAAATCGAATTCCCTTTTACTTTTGGATATTCTACTTCCGCTAAATCAGATTTATTAAACACATTAATAGATGGAACGTTTTCAACTCCAACATCCGTCAACGTTTCTCCCGTTACTTCCATCATAAAGCGATGCTCTTCATGTGAAACATCTACAACTTGTAAAAGTAAATCTGCATCACGCGCTTCTTCCAATGTCGAACGGAAGGCTTTTACTAAATGGTGTGGAAGTCTGCCGACAAAACCAACTGTATCCGTTAATAAAAACGCCTTATTATCGGGTAGCATCACTTGTCTAACTGATGTATCGAGTGTCGCAAACAACATATCTTTTTCAAATACTTGTTTCTCCACTTCAGCACCTACTTTTTCAAGTAGCGCATTCATTAGCGTCGATTTCCCTGCGTTTGTATATCCGACAAGTGAAACAACCGGTAAACCGCTTTTCCTTCTTCTTTTACGCTGGGTTTCGCGTTGCGCTTTCACATATTCAAGCTCTCTACGCAGTTTCGCAATCTGATCTTCAATGACACGACGGTCGAGTTCTAGCTTCGTTTCCCCGGCTCCCTTGTTTTGGAAACCGCCTCCCGTACCACCGCCTTGCCTGCTCAATGAAGCACGTAAACCAACAAGTCTCGGTAACATATATTGCAATTGCGCAAGATCTACTTGCATACGCGCTTCTCTTGTGCGCGCACGTCTCGCAAATATATCCAAAATAAGCATCGTCCGATCGATCACTTTACAAGCTAACCCATTTTCTAAATTTCGAATTTGGGATGGCGATAATTCTTCATTAAAAATAATTAAATTTGCACCGGATTCCTCATAAAAATTTCTTATTTCATGAATTTTACCGACACCTACATAATGAGATGGATTTGGACGTTCTAAATTTTGTGTGATTGTCCCAACTACTTCTACGTCAATTGCTTCAGCAAGATTCGCTAATTCTTCCATCGAATACTCAAAATGCTCATCTGTTTGTGCATGTACACCAACGAGCAAAGCTTTCTCTACCAAAATATCCAATGAAACATCTCCCTTCTACTTCTCTTATACTTCCCAGTTTATCGCTTTCCAATGATTTTGGAAATCAATACCATTCAATCACCATTTAACACCCAAACACTATGAGTTAATGAAAATCTTGAATCGATACATCTGCCAGTCGTTCTTTCACTTCTTGTTGGTCATTTTCAATAAACTTTATTCGACAATTCTGTAAATTAATACCGGTATTTTCCACTACTACATCATTCAATAGTCTTGCCCATTCATCCGCAGTTTCTTTCGCGTTTTTCACATAAAACAAACAATCGGTAATTTCTAATCGCTCATTGCTTGGCAAAATCGTTCCATTTTTCCGCAATTGTTCCCACCGAATTTCTTCTGACGTTTCCCATTCGATAAAAAAAGGATATGGTAAAGCTTTTGAAGGTTCTTGTTCAATGAAAAGCATTTTCCACTTTCGAATGTCACCTTCTGTCGTCTTTCTCTCCGCTTGGAAAACACCCGATGTTTGATATCCTTTTTCCATTAGCTGCTGCTCAAAAGATTCAATACCATCCACTGAACAACAAATTGTCCCCCAACCTTCATGGTCTTTTATATCATGTAAATATAGTTTAACTAAAGGATTTTCCGCCTTATGGGCAAGTTCTTCATTTTCAATCGCCAACCACTCTACATATGCATTATTGACATACATTAACGCATTATAAGTTCCCCACTTTTCATGACTTCCACCAATCACAGTATGCCATCCCAATTTTCGTTGTTCTTTCACTATTGTAGTTGGTGTTTTCTTTGTAAAATAAACAACATGATCTAATTTCACAACACACCCCTCCCTTACGCATTATCTTACCACGAAAAGGAATCGAATAAGCAAAACAAAAAAGAGCCTTCTAGAAAATCTGCATGCAGACTTTCTAAATAGACTCTTCTAAACTCATTTTTCTTCTTTTAACATATCTTTTGCTGCATCAAACTCTTTATCAATTTCAGCATTTGGCTTATACGTTGCTAGACTTACAAAATAAACAACAAGCCATGAAACGATAAATCCTGGGATAATTTCATATAAGCCTTTCTTTAAGAACTCTACATTTCCCCAGATTAATACAATTACTGCACCTGTAATCATTCCCCAAAGCGCACCTTGAGCTGTAATTTTTCTCCAATATAAAGATAGAAGAATAATCGGACCGAATGCAGCACCAAAACCAGCCCATGAGAACGCAACGATACTTAAAATCGTCTCGCTGTTTGGCCATGCTAAGAAAATCGCTACAATTGATACAATTAAAACTGCCATTCTGCCAAGGAATACATATTGTTTATCTGTACCATCTGTTTTAATAACAGCTTTATATAAATCTTCAATTAGTGCTGATGATGTTACAATTAATTGAGAAGAAATTGTACTCATAACAGCTGCTAAAATTGCGGCTAACATAATTCCAGCAATCATCGGATGGAAAATAATTTGCCCAAGCACAATAAAGACTGTTTCCGAGTCATCTAAAACACCGCCTGTTTGATGGAAATAAGCGATCCCAACTAACGCTGTACCGACCGCACCAAACAAACTTAAAAACATCCAACCAATTCCGATTCTACGCGCACTTTTAATTTCTTTTACAGAACTAATCGCCATAAACCTTACAATGATATGTGGCTGACCAAAATAACCCAGCCCCCATGCTACAGCCGATAAAATCCCTAAAAATGAAGCACCCGAAACAAAGTTTAATAATTGCGGATTCACTTCACGAATAGATACCGCCGTCTCAGAGAACCCACCTGTTAAAAACAATCCGAAAAACGGTACAAGAATCAGTGCTAAGAACATTGTCACACCTTGCACAACATCCGTATAACTGACCGCTAAAAAACCACCAAATAATGTATAGAATACAACAACTGCCGCAACAATTAATAACCCAACATGATAATCGAGTCCAAATGAGCTATTAAAAAACTTTCCGCCTGCTACCATTCCAGATGAAACATAGAATGTAAAGAATATCAAAATAATAATACTCGACACAATACGCAAAATGCGAGAACTATCTTTCAAGCGACTTTCTAAGAAACTAGGTATCGTAATCGAATCTCCCGAAACTTGTGTATATGCACGAAGTCTTGGTGCGACTAGTACATAGTTTAAGTAAGCACCAGCAGTTAATCCAATGGCAATCCATGCTTCTACCAAACCATTTAAATAAATAGCTCCTGGAAGTCCCATTAATAACCAACCAGACATATCTGCAGCACCCGCACTTAAAGCAGTTACAGCTGGCCCTAGTGAACGTCCTCCCAACATATAATCCGTTAAATTTGACGTCTTTTTATAAGCATAATAGCCGATAAACACCATAAGTGCCATATAAAGAACAATCGCTATTAATTGATATATATCTCCTGACATAAAATTACAACTCCCTCCATTTTTAACCTTTCACATTATAACATGTTTCTCTAAATTTGTATGCGCTTTCAGCAAATATTTGAGTTTGAATAGTATTTTGATGTAATCCTCGCGTAATTTCCCGGGAAATAAATCAATTTCGACAAAAAGAATTTCAATAAATCGCGAAAATTGGTTAAACGATACTATTCATCAAGAATAATAGAGTCTTTTGTAGAGATAGAGGATTGGATATAACTACCCTATGCTTTCCCCGTCCGTAAAAGTCCTTTGAGGCTTGTTTAATTATTAACGTTCGGGGAAGTTATTAAGCAAGGGAGCTGATAAAATGCCGTGGAATAAAAATAATTATCCACCTTCTTTCAAAAACTTAGAACCAGAAGTAAAAGAAAAAGCGATTGAGATTGCCAATGCTTTACGAAGAGAAGGGTATGAAGAAAGTAGAGCCATTTCAATTGCCATGACAAAAGCTAGAGAAAGTGTTCATGACAGTCAACAACCACGCCCAACATATGAGGTGAGATACCATAATGATGATTGGGTTTTCCAGAAAGAAAAAGGAGAAAAAGCAATTTATGTAGAGGATAAAAAGCAAGACTTATTAGAAAAAGCCAAACCATATGTTAATGAACAAAATGGTATTTTAAAAATCTACTACGAAAACAATACTTTAGAAAATACTTTATACGAATGAACAAATTAAAAAAGCGTACGCGCTATTTGTAAAAGCGTACGCTTTAATAATTAAATCGTGATTTTACTTTTTGACATTTCTTGTAGTTTAAACTTCATAATTTTACCCGATGCCGTCATTGGATACGAATCAGTAAATTCAATATAACGTGGAATTTTATAATGTGAAATATTCCCTTCACAAAATGCCTTAACAGATGCTGCGTCAATATCGACATCTTTTTTAGGAATAATCCAAGCCATTAACTCTTCGCCGTATTTCGGATCGGGTACACCAACCACTTGTACATCTTCGATTCCAGGGTGCTTATATAAAAACTCTTCAATTTCTCGTGGATAAATATTTTCGCCACCGCGAATCACCATATCTCGAATCCGCCCTGTAATATCGATATATCCATCCTGATCCATGACGGCAAGGTCCCCTGTCCGTAGCCAACCTTCTACATTAATCGCTTCTTTTGTTGCCTCGTCATTATTATAATAGCCTTTCATCACATGATAACCTCGTGTCCATAGCTCTCTCGGTTCTCCTACTTCTACTTCTTCTCCGTTCATAGGGTCTACTACTTTGACTTCTACATGCGGATGAGGCTTTCCAACAGTTGAAGTTCTCTTTTCAATTGGATCATCTGTCGTTGTTTGTGTAATGACTGGCGATGATTCTGTTTGACCATAACAAATCGTAATTTCGCTTGCACCCATTTCTTCAATAACGCGACGCATTACTTCAATTGGACAAGTCGAACCAGCCATAATTCCTGTTCTTAGTGAAGACGTATCATATTTCTTAAAATCTGGATCATTCAGCTCCGCGATAAACATCGTCGGGACACCATGGAGTGCAGTGCATTTTTCATCTTGTACAGCTTGTAGTACTGTTTTCGCATGAAATTGCTCAATGACCACCATTGTCGATGCATGTGTAACTGCGGCAAGTGTACCTAATACACATCCGAAACAATGGAAAAATGGTACAGGAATACAAACGCGGTCCTTTTCAGTTAACTTCATCCGATCCCCAATAATTTTTCCATTGTTGACGATATTATTATGCGTCAACATAACGCCTTTTGGAAAACCGGTCGTGCCCGATGTATATTGAATATTAATCACATCATCTGGGTGAAGTGATTGTAACTGCCGCGTTAATGCTTCATCCGAAACATTTTCAGCATGAGCAAGTAGCTCAGACCATTTATACATCCCCACTTCTTCACGTTCAGTCATTAATATGACACGTTTTAAATGCGGTAATGTTTTACTTTGAATGTCGCCCCCACGACTTTCTACTAACTCTGGACAAATTTTTCGAATAATGTCGATATAACTTGTTCCTTTAAAACTTTCATCTAATATTAAGGTTGTAGATTCTGACTGCGTTAATAAATATTCAAGTTCAGCTGCTTGATAATTTGTATTCACCGTAACGAGTGCTGCCCCCATTTTCCCTGTTGCATACTGACTAAGTAGCCATTCTCTCTTATTATCAGACCAAATGGCAACATGTTCTCCCTTTTGAATCCCAAGGCCAATAAAAGCTTTTGCGAGTTTGTCAGTTTCTTCGTCAAATTCTTGATAAGTTTTACGAATCCCATGTTCAGGATAGACATAGGCTTCTACATTTGGATAGTTTCGAGCTTGTTCTTTCACAATTTCCCCTACTGTTTTTTGTAATAGTGACAATTAAACTCCCTCCTTTTCCATACTTATATTATTCTATAATTCCAAATCTTTGTCCATCATTGAATTTTTGAATAATATTCAAGAGGGAACTTTAGTCGATTGGATATACCCGACCGCGTTCGTCTTTATAAACAATATGTTGTCTCGTTAATTTTGTCGGTGAATCTAAACCTGCGGCAGCTGCAATTCGAAATAATCCTTCACGCATCGTTAAAATATAATTGGTCACGCGGTATTTCTTTTCTTCCACAACTAAACCTTGCTGCAATTTAGGATCAGTCGTCGCAACCCCTGCAGGACAAGTATTGGTATGACAACGTTCAGCCATAATACAGCCTACAGAAATCATAAAACCTCTCGCAATTTGGACGAGATCTGCACCCAGTGCTAACGCAATCGCTGCTCGGTCTGGCGTTGTAATTTTCCCAGATGCAATGATTTTTATTTCATCGCGAATTTCATATTTTCGTAGCGCATTATCGAGTAAAAGGATTGCTGAACGTAAAGGTAATCCAACGCCGTCTGCTAAATCTTGATAAGTTGCACCAGAACCACCTTCTGCACCGTCTAAGGAAATAAAATCCGGACCTAAACCTGTTTCTTGAATAAATGCAGCAAGCTCTTCCGCATCTTCTTGACTCCCAATCACGATTTTAATGCCAACAGGTTTTCCCGTATGATTTCGAATATCTTCAACAAACTGAAAAAGTGTAGGATAATCATCGAATTGCTGAAAACGATTCGGACTATTAATGGTCGTAAATGGAACGACATTTCTAATTTCAGCAATTTCTTCAGTCACTTTTTCTCCTTCTACATGACCACCACGCATTTTCGCTCCTTGTGCAAGTTTAAGCTCAAATGCTTTCACTTGGGGCATTTCTGCTTTTTCTTTTAAGCGCTCCCAACTAAATTTTCCATCTTCCGTTCGATAGCCAAATAATCCCGATCCAATTTGTGCAATAATATGCGCATCTCCTGCAAGATGATGAGGCGATAACCCTCCTTCCCCCGTATTCATCCAGGCTTCTTTTGCCATGCCAATGCCTTTTGATAATGCGGCAATTGCATTTTCACCAAGCGCACCATAACTCATGCCCGATTGTCCGAGTAAACTTCGCACATAAAATGGTTCTCGACAATTTAGACCAATCACAACCGCATCTTCTTCAAGAAGTAACCATGGTAAAGCAGGAACTTCTTCTCGATGCTCTTTTCGGGCAAATAAATTATCTTCATCAACCACATAGCGCATTGTAGGAATTAATGGTTCATTATCCACACGCATTTCTTCATTTTGCTTTGTAAACATTGCATTGCGAATAAAATAACCCGCCTCATTAAAATCTCGCTTGGAGCCAAAACCAATGACGCTACTTAAATACTTTCCTGGTAGTACCATATGCAAATATTCAGCACGATTAAATGGTTCTCCTTCATTATCCCCGTCGAATAAATATTGACGCATTTCTGGTCCAGTCTTTTCTAATGTATAGCGCATTCTTCCCAAAATCGGATAATTCCTTAAAATTGCATGTTGTTTCTGTTTTCGGTCATAATAATAGAGATATAAAATGATAGAAATTGGAACAATAATTAGCAAGAAGACTAAAATAAGCGCCGTAATTGATATGCTTTCTAACCAAATCATTCAACTCACCCCTTCATTAAGAGATATTACTGTTTACCCACTATCTTATTTGGTACGCTTATTTAAAAGAGTTTTTTAATTCATGGAGGGATTGGGATTGACAATTGATTTAATCAAAAAACATGCTTCAGTCAGAAAGTACAAACCTGTACCATTATCGGCAGCAGAAGTAAAAGAGCTTGTCATAGCGGGACAACATGCAGCAAGTTCCAATTTTGTGCAAGCGTATTCTGCGATTCACGTTACAGATCCTACTAAAAAAGAAGCACTTGCGAAACTAACAGTGAATGCACAACAATTTTCGACAGCTGGTGCCATTCTCGTATTATGTATGGACTATTACCGCATTGAAAAAGGAGCAAATTTAACGGAAAAGATTGATTATCAAAATGCAGAAGATTTACTCGTTGCTGCTACAGATGTTGCTTTATTTACGCAAACGATTGCCATCGCGGCGGAATCAAAGGGATATGGGATTTGCTATATTGGCGGCGTTCGAAATAACCCAACAGAAATTAGTCAGTTACTTGGATTGCCAAAAGGCGTCGCCCCTATGTATGCTTTAACAATTGGCGTTCCCGACGAACAAAACGAAGTGAAACCAAGGCTCCCTGTGGAAGCAATTTTCCACGAAAATGAATATGACGGTGAAAAGTATGATACGTTAATTCCAACGTATGACGAAACAATGAATGAATATTATCAAAGTCGAAGCTCAAATCAGAAAAACTCCGATTGGTCGGAGTCAATGGCGACATTTTTAGGTAAGCCTCGTCGACTCCATATGAAAGAGTTTTTACAAAAACAAGGTTTCGATTTTAAATAGGAGAATAAATGATGCAATTTGAACAATTAATCCAACAACTAACAGAACAATTGACAGACGGAACTTTTGTGAACGGAACGATTAGCCAACCACGTATGAAGTCTGACGAAATCAAACGCATTCGCATGAAGCCTATTGAGCTTCGCGGACAGCTGCATATTCAATTTGAGCTACAATACGAGCGCGTCCTAGAACATGAAAATATTTTACTCGCAGATGTGAAAGTAAAACTAGAAGAATTACTGAATCGCTTCCGACAAGTTCATGCCGAATTTACAGAGGAAGAAGTTCATATTCAAATTTCGAAAAAATTTAAAGTGATGTGGAAATCGAAGAAAGTAACTTCTACAAAAACGGTGAATCTCTCTCATAACAGGAAAAAGAATTATTTATTGGACGAAGACAAAGCTTATCCTTTTTTAGTAAGACTTGGCGTTCAAACACCAGAAGGTAAAGTTCGTAATCAACATCAAGATAAATTCAGACAAATCAACCGTTTCGTTGAGTTTATTGATGACTCCTTGGAACATTTACCGAAAGACAAGACGATCCGTATTTTGGATTTTGGTTCTGGTAAATCTTATTTAACATTTGCGCTTTATCATTACCTTCATGTTGAAAAAGGACTTGATATTAAAGTCACTGGGCTTGATTTAAAAAAAGAAGTTATTGAAGAATGTCAAAAAATTGCGGATGATTTAAACTACGAAAATCTCGAGTTTTTAGTCGGAGATATTAATGATTACAATGAAGAAACTGCCGTCGATATGGTTGTTACCTTACATGCTTGTGACGTTGCAACGGATATGGCATTAGGTCGCGCGGTTAAATGGGGTGCCAAAGTTATTTTAAGTGTCCCTTGCTGTCAACATGAATTATTCGCACAAATTGAAACGTCTGAACTTGATATTATGTTGCAACACGGTCTGATCAAAGAGCGGTTCTCTGCGCTAGCAACAGACTCGATGCGTGCTGAATTACTATCTCTTGTCGGCTATGATGCGCAACTTTTAGAGTTTATTGATATGGAAAACACGCCGAAAAATATACTCATTCGCGCATATTATACAGGGAAAAAGCCAACTGCTGATGCACGTGAGAAATACGAAGCGTTCCGTGATCTACTCCATGCAAAACCGTTTTTAGAACGTGAATTAAAAAACTTACTGTAAAAGGAGACGAAGAAACTTGATAAACGAAACAGATTTAAAACATTTACGCCGTTGTGTAGAGCTTGCAAGAATTGCATTGGAAAAAGGAGACGAACCTTTTGGATCCATCCTCGTTTCTGCGAATGGAGAGGTGCTTATTGAAGACCATAACCATGTTGCGGGTGGCGATCATACACAGCATCCAGAATTTGCGATTGCGCGTTGGGCAGCACAAAACATTTCTGTAGAAGAACGCGCGAAAGCAACTGTCTACACATCAGGCGAACATTGCCCGATGTGCGCGGCTGCACATGGCTGGGCTGGCTTAGGTCGCATTGTTTACGCAAGCTCTTCAAAACAGCTCGGTGAATGGCTAGAAGAGTTCGGCATCGACACAAGCCAATCACGCGTGCGTAGTTTTCCGATCGAAGAAATCATTAGACATACCGAAGTCGATGGACCTGTCCCAGAACTTGCAGAACAAGTGAAAGAACTGCACCGGGAACTTCATACAGGAAAGTAAAAATTTTAACAAAAAAGCTAAAGCATATGTTTTAGCTTTTTTGTCTTTGTTCTAGTCAATCAATTACCCTTCAACCAATGCATAATACTTCAATATTTCCCCATCTAACTCCACTAGTAAAATGGGCCCTTCTTGTTCATGAGTTGAATAGATTTCCACACCAACTGGTAATTTGTTTGCCATTTCGTCTTCGAAATTAGTACCTGTTTGATTTCTTTTTTTGATTTCCCCGACCTTCTCGCCTTTCGTCAACGTTAACGCGTCAACCCATTCAATGCCTGTTTGATAAATAACTCCTTCAAACTGAAAGATATCGGCTTCTGGATTTATCGTTAATATTTCTTTCGCATCGGGATTTTCAGTACTGTGAACTTCTGTTTCAATTGCTGAATTAGAGCATCCCATAACAGTGAAAACGATAAGAATCATCATACTTAGAAATCGTTTTTGTCCACTCATTTAATCCCTCCTCACTACATTAGTCGTGGGAAAGATCAAAAAGTTTCCCCTCCAAACTTCTCCATCTATTTATTTTTTATGCATTTGATTATTTTGTTTCGTAAATACAATCCGGATGGCTACAAATAACGTAATGCCTGTAATAACCCATACGATCATTTTAACACCCCCTTAATACAGCGGCTCATCTTTATCGCTAAGCTTAATAGAAAACAACAGTAACGGAACGATGAGTAAACTCCAAAAACCTAATGTGAATAATCTTTGCGTCCCAGCAGAAATATATTGCTTTTCCCCACAATCCGAACAATCTTTTCCATCTTTTGAAAATCCAATTGCGACAATCTCTTTTACTTTCCACTTCTGATGACAATTTGTACAACGTGCCAACTTCATCTCCCCTTTCAATCATCAATTTTCAATGAATGCCTTTAACCTTTCAGTTCTTCTCATTGATAATCCAATGAAAACAATAGCAACGAATGATAAGATATATGGGTATGCCTGATTTTCTGAAGCAGTTAAAATCATTGTTGCTATTGTTAAGGATACAGCAATTAATTGTAAAGCACAGCATTTCCAATCAGCCAAGAACAACTTGCCCACTCCCTACACCTCACTCAACTAAGATCATTTCTTCCAAATACTGCTCAACATCTTCGAATCCAATCTCTGGATGTTCAATAAGCACAACATATCTTAAACCTTCTTCCGTCCAGTCTAATGAACGAAATTCGCCCATTTCCATTTTCATTGCTTTTTTGCCACGAATAATCACTTCTTCTTCTACAATTCCACCAAAATCTTCAACATTTGGCAATTCTTTAAAGACAGAAATCGAAAGTGCTGAGATCCCATCTTTCTCATAATCTAGACTAAATTCTGGTCTTTCTTCCAGTCCATTTAAAACTGTAACCTTTTTCAATTCTAATCCACTGTCTTTACTTAATTGATAAAATGAACCAAGCTCTTCTTTTACATCATCTATTGTTACTTCTTCCGGTTCATAATCGCCCTCATCGAGTACTTCCACATCTACATCTTCTGGCAGATCTATCGTAAATAATTCATCATTCATTTCCATCTTATAGTCAATTTTTGTATATTCGACTGTCAACTCATTCCCTGCATGATTACTCTTTGTTTTAAGTGGCAACCAAGTCTCTTTATCAATCCACATCTCCATATCGCCAAGGAGTGCTTTCTCATCGTTCTTTTTAGCGATAATATGATAAGTTGAACGACCTGCTATTTCTACATCGTCCCCTGCTGACAACTCATGGCTATCTTTCACCAAAGATAACATCTGTTCAGCTTGTTGACGCGGTGTTATGTTATTCAGCTCACTTACATCATCGTCGTTCATTGTCATCACTAAAGCGGTGTTTTCTATCTTGTCATACATCGTAATTGTTTGCCCATCATTCACTGCAATCAATTGCTCTCCAGTACTCTCTGATGTTAATTCAATACGACGTTTCTGATCACTTCTGACCCATTCTTTCGTCTCATAATCTTCCGACTCATCATTAGTTACCGTCGTATACTCCCCGTAATAAGAAAATGGTTCATCTGCTTCTTGTAACATCGTATTAACAACCTCTTTCGGAGATAATGAACCTTTCTCCGTCCCACAAGCAGTCAAAATAATACCCACTAACATCATCGCACTAACTAATATCCATCGTTTCATTTTCTTCCCCTTTCGAACTTGGTAAATGACAAATTACCGCCGTTCCTCTATTTTCCTTAGAATGCATTTCTACTTTTCCACCATGCTTTTCAATGATTTGTTTCGTAATGCTTAAACCAAGCCCAGTGCCACTTCCTTCTTTCGTGCGTGCTTCATCGGCTTGATAAAGAGGGTCGAATATCTTTTCTAATTGTTCTAGTGATATTCCTTTTCCTTCGTTTTGAACGATTAAATACATACCTTCTGTTTCTAGTAGCGATTGTTGAACAAAGTTGAAACACCAGTCTGGGATCGCTGCTACATTTACAGCCCCAAGCCAAATCTTATCCCCAGGCTTCGTATGTTTAATTGCATTTGCCATTAAGTTATCGACAACTCGAATCAGTTGCTGTGCATTCACTTCATAAAGCCCTGCAACATCTACAATTTCTCGAAGTTGAATGCCTTTTTCTTGGCAAAGTGTATCATAATCTGAAACAAGCATGTCAAAAAATTCTTCGCCGTCTACAATGACAGATTCCATCGTATACGAACTCGATTGGAGGAGTGTATACATGAGTAAATCATCCAACATCTTCCGCATAAATATAGACTTTTCAACAATGACTTTTCGATAGACATTTTTTTGAGCCGTCGATAACTTGTCTGATTCCAATGCCTCTGCATAAGCGCGGATGGAAGTGAGTGGCGTTTTTAAATCATGTGAAATACTTGCAATCATAAACGCTTTTTGTTGTTGCTCATCCGCTAGTTTTTCATTCGCTTCTACTAGATTCTCGTGCATCATTTCAAAGCTTTTGGATAGTTCCCCTAACTCATCATTACTTTTAAGAACTTCTCCGATTGGTAAGCCTTTCGCAAAAGAATTCATTTGTTTCATTAGTTGTTGAAGCGGTTTATTGAACTTTCGATTGACGAGATACACAATAACAATGAACAGCGTAGCGAAAAATAATGTGAATAACGTAATCGTCATCCAAGTTCGTTTGCCCACACCCGCAACCCATTCATCCCGTGCCCATTCAATTTCGTACACACCAACAATTGAACTGCCACTAAAAACAGGTTCCTTATAGCGAATCGTTTCAAACTTTTGCTGACGTTCATAAAAACCTTCATATAATTGCTTTTTAGGCGTAAATGAAAGGAATGTCTGTTTTTTCATCGGATTGGTTGAATAAAGGATAAAGCCGAGCTGATTATAAAGCGTGATAGATATGCGTTCTGATCCCATTTCTTCAACTTTACTAAAATCAGAATCTACTCGATATAGCGCTGGTTCTTCCAATATCGTTTGAATTGGACTTAATTCAATATAAGCGTCCATTTGCTCTCCAAAGCCTTCTTCTGCATAATAAGCATTAATCCAAACGAAAAGCATATAAGCAGCGATTAAAGGAAGTAACATGACAACTAAATAAGAGATAAGCAACCAAGTTTTGATTTTCACAATAACTCACCGATAAATCGATAACCTTTTCCCCATACTGTTTGAATGAAATAAGGTGTCTTAACCGGATCTTGCAATTTTTCTCGCAACGCTTTAATATGCACGGTTACTGTATGCGTCCCGCCGACATCAAGTTGTTGCCAAATATTTTCATATAATGCTTCTTTTGTAAAAACACGCTGCGGATGATTAGCAAGAAGCTTGAGTAATTCGAATTCTTTTGGCGTAAGAAAAACTTCTGAGTCATTCAGTGAAATCATTTCTTTTTCCCAATCAATGATCAGTCCATGTTCATAAATACTTTTAGGTGAACGAACTTCTTCTCCTTGATATCTTCGCCAGCGCCTCAATTGCGAAACGATTCTTGCTTTCAATTCCGCTAAACTAAATGGCTTTGCTAAATAATCATCCGCGCCCATACCGAGTCCTTCAACTTTATCGACATCTTCTTTTCGAGCACTAATCATAATGATTGGAATATCGCTTACAAGACGCACATTTCGGCAAATCGCAATGCCATCCATTTCCGGCAACATCCAATCAACAAGCAGTAAATCATACTGTCCTTGCTGAAAGTCTTCCCAGCCTTCAAGTCCCGTCGTCGCCCATGTGACTTCGTACTCTTCTTGTCTAAGTGTGTCGCAAATAATTCGTGCAATTTCCGCATCATCTTCTACAAGTAAGATTCTTTCACGCATCTCCATTCCTCCTACCTCGACTCTATCATCTGATTTTCTAGTTTTTAATAACTTTATAAAAGCTTTATAATTCATTTTACACGACATAAAAAAGCACTCAAATAAACATCTTGAGTGCTTTTTGATTATAAACAATGCATCGCTTCTTTTGCTTCGTCCCAAGGAACTGAGTACCCTTTTCCTTTCGCGCAAAAAATCGATGATGAGGTATATTCTGGATCGGCATTTTTATCGTAACCAATCTCTTCAATTACATCTTCTGCATTATGGCAAACATCATAACCGCTAAACTTCAAGCTAAGCGCACCCTTCCCACCTGTAATGGAAGCAAAAGTTGAGCTATAATCCATAAATGTTGCGACAGGTACGTGTCCAGTCAAAATTGTTTGGCTGCCAATCGTTTCAGGCGGTTCAAAAGTACCAGACGCTTGTTGAATATCTGATAAAATTCGTCCCATTAAATCGATATGAACTTTTATTTTAAACGTATAATAAGGTTCCAATAAAATATTGTCAGCTTGTTCAAGACCTTGGCGCAGCGCCCGGTATGTGGCTTCTCTAAAATCTCCGCCTGCCGTATGTTCATGATGTGCACGACCTGTTATTAAGGTAATTTTCACATCCGTTAATCCTGAACCTGTTAATAAACCATGATGTGTACGCTCGAATAAATGGTGGCGCACTAGGTTTTGATGCCCGACTAATAAATCATTCGCATGACATTCATTTTCAAACTGAATCCCACTATTTCGTTCAGATGGTTCAATTTTCAAATGTACTTCTGCATAATGACGAAGCGGTTCAAAATGACCATAACCGATGACTTGTTCACGGATTGTTTCTTTATATAGTATTTTCGGTGTTCCAAAATCGATATCCATTCCAAATCGGTCCAGCACCACTTGTTTTAACACTTCTAGTTGAATCGTTCCCATGACATGCACATGAATTTCACCAAAATGTTCATTCCATAAAACACGTAGAGAAGGATCTTCCGCATCTAAAAGATTAAATACTTGTAAGACTTCTTTTGCATGAAAGGATGAATCAAATAAAACTGTCGATGTTAAAGTTGGCATTAACTCGAAATTAGCCTTATCACTAGTGCCGATACTATCTCCGACTTGCAGATTAGAAAGCCCAGTCACCGCAAAAATCGTTCCCGCCGCAACTTGGTGAACACTTTCATATTTATGTCCATTATAAAGTCGAATGTCGGTTACTTTTTCGGTTTGCTGATTATATGTAATTTCATCGCGCGTCTTCAAAATGCCACTAAGTGACTTTAAAAATGTGACGCGTTGACCATTTTCATCATGGCGAATTTTATAAACGCTTGCTGTGAAAGATGCATCATTTTGATATTTTGTCTCTGTTAATAAGTCGAATGTCGATAAAAACTCTGTAATCCCTATATCTTGTAACGCGGAACCTGATAGGCAAACGAATAATTCATTCGCTTGGATCATCTTCTTTAATTGATCATTCCATAAGTGCTCATCATACGCTCCTTCAAGATACTTTTCTAAAAGCATTTCATCGCGTTCAGCAATGAATTCAATTAGATTTTCTGCCATTACACCATCTTTAAAATCATTGGTGAAATCATACACATTTTCACTTAAATTATGACGAATATCATTGAGCACGTTTTCTACATCTGCGCCTTCTCTGTCTATTTTATTCACAAAGAAAAATGTCGGGACTTGATGTTTTCGTAGAAGTTGCCAAACTGTTTCGGTATGCCCTTCGACACCTTCCACTGCACTCACAATCACAACCGCATAATCCATCACTTGAATGGCACGCTCCATTTCTGGAGAAAAGTCGACGTGCCCAGGTGTGTCAATTAATGTATAAGTGGATTCACCGTAGTTGAAAATCGCTTGGTCCGCAAAGACTGTAATGCCACGTTTTTTCTCGATTTCATGATTGTCCATAAAAGCGTCTTGATGGTCAACGCGCCCTCTTTGACGTATCTGATTGGTATGATAAAGTAATTGCTCTGAAAATGAAGTTTTCCCTGCATCCACATGCGCTAATATACCGATTGTTTTACTCATCTAAATTCCTCGATTCATCTAAAGACATTTGTTGAAATACATAACCATCTCGCTCAATCACTTCCCCAAATACAACTGGAATTGCTTCTTTAAAAATTGGTCCATCAACGACAACGGTATGGAATTCCCCCGATTCTCCGCACGAATCAATCTCAAGCGCTTCCAACTCATCCATTAATTGAATCGTAAACTTTCTACCAATAAACCGTTTTGGCATCATTTTTGTATTGACAACAATGACATATGCGACAAACCCTTTGTCGATAAACTCCTCCAATAATTGGCGACGCGGTTCCAACCAAAGTGGGTGGATCGCTTCCATTCCGACTTTTTCACAGGTTTTTTGTACCCATTCCAAATGGTCTTCCAAATCAATATCCCCGAATACCCCATATGGAATGCCTTCTTTCACGCAATTCTCCATCGCGTCTAAAAACTTTTCCTGATAACTTGCCCAATCTGCACCACGAATCATGAGTGGAACTTCTAGTTGCCTTGCTTGAGCTTCGACAATTTCAAGTGGAAGTGCATGCGATTTTGAACGAATTTCATCTTCTTCAAACATCGTCCAAATCTTTTTAGGAACCCCACCCATTTGAAACGCTCGATCGTAAGCTAAGGCAGAATCCTTCCCACCACTCCACGATGCCACGAATGATTTGTTTTTCATATTTACACCCCGATAGTAGTCTTTTATTTCTATCATTATAACATGACTGACTTTCATCCCGTAATGATGTGAGAACTCGCCTGATATCAGGACTCCCGACTGTTTTTTTGAGAACTCATGGGAAACTTGAGAACTCAGATACATATTCTGAGAACTCGCGACACTTTTATGAGAACTCAAACACTTTTTCCGAGAACTCGCATCGCACTCCGCATGTCCACCCCTTTTCATTTATCAAATCATAATCAGAAATGCTATACTTGAACAACTTCAACATAAGGAGGTTATCCAAATGAAATATTCAGCAGAAAAAATGGAGAAACTGATGAAAATCAGTCCAAAATTAGATGCACGTTTAAAAAAGATCATGAAAGAACTTGAGCTAGAGCGACATTATGCGCTTAAAGCTTTATATCATGCAGAAATTAAAGATGGTGGTCGTCATCAGAGAGATTATCAAGAGCTTTAATCTTCCAAAACTTCATCAAACGAATCGATGCCAATTATATTCACTGGCATTCTTTTCGTATCGATGTTGATAATTTTCCCCCTCGCACTTCATCCACCTGTGGACAACGTAAAAAGCCGTGGACATGATGCACATATCCACAGCTATCTTCATTCAAATGTGTATAAAATCAGTTATTGCCAATCATTTTTGACGGATCAACATATTCATCGAATTGCTCTTCCGTTAAAAGACCTGTTGCAAGGGCAGCTTCTTTTAAAGTTGTACCGTTTTGGTGAGCTGTTTTTGCGATTTTCGCAGCATTTTCATAACCGATATGTGGATTCAATGCTGTTACAAGCATTAATGAGTTTTTCAATAATCCATCAATCGTCTCACGATTTGGCTCAATTCCAACCGCACAATTATCATTAAAGCTAATGATTGAATCACTTAATAATTGAACAGATTGTAAGAAGTTATAAATAATAACTGGTTTATAAACGTTTAATTCAAAGTTACCTTGGCTCGCCGCAAAACCAATCGTTGCGTCATTCCCCATCACTTGCGCAACAACCATTGTAATGGCTTCACTTTGCGTTGGGTTAACTTTACCTGGCATAATTGAACTACCTGGTTCATTTTCAGGAATTGTAATTTCACCAATCCCAGAACGTGGACCACTTGCTAACCAACGAACATCGTTAGCAATTTTCATAATGTCTGCTGCTAATGCTTTTACAGCACCGTGAACATAAACGACTTCATCATAGCTTGTTAATGAATGGAATTTGTTTTCTGCAGATGTGAATTCGATGCTAACTGCTTTACTAATTTCTTCTGCAACTTTATCACCGAAACCTGCTGGTGCATTTAAGCCTGTTCCAACAGCCGTTCCGCCAATTGCCAGTTCTTTCATCGAATCAACGCTATCCGCAATCATTTTTTCAGTTTTCTCGAGCATACGATGCCAACCGCTAATTTCTTGGCCTAATGTTAAAGGCGTTGCATCTTGTAAATGCGTACGACCGATTTTAATAATGTCATTAAATGCAGCTGATTTCTCTGCAAATGTTGCTTTTAATTTTTCAATTGCTGGAAGTAGTTGTTCTTGAACCGCGATGACGCCCGCAACATGAAGCGCTGTTGGGAATGTGTCATTCGAACTTTGAGATTTATTAATATCATCGTTTGGATGAAGGCGCTCTTCTTCGCCCCACTCTTCTAATAATTCATTGCCACGATGTGCTAGTACTTCGTTCATATTCATATTCGACTGTGTACCGCTTCCTGTTTGCCAAACAACTAATGGGAAGTGATCATCTAATTTACCTGCAATGACTTCATCTGCCGCCGCTGAAATCGCTCTCATTTTCACTTCTGAAATATTTCCGAAAGAATGACTTGCGATCGCAGCTGATTTTTTCAAATGAGCAAATGCGTGCACGATACGAATCGGCATTTTCTCTGTTCCAATTTTAAAGTTTTGCTTACTACGCTGTGTTTGTGCTCCCCAATGCCTGTCAGCTGGAACTTTAATTTCCCCAAATGTATCATGCTCAATACGATAATCCATTTTTACTCCGCCTTCCATTTATGTAATTTTACCTTTTTATTATACCATGCGTTGAAAGATAAACGAATACCTTACAACGCGCTTGCATTTTTTCTGACAAATAAAAAATAGAATAACAATGCACTACTACTGCACACTAGAATAATAATGCCCATTGGCCACGCACTTAAATCACCTTGAAGTCCAACAAGTGGTGAAACGAGTCCACCCCCTAAAAATGGGAGTAATCCGAGAAAAGCTGAAGCGCTGCCCGCCGCATCTCCTTGACTTTGCATACCGAGCGAAAATGCTGTCGTCGAGACCATTCCCAAACTTGAAACGACTAAAAATAACGCAATTGCCATCCACAACAACGAAAGTTCCTGCCAGACAACAATAAATAATAAAATACTGCCCGTAAACGAGATTAAAATCCCCGTGAACAATAAGTTTATTTCACTGAAACGATCTGATAACCTTCCCGTCATTTGCGCAGCAATAATAATCCCCAATCCATTTAAAGCAAAAAACAATGAAAATTGTTGTGGTGTGACTTCATATATATTTTGTAAAACGAATGGTGAGCCTGCAATATAAGCAAACATACTCGCCGATATAAATGCCTGTGTACTCGCGATCCCCATAAATAATGGATCTTTTAATAACCTACCAAATGTTTTTACGACCGCCAATAAACTACCTTCTGCTCGATTTTCTACTGATAAGGTTTCTGGTAAAAAGAAAATAACCGCAATAAACATGAGCAAACCAATGCCACCTAATGTAAAGAACACCGTATGCCAAGTTGCGAATCGTAAAATTGCGCCACCAATAATCGGTGCCAAAATCGGTGCAGCACCATTTACAAGTGCTAATAACGCAACAAATTTTGTAAGTTCTTTACCAGAATACATATCTCGTGCTGATGCTCTCGCAATGACAATGCCCGCTGCGCCCGAAACCCCTTGGACAAAACGAAGTCCAATAAACATCCAAATCTCTGTACTAAATGCACAGAAAATGGAGGCAATTGCATAGATAACTAATGTAAAAATAAGCGGTTTTCTACGCCCATGAATATCACTTAATGGACCAAACACGAGTTGCCCCACTGCTAAACCAATGAGACAGGCGGTTAAACTTAGTTGCGCTAAAGAAGTCGTTGTCTGTAAATCTTCTGCAACAATCGGGAGCGCCGGCAAATACATATCCATCGATAAAGGACCAAATGCAGTTAATGATCCAAGCAATAAAACGATCCAGAAAATGGGTAAGTTTACGTGATTTCGTAAATCTTTTTCCATCGAATGCGCTCCTTCTTTTAATTTCGCGTAATTATTATATTTTTTCTATATGAGATTCTTTTAAACTCACTCTTCAATAATCGTCATAAATTCTTGAATATCCGTTCTCGGTCTTGCTGCTGGAATATGTTGTGGATAGCCAATCATTAAAGTTGCAACAATTTTCTCACCTGGTTTCACACCAATACCTTCTCTAAATACCGGATTATATACCCAATCATTGGTACGCCATACCATGCCAATACCACGTTCCCATGCAGCTAATTGGAAATTTTGAATGAAAGCCGAAACAGCTCCGTAATCTTCATCCCAAGTTCTTTGACGTGGGTCCTCCGGCATAATGACAACGAGTTGAAGTGGAATATCTTTATAATATTGCGCTTTACGCAAAGTTCTTTCCGATGGTTCCCCGTCTTCCATCGGTTGAGAATCAATAAACGCTTGTGCAAATTTCTCTTTTCCTTTTCCTACATAAAGCTGAAAACGCCAAGGTTCAGTAATCTTATGGTTTGGTGCCCATTTCGCAACATTTAAAAGCTCAATAATCTCCTGTGGATCAACTGGATCAGCCTTAAACTTTTTAATCGTTCTACGACTAATAATATTTTGTTCAATTGCATTTTTACCTTCAATCGTCATCGTAAAATCCCTCCATAATGAAAATCATTCTCAATTAATCTTTCATTAGTATAGCATGAAAATAATAGATAGCCAAAATCAGTTTTCTGAATATTAAGCGCTACCTTCATGAAAAAAGCATTCAAAAATCGAAAAATCGACTTTTGAATGCTTTCACTCATTCCTTTTCTCTAAACAGTTCATTTATGAATGAACGGCTTGACCACGCTTCAACAATCCAATCAATAATGCAGTCACAATCGTTCCTGCAATAATTGCAAGTGCATATAAGAGAACACTTCCAACGCCGCCGTCCACAAGTCCCATAACAAAGATTCCACCATGTGGCGCACGTAAACCAATATCAAATAACATCGTCAAACCACCTGTTACTGCGGCTCCCGCCACTGAAGCAGGGATGATTCGTGCTGGATCGGCCGCTGCAAAAGGAATAACTCCTTCTGTAATAAAACATGCTCCGAGTGCATAAGCCGTTTTTCCAGCCTCTCTTTCTTGTTTTGTAAAACGCTTTTTAAATATTGTCGTTGCAAGTGCAACCCCTAATGGTGGGACCATCCCCGCTGCCATTACAGTTGCAATAAATGTGAAGTTTTGTGCTTCAAGCATTGCAATACCAAATGTGTAAGCTGCCTTATTCACAGGTCCCCCCATATCGATAGCCATCATTCCACCTAATACAATACCAACAAGTACAACATTCGTTCCACTTAACCCTTCTAAAAATGCTGTCATCCCTGTATAAATTTTCGTTAATGGTGGATTAATAAGCATCATTGCAATTCCTGTAAGTGCAATGCCAAATACAGGGAAAAACAATACAGGTTTTAAACCTTCTAGAGAATTTGGTAATTTAGAAAAGACCATCTTCACAAATAATGTAATATATCCGGCTAAAAATCCAGCGATTAAACCGCCAAGAAACCCTGAACCGCCATCTGCTCCCTCAACGCCTGTCACCGTAATTGCGATTAAACCACCAACCATACCAGGTGCAAATCCTGGGCGATCCGCAATACTTGAGGCGATAAAACCCGCTAAAACTGGGACCATTAAAAAGAATGCATTTCCGCCGCCAATCGCATTTAGCATTGCTGCAAATGCATTATAGTCTGGACTTGTTGGATCACTTGCTTCAATTCCCCAGAAGAATGATAAAGCAATTAATATTCCGCCACCTACTACAAATGGCAACATATTTGATACACCGTTCATTAAGTGCTTATAAAAGCCGCCCCGTGACTCGTTCTTCTCCGCGTCTTCACCTGATCCATCATGCGAATAAATCGGTGCGTCTTTTTGAATCGCACGGTTTAGCATATCCTCGGTTTCATAAATCGCTTTTCCAACAGGAATTTGAATCACCGGTTTTCCATGAAAACGAGCCATTTCAACTTTCGTGTCTGCCGCAACAATAATAGCATCCGCCTCTGCAATTTCCTCAGCCGTTAAACGATTTTTTACGCCGCTTGAACCGTTCGTTTCTACCTTGATTGATACGCCCATTTCCTTTGCAGTTTCATTTAGTTTTTCTGCCGCCATAAATGTATGCGCAATTCCCGTTGGACAAGCAGTAACCGCAAGAATTTTTGTACTAGCAGTTTCTTCTTTGACAACTGGTTGTTCTTCGGGCTTTGTCAATTCCGCTTCTTTATCATTTACCGCTTGAATGACCGCTTCTTTCGACTCGGCATGTAATACAGCATTTCTAAACTTTTCATCCATTAAAAATGTTGCTAGTCGTGATAACGCCTCTAAATGTGCATCATTTGCACCATCTGTCGCTGCAATCATAAAAAACAGATGAGCAGGTTGTCCGTCTAATGACTCGTAATCTAATCCTTCTTTAGATCGTCCAAATGCAATTGCCGGACTTTTAACTGCGGCTGATTTTGCGTGGGGGATTGCAATACCATCGCCAATTCCTGTTGTGCTTTGCATTTCCCTAGCTAAAATATCTTGCATGAATGATTGTGAGTCATTTAATTTTCCCGCTTTATCCAACTGATTGATTAATTCTTCTAAAACATCTTGTTTATTTGTTGCTTCAACATCTAATAAAATGGTTTTTGCTGTTAAAAGTTCTACAATATTCATTTTTTCACATCCATCTCATCCGAAATTTGCACTTGATCTACTAATGTTAATACGCCGGCTCTTTCACATAAATCAGAGCGAAAAGCTGTTGCACTACCGCTAGCAACACCATAACGAAACGCTTCAACCACATCTGCTTTCGCTACATAAGAAGCGATAAAACCAGCGACAAGCGAATCACCGGCACCGACTGTGTTGATAACTTTTCCAGTTGGTGCCTTAGCCGTTAGGACTAATGTTTTCGTTACAAGTAATGCACCGTCTCCTCCCATCGAAACGATAACATTTTCCACACCTAAATCGATTAATTTCTTTGCATAATAAATTGCCTCTTCTGTCGTGGTAATTACTGTATTAAATAATTCACCTAACTCTTCACCATTTGGTTTTACTAAAAATGGTTTCATATGAATGAGTTTTTTTAATGCAGTACCAGAAGTATCCAAGACGAATCTCACTTGCTTTTTTAAACATTCATTTGCTAATTGCTCAAAAAATGTGATTGGAACTGTTTCAGGAATACTACCTGCCAATACGAACCAATCTCCGCTCTCCATTCCCTGAACTTTTTCAAATAATGCTTTTTGTTCATTGATAGTAATTTGGGGTCCTGGTCCATTTAACTCCGTTTCTTGTTCAGCTTTGATTTTCACGTTAATTCGCGTTATTTCTCCAGTATCAATAAAGTTAGTTTCAATATCTTCATCGTGTAAAAATGTTTGAATATATTGACCGACAAAACCACCGGCATAACCAATCGCAACACTATCTACTTGTAAGCGCTTTAATACACGAGAAACATTAATACCTTTTCCACCTGGATAATAGTAAACGTCTTTTGTACGATTTAATTGCCCTATTTCAAAGGTAGGCAAATAAGTTGTATAGTCTAAACTTGGTGTAATTGTGCAAGTATAAATCATAAAGCAACCACCTCTACAGTTGTTTCTTGATTCAGTTCATGTAAAATTTCATCCGGAAGAGAGGTTGTAATTAAAGTTGCTTGACTCATTGCACAGATATTCGAAAAACTTACTTCTCCGTATTTCGTATGGTCTGCAATGACATATGCTTTTTGTGATAATTCACTTGCTTTATATTTAACAGCAGCTTCCTCTGGATCAGGGGTCGTATAGCCAAACTTACCGTCAAAACCATTCACACCTAGAAAACATTTATCAAATCGATAGTTTTGTAAAGATTGAATCGTTTGCGGACCAACAAGCGCTCCTGTTTTCCCTTTTACATATCCTCCTGTTAAATAAGTCGGAATTCCCTGCTCGATTAATGCTTCTACATGGGTTAAACCATTTGTAACCACAACAACTTTTTTCTCTTTTAAATAAGGTAGCATTTGGAATGTTGTTGTACCTGCATCTATAAAAATACAATCACCCTCTTGAATGATTGAAGCAGCGAATTTTGCCAATTCTTTTTTCTCTTGAATGTTTTTGGATGTTTTATCTAAAACGCTCAACTCATGTAATTTACGCCCTAAAACGGTTGCCCCTCCGTGAACCCTCTTCAATTTATGTTCATTTTCAAGTTCCGTCAAATCACGTCTAACAGTTGACTCTGAAGCATTTGTAATATCAATAATTTCTTGTATTTTAATCGTATCTTTTTCTTCTAACAAATTTAATATCACTTGTTGTCGCTCGCTCGTCAACATAGAATCCCTCCTTCACATTTCTTAATTACTTTAAATATACATGATTAATCATTCTAATTCAATCATAAACACTCAAATTCATTCAAATTAAAATAAAACCAATTGACAACTTGAGTCTATGAAGCTGAAAAACCAAAATAAAAAAACGCATGAAATCAAATTTATAAAACTTGATTTCATGCATTTCGCAATCGGAAAATAAGATAATTCTAATGTTTTCTCTACTTGTGTTCCGGTCTCAATATTCATTTTCCATTACATAATAACGATTCGTCTACTTTAGAAAACAAGAATCTAAACCACTCATCCTTTTTTCAGTACAACCTACCTCTCACACTAACATTATCTTATAAGCGTTTTAAATTACCTTCTAAACACTCATGTTTCCCCACTAATATGATAGCTTTGGATTATCATAAATATAGGATATATGCAATTGGTGTAAATGCTTTTAAAACCATTCAACCAACCTATTTACGAAATGGCATCAGTTTTTGATTCAATTCATTAGTCTGTATATAAACTTCTTGGTAAACCGCAAATAACTCTTCGTATCTTGTGACATTCGCTGGGTCAGGTTCAAATACTTTATCAATCTTTAAGAATTCATTGGCACAATCTTGCAACGTCTTAAACCAACCACACCCATATGCCGCAAGCATAGCAGCTCCAATTGCAGGACCTTGCTCATTTTGAAGCTTCACAATTTTCGCGTTAAAAATATCTGCTTGCATTTGTAGCCAGTCATCATTTTTAGCGCCTCCACCAATAGATACGATTGTTTCTATTTTCTTTCCATTTCGACGAAATATTTCAATCGATTCATGCAGTGAAAAAGTGATTCCCTCTAGCACAGCACGTAAAAGATCTCTCCTTTGATGGGTACTTTCTAATCCAATAAAACTTGCTCGAATAACCGCATCTGAATGTGGCGTTCTCTCTCCCGCTAAATATGGTGTAAAGAGTATTCCATTCGAACCTAAGGGAACATCACCAATATCAGTTAACAATTCATCGAAAGACTCGTTTTCAGCAAATATATCTTTAAACCAACTTAAACTATGCCCCGCCGACAGAGTAACTCCCATCGTATAATAAGCGGATGGCGCACCGTGATTAAAATAATGGATGTTACCAGAAAAGTCTTTATTGTTCTCGGCTTCGTAAGATAATACAACGCCTGATGTTCCGATACTGCATAGTGTTTTGCCCTCCGATAATATACCTGCCCCAATCGCCCCACAAGCATTATCTGCTCCACCTGCAAAAACACGTGTCTTTGTCGTTAAACCCGTAGCCTTCGCAACTTCAGTGGTGATAACGCCGACTTCCTCATGCGACGGAACGAGCTGTGGGCAAATCCTCGAATCTATATTCAATAAATCACAAATCTCTTGACTCCATTCACTTTTATTCATATCTAGTAATAGAGTCCCTGCTGCATCAGAAAACTCCATCTGCAAAACATTCGTCAACCGATAGCGTAAGTAGTCTTTCGGTAAAACAAAAGTATGCACCTTTTCAAATAAGTCTGGTTCATGCTGCTTAACCCAGAGGATTTTCGGCAAAGTAAAACCTTCCAGTGCAGGGTTCTTGGTAATCTGCAGTAACTTTTCTTTCCCCACAACCTCATAAATCTGCTGACACTCTTCCGTTGTTCTTGTATCATTCCAAAGAATTGCATTTCGTAGTATTTGCTTATTCTCGTCTAATAATACGAGTCCATGCATTTGTCCTGAGAAACTTAAACCTTTGATAGTAGCTGGATCTTCGGAAAATGCTTTCATCAGTTCAGCTAATCCTAAAAACGTTTGCTCAACCCAATCCTCTGGATTTTGCTCACTATATCCTGATTGCTGATTGATTAACAGATATTCTCTCGATATCTCTTGAACGACTTCGCCAAGTTGATTAACGAGTACAATTTTAACCGCACTTGTTCCTAAATCAATACCGATTACATATTCCACTAAAACATCTCCCTATAAAATAAAAATCGTCATTTTTTAGTAAACGCTTTCAAAAGATACTGATTGATTGTCGCTTTAATTTGTTCTAAACGGCCTGATGATTGTTCAATTGTTGATAAATTCAGAGCATGTTTTTCAAGTTTATGGAAGTCTGAAGCTCCTTTTACGATATCTAGCCCAATTCCGCTTTCATAACTCTCATAACGATTTTCAAGAATCGTCTCTAAAACCTTATCGTCAATTAACTGTTGTGCAACTTTTAAACCAACTGCAAATGCATCCATCCCTGCAATATGTGCGTGGAATAAATCTTCTTGTTCAAAAGAGCCACGACGAACCTTCGCGTCAAAATTTAAGCCGCCTCTTCCTAGTCCTCCATTTTTAAGGATTTCATACATCGCAAGTGTCGTAGACCATAAGTCAGTTGGAAATTCATCCGTATCCCAGCCAAGTAGTGGATCTCCCTGGTTTGCATCTACCGAACCTAGCATATTATGAATGCGCGCATAATGTAGCTCATGTTCAAACGTATGTCCCGCAAGCGTTGCATGATTCGCTTCAATATTAAATTTAAAATGATTCTCAAGTCCATAATTTTGCAAAAATGCATGGCTTGTCGCAACATCATAATCATATTGATGTGTCGTAGGCTCTTTTGGCTTCGGCTCAATTAAAAACTGTGCATCAAAGCCAATTTCTTCCGCATAATCAATGGCCATTTTATAAAAACGTGCAAGATTGTCTAACTCTAGCTTCATATTCGTATTTAAAAGTGTTTCATAGCCCTCTCGACCACCCCAAAACACATAGTTTTCGGCACCTAGTTCTTTACCAATTTCTAATCCTTTTTTTACTTTTGCCGCGGAATAAGCAAAGACATCCGCACTGCTTGATGTAGCTGCTCCATGAACAAAACGTGGATGTGTAAAGTTATTTGCCGTATTCCAAAGCAACTTCACTTTACTACTTTTCATATAATCTTGAATCATGTTTACAATAACATCTAGGTTTTGGTTTGTTTCTCTTAAGTTATCCCCTTCAGGCGCAATATCGATATCATGAAAACAAAAATAGGGGACACCTAATTTTTCATAAAACTCAAATGATGCATCTACGCGAGCTTTCGCTAAATCTATTCCATTATATCGATCCCAGTTACGTTTCATCGTTCCTGCGCCAAATGGATCTGAACCATCCATAGTGAATGTGTGCCAGTAAGAAACGGCATAACGTAAAACATCTTCCATTTTCTTACCACCAATTATTTCTTCTGGATTATAAAACTTAAAAGCAAATGGATTTTTTGAAGATGAGCCCTCAAATTTAATTTCGTTAACTGTTGAAAAATAAGTCATACTATTTACCCCCAATTTCAAATTTTGCTAATAATGAAAGCGCTTATATTGTTATTATAACAGGAAAGATTAGTTTGTCTATTGATTGAACAAAGTTTTAAGTCTATAATTTAAATAAGTTAGTCATATTTCACAATCCAATCCTTTCGCTGCGGCGATACATTAATTAATTGTATTAAACTGTTCTCAATTTAATTAGGAGGTGCCAAATGAATTCAACAAGAAATGTTCTCTATAATATTGCCGAATGGATTACAAGACTCGCTTATTTGAATGTGTTATGGGTGTTTTTCACAATCGTAGGTTTAGGCATTTTCGGATTTTTTCCTGCGACTGCTGCGATGTTTGCAATTTGTCGTGATTGGTTAAATCGTAAAACTGGAATTCCAGTCTTCACATCGTTTTGGAACTACTACCGTAAAGAATTTTTAAAAAGCAATTTACTCGGTTTAATGATTTCATTCATTATGATCATAATTGTGGTAGATTTTTACTTTATCTTTGTCACTTCAGATATGTTAATACGATGGACATATATTCCTCTTCTTACGTTAATCATTCTTGCAATGCTGTTTTATGTTTTTCCGACTTTCGTCCACTTTGATTTAAATATAGCTAAAATGATTAAAACGACATTTTTAGTCATCTTTGCCAAACCATTGTCAACACTCATTATCCTTATTTGCCTTGCATCCATGCTCGTGCTGATGAAGCTATTTCCTGCTTTGGCATTTATATTTGGTGGCAGTTCAATCGCCTATATGATCATGTGGCAATCCCTAATTGTATTTGCTAAAGTCACATCAAAAACAGCCAAATAAATTTCTATAATAAAAATCACTCAAGACTAAATCTTGAGTGATTTTTTAATAGTCTATCCTTTAACTGCACTAGAAGAAATTCCTTCCACAACTTTATTGCTGAAAAATATAAAGGCGATAATGATTGGTAGCACACTAATAATAAGAGTTGCACCAATTGCGCCCCAGTCGGTCATATATTGACCAATAAAATTTTGAATGCCGACCGTCAATGTTTTGTATTTATCGGAACTAATAAATGTATTCACAAAAACAAATTCATTCCAATTGTAAATCATATTAATCACAACTGTAGTCGATATTACCGGTGTTGTCATCGGTAGTATAATACGAAAAAACATACGATGGATTGAGCAGCCATCAATAATCGCCGCCTCCTCTATCTCACGTGGCAATGTGTAATAAAAACCGAGAAGTATCATAATCGTAATCGGTAAATTATACGCGGTATACGTAATGACAATCGAGATTGGGTTATCAATTAAGTTTACTTTTAAAAACATACTAAACAAAGGAATTAAAGCCGAGTGAATCGGTATCATCAGCCCAACCATGAATAGACCGAGGACAAAACCACTCCATTTCCATTTCATTCTCGTGATCGCAAATGTGGCCATACTTGCAAATAACACAGTTAAAATAATGGCTAAACTCGTAATCCAAACACTATTAAAAAAGTATGTCCCGACGCCGCCTTCCCAAACTTTCAAATAGTTTTGCCATCTAAGTTCCGATGGCAATGCAAACGGCGATCCGGCAAATATTTCTCTATTATCCTTTAACGAAAATAAAAAGAGCCATATAAGTGGAACAAGCTGAAAAAGTGCGACCACTGTCAAACTTACATACAGTAAAAAATAACCAAAACGTTTCACGACAAACAGCCTCCCCTTAGTACTCTACTTGCTCATCAGTAGCAGTTATTTTCCGGATAATGAACGTGACAATTAAAGTGATGACCAATAACAAGAAACCAATCGCACTACCATAGCCGAAATCATAACTTGAGAATGCGAGTTTGTACATGTAAGATGCCATAACTTCACTTGCACCATTTGGTCCCCCTCCAGTCATGACGTATATTAAATCGAAATACTTCAATGACCCGACAATGGCTAATACAACAGTGACTACAACAACTTCTTTTATTAAAGGTAATTTAATCTTTAATGCAATTTGCGTCGGCGTTGCCCCATCTATCTTAGCTGCTTCGATTAGTGATTCCGGGATGTTCTTCAATGCCGCATAATAAATGAGTATGTAAAAGCCAGCATACTGCCATAAGATTGGAATAAAAATGGCAAGTAACACAAGTGATGGATCTGCAAGCCATGCTGGCGGATTTTTCACTCCTAAGTTCATCAGAATGGCATTTAGAATCCCATTCGAAGGGTTATATACTTTAATCCACAATTGTGCAATTGCTACCGAAGACAATAGCATAGGTATCAAATAAATCTTTCGGAACAAATCCGAACCTTTAATTTTAGATGCCAATATTAGGGATACTGTTAAATAGACTGCTAAACTCAAAGTTGAAAAGATCGCCAACAGAAAAGAATGATAGGCACTATTCCAAAACTTTTCATCTTTTATGCCATTAATATAGTTTTCTAAACCAATGAACTCCATAGCCCCGATGCCGTCCCATTTCATTAACCCATAATAAGCAGAAAGAATTAATGGAATGAAAACTAATATCGTAACTAATAATAGGGCTGGTAAAACATATATGGCAATGGATAATCTATTGGACATGACTTTATTCATTATAATCGCCCCATAACTTAATAGATGGAAGAGGACATTCCATTTTAGGAGCTGTCCCCCTCTATTTTAGTAAGATTCTTTACTCTTTTGAAAGTGCTTCTTCTTGTATCTTCGCAAATTCTTCAGCTGTCATTTCATTGCCGAATAATGCTTGAATTGCGTCAAGGTGAACTTGCGCGACAGATGGACTCATTTGAACATCTGCAAATAATGTAATATTGCTGGCTTCCGTTAATTCATCCAAAATATCGATATACATTTGTGGTAAATCTAGAGATGATGCATCTACTTTTGTCGCAGGAATTACGCCCGCTTGCGCAACTGATTTTTCTCCCCATTCTTTTATAAAGAATGCTGCAAATTTCTTCGCATCTTCCTTCACTTTAGAATCCTCAGCAACAAATAAGCCAACGCCCGGTCCTCCGATAAAGCTATTCATATCCCCACTTCCATCAACCGTTGGGAATTTCAAATACTCAACAGAATCTCTGAATTCCTGTGGTACGTCCTCATTTGTTGTAAAGTTAGGTAAATCCCATGTTGCGATTAAATACATTGGCGCTTGCTCATTCATAAACATACTTTTTGCTTCCTCGTCAGACAAGCCGTTGAATCCTTTTACAAAAGCATCTTTGTCAACTAGGTCTAATACTTTCTCCGCTGCTTCGACTAATGCAGAGTCTTCGAAACTACCTGATCTATCGATAGCATTGCTGATTGCAGCTCCACCACCAATTCGATCTGCTAGATACATATACCATAATGAACCCGTCCAAGCATCCCTATTTCCCAATGCAATTGGCTGAATCCCATCTTCTTTAAACGCATTGACGACATCGATTAACTCTTCATAAGTTTCAGGAGCCTCGACACCAGCTTCCTCAAACATTTTTGTATTATAATAGAGGGTAGCAATATTCAATTCTAACGGTAGTCCATATGTTGTCCCATCTATTTCATAAGCCTCGACCGTACCAGGGATAAACTCATCTGCCAATTCTCCATCTACTACATCATCTAATGATGCGAACATATTCCCGCCGACATAGGGTTCTAAAAATCCAGCCGCCCATGTCATTCCAACATCCGGCAATTCTTTTGAAGTTGATAAAACTTTTAACTTGTCCTTATATTGCTCATTACTTAGCACTTCTAAATCTACTTTAACGCCTTCGTTCTCTGCCTCAAAATCAGCAATAATCTCATTTACAATTTCATAATGATGCTTAGAACTCCCTTCCGGCCATAAATGCATAAACTTAATTTCATTATCACTGGATGATGTGCTTGACTCTGAGCAACCGACTAACAGTAATGTCACAGCTAGTGAAAGTAATAATGTCGTGAACAACCTTCTTTTCATCTTTCCATCCCCCTTTGTTTTTATTGTTTTAAAATTTGCAATACTTTTTGTATGCGTTTTCATTGTAACAAAACACAACTTGTTAGTCTAGTGAATAAACAAAGTTTTTTCAATCTATATCAAATATCACTTTTTTTTGTTAGAATAACGGAAAGAAAGGGATGAGTGAATAATCGATGCAAAATAAAACTTGGAACTTAGATGTTGTTAAAAAACAAAACAAATCATTAGTGCTAGATAAAATTATTAGCGAAGAGATTATTTCAAGAGCAGACATTGCTAAAAAATCAGGACTTAATAAAGGAACCGTATCAGCGTTAGTCAACGAGTTATTAGAGGCAGAACTCATTTATGAATCTGGTCCTGGTGAGTCTAGCGGTGGTAGAAGACCCGTCATGCTTTTATTTAATAATAAAGCGGGTTATTCCATTGGGATTGATTTAGGGGTTAATTATTTACTTGGTGTTTTGACTGATTTAAGTGGGAATATTATCGAAGAAAAACGGATTCTTTATAATGATCTTCCATACAAAGAAATCGAAGACAAAATATTTACAATCATTTCGCACTTAATCTCAGTGGCGCCAGAAAGTAAATACGGGGTGATTGGGATTGGTATAGGCGTACCTGGTACAGTAAATAGAGATGAAGTCATTTTACTTGCGCCTAATCTTAATTGGAAAAACATTGATTTAAAAGATGTGATTGAAAAGCAATATGACATTCCAGTCATTATAGAAAACGAAGCCAATGCTGGTGCTTACGGTGAGAAAAAGTTTGGTGTAGGAAAAGACTTTAATGATATTATTTACATTAGTGCTGGCATTGGAATTGGTGTCGGATTATTCCTAAATGGTGATTTATATCGTGGGAATAATGGATTTTCTGGAGAACTTGGTCATATGACGATTGAAGTAAATGGTGCCACATGCAGTTGCGGCAATGAGGGATGCTGGGAATTATACGCTTCTGAACAGGCTTTAATTAGAAATGCACAGAAACTAGGTCTTATAATTCCAATGAACGATGAGCCTCCTATAGAAAACTTATTAACACTAGCGAGAAACAACAATGAACAAGCCACTTCATTATTTGAAGAAATTGGTGATTACTTAGGCGTAGGCATCAATAACATCATTAATACGTTCAATCCGCAACAAGTCATTATCGGCAACCAAATTGCCGCTTTAGAAGAATGGATTATTAGTCCATTGAAAAAGAGAGTAGCTAGACAAGGCCTTTGGTTCCAACAATCAGGCTTACAAATTGACTTCTCAGAAAACTACACATTATCAACACCATTAGGCGTAGCCGCTTTCACAATTGAACGCTTTTTAAAAGACAGTATTCATCAATTAAATTAAACTTAGTTTACTAATCGAACAAAGTGTTATATCATTAACGAAAGTAATGTAATCTAAATTTTATAAACCATAACAAGTCAATCATTTTAGTAGATGAGTTCCTGAAATTTAACCTAATTACATTACTTTTTCATTCTCCTTTATGTAAGCCCTTTCAACATAATCGAGAAAAAATATATAAGTTGGGAAAGGATGGAGATTAATGGCTACGATTCGTAATCCAATTCTAAAAGGGTTTAATCCAGATCCAAGTATTTGTCGAGTAGGTGAAGATTATTATATTGCCGTTTCAACATTCGAGTGGTTTCCTGGTGTTGGAATCTATCACTCAAAGGACTTGAAAAACTGGCGACTGGCGACAAGGCCCCTTACAAGAACAAGTCAATTAAACATGTTAGGCAATCCGAATTCTGGCGGTGTTTGGGCGCCTCAGCTTTCATACAACGATGGAAAGTTTTGGCTCATTTACACAGACGTTAAAGTTACTGAAGGACAGTGGAAAGACTGTCATAATTACCTTGTGACTTGTGACACGATTGACGGTGAATGGTCTGAACCAATCTATTTAAATAGTTCTGGTTTCGATCCCTCTTTGTATCATGACGCTGACGGCAAAAAATATTTAGCCAATATGTATTGGGATCATCGACTGAACCATCATAACTTTTATGGGATTGTTTTACAGGAGTATGATGTTGAAAAGCAAAGACTCATTGGAGATGCAAAAATCATTTTTGAAGGTACAGATATTAAGTTAGTTGAGGCACCTCATATTTATAAAATTAATGAATACTATTATTTATTAACAGCGGAAGGCGGTACTAGATATCATCACGCTGCGACAATCGCAAGGTCAAAAAACTTATGGGGTCCTTATGAAGTCCATCCTGAAAATCCATTAATTACGTCTTGGGATTCTCCAAGAAATCCACTGCAAAAGTCTGGGCATGCATCCATCGTACATACTCATACGGATGAATGGTTCTTAGCCCATTTAACAGGAAGACCTTTGCCACAAAACAATCAGCCTATCTTGGATAGTCGTGGATACTGTCCGCTTGGAAGAGAGACTGCGATTCAACGTTTAGAGTGGAAAAATGACTGGCCTTACGTCGTTGGTGGCAATGAACCTTCTTTAGAAATTGAAGGACCTGCGATTAAAGAAGTTGTTTGGGAGAAAGACTATGATGAAAAAGATGATTTTGATACGGATACACTAAACAATCATTTTCAATCACTACGTATCCCTTTAGGCAAAGAAGTTTTATCATTGACAGATAATCCAGGTCATTTGCGACTTTATGGGAAAGAATCATTAACATCAAAATTTACCCAAGCTTTTATTGCAAGACGTTGGCAAAGTTTTAATTTCATCGCGGAAACAAAAGTTAAATTTCGACCTGATTCTTTCCAACAAGCTGCTGGATTAGTCAATTACTATAATACTGAGAATTGGACTAGTCTACAAATCACATGGCATGAAGATAAAGGGAGAATTTTAGAAGTAAATACATGCGATAACTTTGTTTTTGATCAACCGTTACAGGGCAATGAAATCCCTATCCCTGAACATATAGAAGATATTTATTTAAAAGTAGACGTACAAGAGAATATATATGAATACGCTTATTCATTTGATGGTAAAGATTGGCATACAATTCCTATCCAGTTCCAGTCTCATAAACTTTCGGACGACTATATCCAAGGTGGAGGCTTTTTCACTGGCGCTTTTGTCGGCATGCAATGTCAAGATACTTCCGGACAAAATAGATATGCAGATTTTGATTATTTTATTTATAAGGAAAATAACTAGGTTATCCGTTATAAAATAAAATCGAGGAGAGCGAGCGAATTATAGTGCGATTCGTTCGCCCTTCTCACACTACTATACATATAGACTTAAATATAATAATTCAATAACTTAAACATAACAAATATTAGACTTTCATCGCCAAGCATTTATCTATGTAAAATTCTTATAAAAAACTGGGATATAAGTAAATAAACCATCAAAACTTGACAATTATTCAGAAAGAAAAGCACATGAATCAAGATTTGAAATTTGATTTCATGCACTTTTCACCAAGTCTTTTCCGACTCTTTTTAATTATAATTCCTGTCTTAACGCCTGAATTACATCGATATTCGTTGCTTTTCGTGCTGGTCGCCATCCTGAAATCACTGCTACACCAATACTGATGCACGATGCGATGACAATTAATTGCCACGGAATCACTGAGAATACGATATTTAATTCACTTGAGTCTTCCCCGCCTAAAGCAGAAGTCACGATAATTGGCAATAAATAATTGGCGATAATGCTTACACCATACGAAATAATAATCGCAATGATTGTTCCGATAATCCCAATCCAAGCACTTTCCATGATAAAGAGTCTTTGAATCAATTTTGGATTTGCCCCGATCGCTTTCATCACACCAATCTCACGCGTACGTTCTGTAACCGCCATCGTCATCGTATTGAATATACCGATTGAAGCGATTAAAATCGCAATCGTTCCTACAAAAATTAGTCCCGCTTTTAAAGCTAAGAAAAAGACATCCAATTGTTCTAACTCACTCGCAACCGAATACGTATAAAAACCATCTTCTTCAATCGCTTTCGCAATCTGACTGACATTTTCCAATTTGTCTGCGTAAACCATTATACTATGATAAAAAAGACTAAACTGTTCCTCTTCGCTCGTCTGATAGAGCTCTTCAATTTTAGGAATTATGGAAGCATCCGCAAAAACTCGCCCGTCCATTACCCATTCTCTCGTTGGCTCTTTTCCAATACCTACAACGGTAAATTCTAGTTTTTCTTCTGCCAAATCACCTTCATTATTTTCAATCTCAAACGTAATTGTTTGACCGATTAAATCTCCTTCATATGTAGGCATTTCTTCGCCTTCTTTTACTTCAGTAGTATTTTGTAAATACGTTGCAAAATGACTGCCCACTACAACTTCAGAATCGTTTTCAGGTAATCTTCCCTTATTTAATTCAAAACCAACTTTTGCCTCTTCTTTAAAATCTGAAACGACAAATTCAAAATAGCCTTCGAAATCTCCAAGCATTATTTTGGGATATGTGCCTAATTTTTGTTGGTCTAGGACTGCTTTCACATTTTCCATTGCTTTAAACTTATCAACTTGTTTCTCCGGTTCTTCTGCCTCATCACTTCCATGTACTTGAATCTCCGTCACTAAACGATTCGATAGCATTTCTCCTCGAAGTGTATCATGCAAACCAAAACCGACCGATGCAAGAACGATTAAAAATGCCGTTCCCATTGTTGCTGCTAAAATCGTCATAAATACACGTAATCTATTTTTCTTAATATGCTGGCGCACAAAATCGATTTGATCTTTAAATTGCATGTTGAACACTTCCTTCCACTAAGCGACCGTCATGCATCGTATACATTCGATCCGCAACATGCGCCACTTCTTCATCATGTGTAATCATGACAAAAGTAATCCCGCGTAACTTATTCAGCGATTGGATTAATAACAAAACGTCTTGTTCTGTTTCTGAATCTAAACTTCCTGTCGGTTCATCTGCAAAAATAATTGGGGGATCTGTAATAAGCGCACGCGCAATACTTACCCTTTGTTGTTGACCACCTGATAATTCGTTTGGATAATGATCTCCCACATGATCTAAGCCAACTTCTTGCATCAGGGCACTCACTTTCCGGCGTCTTTCCGTTTTTTCTATGCCTTTTAGTTTTAATGGTAATTCAATATTTTCAAATGCATTCAGTCCAGGCATCAGTTGAAAGTTTTGAAAGATAAAACCAAAGTTTTCAAGTCTAAAGGCTGCACTTTCTACTTCATTAAATGCAGAAGTTTCTGTTTCTCGAATTAAAATATGGCCTTTTTGTGGAACAATAAATCCTGCTAATATATGTAGAAAAGTCGATTTTCCTGAACCACTTTTTCCTACAATCGAAACAATCTCACCTTTTTTAACAGTAAAATCAATATCATTTAATACTGGAATGTTTTTTTCTTTACCTTTTTTTCCGATTTGGAAAGAATGGCTTAAATTCAATACTTCTATCATTAGTAACGCTCCTTTGTTTTTCATCGATAAACAAAGTATAGAAGTTGTTTATGAAGTCGAGTGTAGGGGAATTATGAAGATTTTCTTAAGGTTTGACAATCATTTATGATAATACACACAGAAAAAGAAGAGGCGCCCAAGAAGTACACGACTTCTAGGACAACCTCTTCTTTACTTTTTAATCTTCTGATTCTTCACTTGCACCGTCATTTTCTTCTTGCATTTTTACAATTGAAGGCTGTTTCGTTGCTTTCACTTCATCCGTCAAAGCATCAATACTTGGACGAATATTATGTTTACCCGAATAATTTTCTAGCATTTCTTTTACATCAATACCCGATGTTGCTTTCAAACTTTCTTGAAGTGTCGCCATTAAATCCGTCGCATAAGACGTGACTTTATTGGCACCACCGCCTTCACCGCCGCCTGTATCGACAACCGTAATTTTATCAATATTCGAAAGTGGTTCTGCAACTTGTTTCGCATATTCTGGAATCATGCGAATGACCATATCAAGCATTGCGGCTTCTCCGTAATGTTCGAATGCTTCCGCAATTTTACGCTTCGCTTCGGCTTCTGCAAGACCTTTCAAACGAATAATATCGGCTTCAGATTCACCTTGTGCACGTTTAGAATCAGCATTCGCTTGACCATCAAGACGAACTTTTTCTGCTTCAGCAGCTGCTTTCGCTTCAATGCGATATTTTTCAGCATCTGCTTCCGCAAGTTGTCTTGCTTTGTCAGCTGCAGCTTGTTGTTCAATTGCGTAACGATCCGCATCTGCTTTCTTCTTAACTTCAGAATCGTATTGTCTTTCACGACGCAAAATTTCTTTTTCTTCAAGCTCAATTTGTTTTTGACGCTCGATAATTTTAACTTGCATTTCTTGTTCCATAACTTCTTGCTTCGATCTCGCCGTTTGTAGTTCGTATGCTTGGTCGGCTTGTGCTTTTGCACGATCTTGCTCTAAACGATACTCTGCAACTTTCAATTGATTTTCTTTTTCTGCTTCAGCAATTTCAGTTGCACGCTCTAACTCTGCTTTTTGCGCTTCTTTTGACGCTTCCGCATTTTTAATTCGTGTTTCTTTTTCTGCTTCTACCGTCGCAATATCAGCATCGCGTCTCACTTGCGCAATTCTCGGTTTCCCAAGTGAATCTAGATACCCATTATTATCACGCACATCTTTAATCGTAAATGAAACAATGACAAGCCCCATTTTTGATAAATCTTCAGATGCAACACGTTGCACTTCTTGTGAGAATAAATCTCGATTCTTATAAATTTCTTCAACAGTCATCGAACCTAAAATCGAACGTAAATGACCTTCTAACACTTCTTTCGCTTCATTTTCACGGTCTTGTTTTGATTTTCCTAAAAACTGTTCTGCGGCAGTTGCAATTTCAGAAATCGAACCACCAATTTTAATAATCGCTGTTCCATCAGCCATAACGGGCACACCTTGCTCCGTATAAACTTCAGGTGTTGTCACTTCTAATTTACTTGATAATAAACTAAGTGGCTCTGCCTGTTGAAAAACTGGAAGTACAAAAGTACCGCCCCCGCGAATGATTTTAATTCGATTTCCTGAGTCATCCGTATGTACATTTTTAGAACCTAGATAACTCCCCGTGACAATTAACGCCTCGTCCGGTCCTACTGTTTTATACTTTGCAATATAAACCAGTATAATGGCGAGTAAAACAAAAACGACAATTCCAATTGCTATTAAAGCACCTGGCATACTAATTCCTCCTTTAATTTATGATTCAAAGCGAAATGGCTTATATTCCTTGACGATAAATGCACCATTTCTCACTTCTATAATTAACACTTCTTTGCCATAATCAATCGCATTATCCTCATAACTAGCAGCACGTTTATTAATGCGTCCATTGACCGTTTCAATCACAATCTCCCCATAACCATTGACTGGGATGGGTACGATGACGCGGCCTACTTGCCCCATTAACGATTCATCAGAATAAGCGAGTGATACTTCCGCAGAAGAAAGTGGTAATAATACAAAGAAATACAATAAAATATCCAGGACAACTGCAATCGTAATGGCAACGGCTAAAATAAGACCACTTTGCCAGCTAACGACTAACTCTAAAATATAGCCTGCCGCAGATAAAAATGTGAAAAATGCCAAAATCACTGCTGGATCAAAAAATGGAATCCCTTCCCAAACTCCGTCAATCATATCGCTAAACAATAAATAAACGATGGTAATTGCACCTGCAATAATCAGTGTATATAAATAAACCTGTACAATAGGCAGCCCAAATAATTCCATACGATTTCCTCCCTTCCATTCTAATTTTCTAATCAACTATGTATACGCATGACTTCCGCGAAAGTTTCATTTTTTTATAAAAATACAAATAAATTCTCTCACCTTTGATTCCTTCTTCAACAAAAAAGTTAATATTCCTGCAATTATCGTTCTGAAAATTAAATAGGACTCCCAAAATAAAAACAGATTATTATAATAAGTTTTTTGTAACTTTCATTTTTTAGTAAAAAGTTTTAATTTGTTATTTGTTAACCCAATCTTCGGCAAACAATGTCGAATTATGCGTGTCTTTTCTCCTTGTATTTGGTATGATTAATAGTGCTAAAAAACAAGAAATCATTATTTATATGGAGGTAAAAAATGTTCAACTTTAATAAGACAGATCCTTTTTTCACCGCACTACTTCAAATTGCTGAACACGTCCAGGAAGCGATTCATTATGCCGATGATTTCAAAATAGAGAGCGTTGCAGATTTAAAAGAAGTGAGCATTAAATTAAAAGAATACGAAAGAGAAGGCGATGCGTTAATTTATGAGTTAACGACAAAACTAAACACTTCGTTTATGACACCGATTGAGCGCGAAGACATTTTACAATTATCCATTAAAATGGATGATATTTTAGATGGTATCGAACATTTTGCTGCACATCTTGAAATGTTTTCATTAACCGAAATCGACGAATATGTCCATGCCTTCATGGAAAACATCGTAAAAAGTACAGACGAAATTGTGAAAGCCCTTCAATTGCTTGCCAAAAAGAAACTCGTTGAAATGCGAGATCACGCTGTACTCATTAAACAACTCGAGAGCATTTGCGATGAAATTTATAGAACATCCATTAAACAATTATTCATTCAAGAAAAAGATCCCATTCGAATCATCCAATTTAAAGACATTTACGAACAGCTAGAAGAAGTAGCGGATTACTGTGAAGATGTCGCGAACACAATTGAAACGATTATTATGCGAAATGCGTAAGGGGGATCTTTTTTAAATGGATACAGTTTTACTCCTGACCATTATTGTCGTTATTTTTGCTTTAGCATTCGACTTTATAAACGGATTTCATGATACCGCAAACGCGATTGCAACATCTGTTTCAACGAGAGCTTTAAAACCAAGAACAGCCGTTTTTATGGCTGCAATTATGAACTTTGTCGGGGCGCTTACGTTTACGGGCGTGGCGCAAACCATTTCTAAAGATATTGTAGATCCTTTCATACTAAAAGATGGATCTCTTATTATTTTAGCTGCGCTTGTCGCCGCGATTGCATGGAATTTAATCACTTGGTATTACGGTATTCCTTCAAGTTCATCACATGCATTAATTGGATCGATTGCTGGCGCCGCCATTTCTGCAGCTGGCTTTGGAATTTTGAATTATAGTGGCTTTTTAAAAATATTGGAAGCCTTAATTTTCTCGCCATTTATCGCATTATTTATTGGTTTTTTAGTCATGACGATTTTCAAAGTCGTGTTAAAAAATCGTAATCTTTTTAAAGCGAATAAACGAATTCGTTATATGCAAATTGGAACGGCAGCACTTCAAGCATTTACGCACGGAACAAATGATGCGCAAAAAGCGATGGGAATTATTACAATGGCATTGATTGCCGGAGGTCTCCAAACAAGTGACGATATCCAATTATGGGTTCGAATCGCCGCTGCTACTGCGATGGGACTCGGAACATCGATTGGTGGTTATAAAATCATCAAAACGGTAGGAACGAAAATCATGAAGATTCGTCCAGTTAATGGAGCTGCAGCTGATTTATCTTCGGCCGGGATTATTTTCGGTGCAACTTTGCTTCATTTACCTGTAAGTACGACCCATGTCATTTCTTCTGCAATTATGGGGGTAGGTACTGCGCAACGTGCGCGTGGTGTAAACTGGGGCGTGGCGAAAAAGATTGTCATGACGTGGATTATTACTTTACCCGTTTCCGCAACACTTGCTGCAATTATCTATCAATTACTCGCTTTATTTTTCTGAAAATCTATAGGAGACTGTTCGAAAATGGACAGTCTCTTTGTGCTGAAAAATTTACTTTAAACATTTCACTTGCTTTTATGTCAGGCAATTGGTATGATAAAGAAGAATTATTTTTGTTCGATAGCAGAATGGTCACAGCAATGCTTGACCCCTTCAAGATTTGAGCAAGGATAGTAACACAATGTGTGCACAATTGCGCACACGAGGAGGAAACAAAGATGGAACAAGGTAAAGTAAAATGGTTTAACGCAGAAAAAGGTTTTGGATTTATCGAGCGTGAAGATGGCGACGACGTATTCGTACACTTCTCAGCTATCCAAGGCGAAGGTTTCAAAACTCTTGAAGAAGGCCAAGACGTAACATTCGAAATCGAACAAGGCGAACGCGGACTTCAAGCTTCAAACGTTGAAAAAAACTAATTTGAATTAACCATTCAAAGCCATTCTCTTATTGAGGATGGCTTTTTTTCGTTCCTTATCAAAGACTTTCACCACAAAATCGATTATGATTAAAATATAAACTTCAATACATACAGAAAGAAGGTAGACATCTATTGCAATCATTCGCTCATTTCGTGACACGTGCCTATAAAGCAATTATCTTGCTATGGATTGTGATCTTTATCGCAATGGCTGTTTTAGCGGTTCGTTTACCAGGGTTACTAGAAGGTGACGGGTTTAAAATGGATGGCGATCATGCAGCCGTGATGGATATCGTTTCTAGTGATTTCGATATGCCAAAGGAAACATTATTCGTCGTCTTTGATCATGTTTCTGACGAAGGAATTGAAAACGCTTTAAATCGTATCGAAAAACTGAAGCTTACTTCAGCCATTGAATCGCCGCTTGAAAATCCCGATTTAAAAAGTGGAGAAATTGCTTATGCGATGCTGCATTTTGATGATGAGGCCGACCATATGCCACAAGCAGTCACAGATATTCGCGGAGCTATCGGTGAAAAAGAGGGTATCGTTTTAACTGGAGCTTCTGCACTTTCAAAAGATATTAACGAAGCGAGTCAGAAAGATTTAATCACAGCGGAAGCGATTGGATTACCGATTGCAATCGTCGTTTTATTATTTGCTTTCGGCACAGTTATTGCCTCACTTGTTCCTTTAATGATTGGGATTGTCACGGTTGTTTCATCATTCGGGATTATAACCATTTTAGGTGGGCAATCTGAACTTTCCATTTTTATTTTGAATATTATTCCTATGTTGGGACTCGCACTTAGTATCGACTTCGCATTATTGTTTATTAGCCGTTACCGCGAAGAACGTACGCATTCTTCAATTAAAGACTCTGTCATTATGACAATTCGAACAGCAGGGCGTTCTGTTATTTTCTCAGCATTTTGTGTCTTTATCGGACTAGGTGCCATGATGTTTATTCAAGTCGATTTATTCCAAAATATTGCGATTGGCGGAATGATCGTTGTTGCAATGGCAGTGCTTAGTTCCATTACTTTACTGCCCGCAGTTTTACTAGCGCTTGGAAATCGAATTGACAAATGGCGTGTTTTAAAAGAAAATACGCGCGGAGAAAACCGTTGGCGACGCTTCGCCAATCAAGTGATTAAACGTCCAGTACTCATTACAATTATCGCAATTCTACTGCTAGCAATTGCGGTCATTCCAGTAAAAGATATGGAATTAACCATTCCTGAAATCGATGCTTTACCCATCTCTTATGACTCAAGGGCAGCCTTTGAACTGATGGAAGAAACATTTAATTTAACAGATACATCGAATGTTTACGTCATTGCCGAACGAGCTGATGGTTGGGACAATGAAGAGGGTCTTCATGCAATGAAAGAGTTGGAGGAAACATTAGCTGGTGAAGCACTTGTCGATGAGGTAACAACGATCTTTACAGCAAGTGAAATCGCTTCTGTTGAAGAATGGAACGGAGCGATGATGATTCCAGAAATGGCAGCGAATCTATCGCCTTTACTTGAAACATTTATTCAAGAAGACCGTTTAATGATTCCCGTTACACTTTCGGCGGAAGGGTCTTCTGATGAAGCACAAGAATGGGTTCGAACTTGGGCTGAGAAAGATACTGAGTGGAATTTAATGATTGGTGGCGCGCCTAAATTCAACCAAGAAATTTTCGATGAAATTTGGGATAAAATTGGATTTGTCGTTGCAGTCATTGTCATTTCGACATTCTTTATTTTAATGATTGCATTCCGTTCATTACTCATTCCAATTAAAGCCATTTTAATGAATATTATAGGCTTATCGTCAGCTTTCGGATTGCTCGTTTATATTTTCCAATACGGTCATTTCGGCATTCCTGCTGGTACGATTGCACTTATTATTCCAGTCATCGTTTTCAGTCTCGTATTCGGATTAAGCATGGACTACGAAGTGTTTCTCATTTCGAGAATGCAAGAAGAATATGCAAGCTCATTTAATAATGATAAAGCGACTGTTGAAGGACTTGCGACAACAAGTAAAGTCATTACATCTGCAGCACTCATTATGATCGTCTTAACAGGTGCATTTGCTTTTACAGACGTCATGCCTGTTAAACAAATCGGCGTCGGCATCGCAATTGCTGTGGCAATTGACGCAACGATTATTCGTTTATTACTCGTCCCAAGCTTGATGAAATTATTCGGAAAATGGAATTGGTGGCTACCATTTGGAAAAGGTCTCTATCGTTCTGGCAATAAACTTTTAGAAAAGAAAAAGGCTGACCAATAACTTTTATTTCTATGCACACAAAAATAAGAGGCGTCTCCAAAGTCGTGTAGACTTTGGAAACGCCTCTTTTTTACTTGATCAATATGAAAGAATCATCTTGTTCAATCCAGACTGTTGCCGAAACTTCTTCTTTTTCCATCTCTTCTTTAATGCCATTAATCGTCGACATCATCGCAAAAATAATGATGCCAACGACAAGTAAAACAAATACAAGAATGCCAATGACGAGCGTTCGACCTTTCATTGTTAGCTTCTCTCCTCTTTACATGTAAATTGTTCTTCTTTCAAATAATCTACTGCTTCTTCATAATCGCCAAAGCTATCTTCCAAATTCAATCCATGATAAACATTCCAATACCCTTCTTCTTCTTTTAAAACAAGCGTATTTTCACCGTTTACCCACACTTCTTCAATTTTTACTTCTTCCTCTTCAGCTTGTCCAAGCGCCTCGATAGCTTCTTGAATCATTTTGCGCAGCTCTTCTTCCGTTGCCTCGCGCACGTTCACAAGTCCACGATCATCCGGCTCATAACCAGCTACACCCGCTAAATAAATGAATGCATTACCGTTTGGATGTAAATGTTGTACGACAATTGTTTTATCATACAAACTGTCTTCAAAATGATAATTTAAACGTTTCATCGAGACTTCTTTTTTCGTTAATTCCGGGAATGACTCAATAATTTCTTGTTTTTCTTCAAAAGTTAACATAACTTCACTCTTTTCCATTATTCTTTTACAGTTAATCCTAACATACGTGCAAATCCTACCGCTTGATCTTTCGACACAATACAACCCGCAATTTTATCAATCGATACTTCGATTTGCTCGTATGTATTGGTCGATAAATCGATTCCTTTTAAAGCAGTCTCTGAAAAATTAATGCGGTCAATTTTACAATGCGTAAAACGAGCATCTTTCAAATGACTTTCAAAAAAATCACTATCCGTTAAATCAGTTGAGACAATGTCAACTTCTTTTAATCGCGCAAAAGTAAAATTACTATACTTGCCATCACAAGATTCAAATAAAGTATGACGAATATGCGCGCTTGAAAAATCGGTCCCTGTTAATTTACAATCTTTAAAAATACAACGATGGAAAGATGCATTTTTAAAATGCACATTGGAAAAATCACATGTATCGAATTGCACATCGATAAACTCCATTGTTGAAAGATCCGCATTCATAAAACGTACTTGCTTAAATACTACATCATCGAACGTCATTCTTTCCACTAAATCTGCGGCGAAGTAACCACCAGTAAATCGAACACCTTCGACATCATCTTCTGTTGAAGCAATCTCTTCAATCGCCATTTCTTCATGGAACTCTGATAGTTTAGGTTCTTGACGCTTCCCTATTTTTTCGGCCACTCTCATCAACTCCTTAACGTGTTTTCCATTCCGCAATAATAACAAAAGCAATTACAACCGCAATTGCGATAATATAAAACCAACTAGGGACACTACTTGTCGTAAACATCTTCAGGCTCCTTTCTAGGCGAAACTGTTTTCATTTGTTGCGATAATCATTGTAAAGTCAATCGTAACAAAAGGAATTTTAGAAGCTAATGCTTGCTCAATTTTCTCCGTACTCGCTCCCCAAGTGAGCGGTGTCATGCGAATTAAATTCTCTAATAATTGGGTATCCAACGGAAAATCATACGTAATTCTCTCTGTTTTCACATGCTTAAAATGGGTTGAAACACTGTCTACAGGATTTCCTTCTTTTTCTTTCTCCACATCTTCATAAAAGATCATGCGCAACTGTTTTAAATAGTCATTTTCAGGAACAATCTTAATCAGGAAACCGTCTTCTTTCAACAGCCTCGTAAATTCTTTATAATTTGCAGGGGATAAAATATTCAATAAAACATCGAAGCTTTGCGATTGAAATGGGCAATTGGCTAAGTCTGCAACAATCCAGCTATTTCCTGGATAATCTTTCGCAGCGGCTAGGATACCTTCTTTCGCAAGGTCAATGCCTACGCCACCTACTTTCCCTTTCAAATTGGTGGTTATATACGACAGATGAGAACCTTCTCCACTCCCTGCGTCAAGCAACCTAAGGGTTGGTAGTGCATTTGTATTCGTTTCAATGAATTCAATTAAACGTTTCAAAACGGGTTCAAAAAAACCACTCGTCATAATTGTTTTCCTTGCTTCAAAAAGCGCACGATCATATTTTGTCGCATGTGCTTGAGGTGCTAAATTCACATAACCTTGTTTCGATAAATCGAAGGAATGATTCTTTTCACAAACCATTTGTGCATATTCTTTTAATACCATGGTCGACGAACAAATAGGACAGCGAAACACATTTATTTGTTCAGCTAACGCATTGGCATTGATCATTTTCTTGGAAATTGCCATTTTCTATACTCCGTTCTATGCTTATTTTTCTATTATACCTTTTCGTATACCTTTTGAGAAAGTTTCTACTGTATTTGAACCTCTTTTACAGGTTACAATGAAAAGAAGGAGGGACGATTTTGAAAAGACTTTTTTTATTTTTACTGCTCTTACTTGCAATTTATTCAGCAAAACCATACTGGGAAAAACCCGTTTCCGAATATATCGATCTTTCATTTTTAGAGCCTGTGGATGACGCAGTGGATAAAGTGATTACAAGTGAACCATTTGAAAAAACAGTTCTTTATGTAAGTGACAAAATTGACCGTGCCGTTCATTTTTTATTGTCAAACGAACATTCAGATGAAGAACCTATTGCCAACATCGAAAAACCTGAGCTCAAAGCACCTGAAGTTAGTCAAATTTCTATTTATAATATTGAAATCGGTATGACTGAAGAACAAGTCATCCAATTACTCGGCGAGCCAAACCAAGTTTCGATGAATGAATATCAAACGAGATGGTCAACATATCATCAAGATTACCATAATTTCATGATGATTTCTTATGATGACAAGCGAAATATCAATGCCATTTACACGAATGATGATCTAATTTCTTCTGAATCTGGCATGCGTTATGGAAGTGACAAGAACTTTGTAAGAGAACAATACGGTACACCGCTTACTGAACTTAGAAAAGGTAATCATATTTACAAACTCCAAAATAGTGAAGAATTTGATTTATTCGAGGTCGGCGATTTATATGTATATGTTTTCTACGATATCCACAAAGACAATACAGTTACCGCGGTTCAACTGATTGCCAAAACATTGGAGCAAAAAAGAGATAGAATTTATGCGGTGGGAAATGATTTATTAAGAGATGGATTTGAAAGACAATTATTCGACTTAACGAATGCTTCTCGCGTGAGACATGGATTTTCTGCCTTACAATGGGACGACCATACATCAGTTACAGCGCGTAATCATAGTATCGATATGGCCAAGTATAATTATTTTAGCCATGAAAATTTACAAGGACAATCTCCATTCGATCGTATGAAAAACGATGGCATTGCCTTTCGTGCAGCAGGCGAAAACCTTGCTTACGGTCAATCCAGTGCGATTTTTGCACATGAAGGACTCATGAACTCAAAAGGTCATCGGGAAAATATTTTACAAGATACGTATAGCCATTTAGGCGTGGGTGTATCATTCAATGAAGAATCACAACCATATTATACAGAAAACTTCCTTTTAAAATAAGAAGAGGCTGTTCAGAAAGTTACGCACTTCAACTTTCCGAACAACCTCTCACTTTATTGTAATAAAATTTTCTCTAGCTCAAGTGGTTCAACAGCTTTGCCGTTTTGAAAAGCACGCATATTCCCACCAGAAATTTCATCAATTAACATGATCTTACCTTCTGCATCTCGGCCAAATTCAAGTTTAATATCATATAATTCTAAGCCTTTTAAAGCAAGCTCTTCTTTAACAACACCCGAAATTTCTTTCGTCAATGCCGCAAGCGTTTCATATTCATCCGCAGTTAAAATATTTAGCTGAGCAAGTCCGTCTTGATTAATCGGTGGATCATTGCGCTCGTCATCTTTCAAAGTCACTTCTACAAATGCGTCTAGCCCCTGACCTTCTTCACAATATGCACCGTAACGTTTCAAGAAGCTTCCTACGGCTCTATAACGACAAATCACTTCTAAACCCGAGCCAAACATCGTAGCCGATTTTACAAGCATTGTCGCTTCTTCAATATTCGCTTCTACAAAATGCGTTGGAATCCCCTTCTCTGCTAATTTCTCAAAGAAATAAGTCGTCATACGCAAACCAGATTGTCCTGCACCTTCAATTGTTAAACCCACTGTATTGGCACCAGGATCAAAAACACCATCTGCACCTGTTACATCATCTTTAAATTTCAGTAATACACAGTTTTCTGCTGCTTCATATACGTCTTTCGTTTTACCTTGATAAATTAGTTTCATGAGAATTTTCCTTTCTATATTAGCGCTTATTTAAATAAATCATAACATTAAAAAGACGTACATTCAATTGAAATTCTCTCTTATCATTCGCCTTTCTGTATATGCTATACGGCAAATGTTAGCTTTTGAATTCCCACATGCTTTGTGGCATAATTAAGCAACTAAGAAAGATTTTCATTACCGTTAAAAGGAGCTTACGATGTTTTTATTAGAAGCAAAACGAATTATTGTCGTTATTTTTAGTTCATTACTACTCGCAATTTCATTAAATTTCTTTTTAATTAACGCGAATGTTTATGCGAGTGGATTTACAGGTGCCGCGCAACTTGCTTCTAGTGCTTTTGCTGATTTTCTTGGATTTCAAGTAAGCACTGGAGTTCTACTGCTATTGCTAAATATTCCCGTTTTTATTTTGGGATGGCTCAAAGTTGGAAAAGGTTTTACCATTTATAGCATTCTTTCCGTTATTTTCGCAACATTCTTCCTAGAAGTTTTGCCGATCATTTCTTTATCAGATGACATTATTTTAAATGCGGTTGCTGGTGGTGTCATTGGTGGGGTTGCAGTTGGACTTTCTTTAAAATGGGGAGCTTCTACAGGTGGAATGGATATTGTGGCATTATTTCTTTCCCGTTTACAAGATAAACCGATTGGTATTTACTTCCTTTCCTTAAACGCGGTCATTATTGTGCTAGCTGGCTTTTTATACGAACCAGAAAACGCATTGTACACACTTGTTGCTTTATATGTCACAACGACTGTCATCGATACGATTCATACACGTCACGAGAAAGTAACTGCAATGATTATTACAACGCGAGCAGAAGAGTTACAAAAAGCTATTCATGATAAAATGATTCGCGGTATTACAATTTTACCTGCCAAAGGCGCTTATACAAAAGCCGATAGCAATATGCTTTATCTTGTCGTTACACGTTATGAATTATATGATTTAGAAAAAATTATTGCCGACGTGGATCCGAAAGCTTTTACAAACGTCGTGCAAACTGTAGGGATTTTTGGGTTGTTTAGAAAAGATGAGGCTGTTTAGAAAGTCCTGGGAGCGGACTTTCTAAACGCCTCTCTTTTTTGTATGCGTGCACTTTGGAGTTTTGTTTCCTTTTTGAGTGTTCGTTTCTTTTAAAAGCAAAAAAGATGTTTTCATACCCCCAAGCGTATAAAATTAGAGCAATCAGTGAATTGGAGGGAAAACGGTTTGATCAGAATCAATACAATCGAAGCTTGGCATCATTTATTGGCGCAATCTAGCAAACAGCCCTTTCTGTTATTCAAATATAGTATGACTTGCTTTAGTAGCATTACTGCAAATAAGGAGTTACGCAAGCTCAAAACCAATTTGCCAATTTATACTGTGATTGTCCAAACAGAAAGAACAGTTTCTAATCTAATTGAAAGTGATTTAGACGTAAAACACGAATCACCACAACTGCTCATCATCAAAAATAAAAAAGCTGTTTGGCAAGCAACACATTACCATATCAAAAGGAAACTCGTTGATGAGGCCGTACAATTATATGGTTAATTTTTATTACCTTCACGTATTTACTTTTCCAGACAATTCTGTACAATAAGGAGTAAAATGAGGGTTTTAGATGTTTACTTCACTATTAATTTACGCCTTTGTTTCCAGCTTTACGCCTGGACCAAATAATATTATGGCTTTAGTTTTTGCCAATACATATGGCTTTAAAAGAACGATTCGTTTCTGTTTTGGCGTCTCCGTCGGTTTCTTTATTTTGTTATTATTAAGTAGTTTTTTTAATGTATTGCTTCATAATTTCATCCCTAAAATCGAAACGTTCATGGCAATAATTGGTGCCGCTTATCTTTTATATTTAGCTTTTATCATCGTGAAAAGCACCGGTATCAAAGAAGATGCTAGCGGTGGTAAATATAATGGTTTTATCGCTGGGACTTTGCTTCAATTTGTCAATCCTAAAGGAATTTTATATGCTGTGACTGCAATTGGTACATTTGTTTTACCTTATTATTCAACCTATACAGCGCTCTTTCTTTTTTCAATATTGCTCGCATTTATCGGTCTATTAAGCTCGATGAGTTGGAGTTTATTTGGCTCTTTATTCAAAAAAGTGATTACTCGCTACGAACTTCAGTTTAATGTGATCATGGCATTACTGCTTGTTTATAGCGCGATTACGATTTTAGTATAAAGTAGGAGGCTGTCCAATAACTTTGCTATTGAACAGCCCCTTACAATTATACATATTCCATTAACCAATACCTCGGTGTTTCACTCCAAATCATTCGTCACAACATCAATGAGTCGAACTGCATCCGCCATATACACTTCATAAACAATATGTCCATCTTGCCACGCTAGTCGATTGGTTTCTACCGCATTGCCATCACTGGCGTTAAACAGCCCTGCACCATTTTCATTTGGCGGCGGCAGGACTTGTTTGGATAACTTATCAACAATTTCCCTTGCCAGTTCCTTTCCTGCTTCAACGCCTGTTTCATCGTTTCTAGCACGTGTCATAAATGACCAGCGTCCTTCATGCCATGTAATAAAAGAACTGCCTGCCCCAGCATCTTGATAACCTGTAATATCATCCCCTAAATCCACTTCTGGCATTCCCGACTGGATCGGTTGATATCCGACTTGTTCATTTGCTTCTTCAATCGAATCATACTTTGTTCCTTTCACAAGCATCAACGGTTCTTTTTGCATCAATACAGCATCATTGATTTCTGTCACTAGGCCTGTTTCAAAATAAGCCACTTCATAATATAAGGCATCTGTATCAACAGTTGACGTTAAATATTTTTCATCAGCCACTGTAATCGCAGTTGGTAAGATAACTTCGAAATCTGTTTTCACTTCATCTTTCGTTTCTTCCAATACCGCTTGCACTGATTTTTCTTCAGGCACTTCTTCCTTATCAGTCTCCTCGTCTTCAGGCAACTCTTCCGGTGGACGCTCATCAGGCGTTGGTGGTTCTTCCATTTCATCATTCACATTCGCACAAGCCGCCAATCCACCAACCAGTAAAATCATCAATAATTTGCGCTTCATCGAACACACCTCCACTTTGTCTTATTCCTTGTAATTCCCTGTTCAAATGACTTTACACGTAGATTTTCATTTTTTCTCGTAAAAATAAAAAAGAGTCGTTCGGAAGGTTTTGTTTTAAACCTTCCGAACAACTACTTTATAGCTTTTGTAAAATAACCACTTTTAAATAATTAAATTCTGGGAAATCGCGATTCGTGCGGAAGTCTCTCGGTAAAGAAGATTCCTCTAACACTTTATATTTCGTATTGGACTCTTTAAACGCTTTATCGATAAATGATTTAAACTTCTTCATACCGAACGAAGCATTATTTGTTGACGCAACAATAATTCCTTTTTTCTCCGTAACTGCAATCGCGTCTTTAACAAGTTCCGGATAGTTTCTTGCCGTACTAAATGTATATTTTTTAGAACGTGCAAAACTTGGCGGATCTAGTACAACAAGACCAAATTTCAATTCATGACGCTTTGCATAACGGAAATAATCGAAGACGTCCATCACGCGAATTTCATGTTGCTCATAGTCGAGCGCATTTACGCTAAACTGCTCAATTGTCTTGGATTCACTGCGACTTGCTAAATCTACACTCACCGTTTTCGTCGCACCACCAAGTGCTGCCGCTACTGAAAACGCACCTGTATATGAAAACGTATTTAAAACTGTACGTCCTTCTGCATATTTATCACGAATTGCTTTTCGTACATCACGCTGATCTAGGAAAATGCCCGTCATCGCACCATCATTCAAATCGACCGCAAACTGAATCCCATTTTCTTTTACGATAATTGGGAAATCGCCTTGCTCACCACGCACGAAATCATCTTGTTCGATATACTGACCTTTCGTATCAAAACGTTTCTTCTCATAAATCGCTTTATAATCGACCATCTTTTCGAGTACATTATAAATATGATGTTTTAGTGAATAAATCCCTTCACTATACCAACTAACCATATAATAACCATCATAATAATCGATCGTTAAGCCACCAATTCCGTCGCCTTCTCCGTTAAACACACGAAAAGCAGTCGTATTTGGATCATTAAAAAGCGCCTCACGTCTATTCAATGCTGTCACGATTCTTGATTTAAAAAACTCAAAATCAATTTCTTCATCAATTTTTCTCGTTAGTACCCAGCCAATTCCTTTATTTTGAACACCATAATAACCTTTCGCCACAAACCGCCAATTGCGGTCAACAAGTTTGATAAGACTACCCTCTTGCTCCAAAACTTGTGAATTTAAAACGCCATCTTTTAAAATTAAAGGATATCCTTTTTTAATTTCCGTGACTGCTTGATCATTTAATTGTACTTCAATTGTTTTTGCCATAATGTCATCCATTCCATCTTTTTTCTTATTATCGCATGGATAGGCTGAAATTGCGAAAGAAAAAGTGAAAGTTCAATCCTACGACGCTCTTATATTCAAATGCTTCGTAAAATCATTTATTTTCGTTGATCGGCAAATATCCCCATCGCCTCACACATAAACTTCGCCAATCCGTCGCCAAATTGGTCAATATTATGCGTGAAACGTTCATCGGCTACATACATTTCCCCGAGTCCACGGAATGCTTCTGGCGAATATTGTCCCATCCGGTTTAAAAATTCATACCACTCGCCAATTAGCTCTTGCGCTCGTTCCGATGATGGCGATGAATGGCGAATTTCTGCCAATTTAAAGTAAATCTGATTCATCTCTTCGCCAAGCTGCTCACCGTTTTCTTTTACAACTTTCCGCGCTTCATCAACTCGTTTATCGCCCCATCTTTTTCTAGCTTCTGCCTCATATGGATTCGATGTAAAATCAAAACCAGTAAATCTCTCTTCGTTCGTCATCTGATATGCCCCTCTTTCTTGTTGAATTGTTTTTTCAATCGTCTCAATCATCGCATTCAGCTTTCGTCTTTTCTCAAGCAACATTTTATACTGCATTTCAAAAGCTTCTTGCCGATCAAAATCCGGATGATTGAGCAATTTTTTAATTTCTTTTAAAGGGAATCCGAGTTCACGAAAGAATAAGATTTGTTGCAATGTCGCTAAATTCTCATCAGAATAAAGTCGATAGCCCGCTTCCGTCACCTGGTCTGGTAATAATAAACCAATTTCATCATAATGATGGAGCGTACGCACACTCACTCCTGTTAACTTAGCAACTTCTTTTACTTTCATCGCGCTCAACCTCCCTTTCAATTCAACTATAAAGTATGACGCACCGTGAGAGTCAACCATTTATTTTCATGATTCTAAACGCCGTTCCAAAGAGCGGATTTTGGGCTTTGTCTCTGCAATCAAGATTGCCACTAAAATCAGAATCGCCCCCATTGCCATTCTAAACGTTAATAATTCGCTTAAAATAATGACGGAAAATAGCGTGCCCCATAATGCTTCTGTCGATAAAATAATCGCCGCTTTTGTTTCCGTCACATATTTCTGCGCGACTGTCTGTAATACATAAGCGATTGTTGTTGAGAATACCCCTAAATAAATTAGCGGCGTGAGTGCCGATAATTCCAAGGAAAATGATGTTTCTCCTTTTCCAATCATGAAAATAAGCCCTAATATGGATGTGGTTCCCATTTGCATTAATGTAAGTAAAATGGCATCTTCATTTTTAACGAAGCGTGCTGTGTAAAAAATATGAAATGCAAAAGCAAAAGCACAAAGTAATGTCAGCATATCCCCTATATTAATGCCACCACTTAATTGCAAACTGAGTAAAGCGATCCCAATAATGGCAAAAATCGCCCCTGTTAATTCGAAAACATCTAGTTTTCTTTTATAAATTACAAAACTAATAAACGGGACAATAACTACGTTTACAGCTGTTAAAAATGCATTTTTAGAAGGCGTTGTAAATTGTAAACCAACTGTTTGCAGTATAAATGCGATGTATAAAATCGCACCAAGAATCACGCCTTTGACCACAATACTTTTCTTCATTAACTTCAATTTTTTATGAAATACGACACTTAATAAAATCAGTCCAATTAAAAACCGCCCCGTCAAAATTTGATAGGGCGTATAATGTTCTAGCGCCATGGCACTCCCCACAAATCCACTTCCCCAAATAAGCGCCGTAATGATTAAACCAATTTCACCAATATATTTCTTACCCACAGACATTTCCCCATCTCCTAGTCGATGAATCTCGCAATGACTTCTTGCACTTTTCCTTCTCGCGTTAAATGCGCATTCTCTCCCGCCCATAAAGACATAAAATTCACTTGCCCATGACGCGCTGCTTCTCTTCGAATGCTTTTTGTTAAATCATTTTGAATTGGATAAGGTGCAATTTCAGCCTTCGTCATCATTTCAATAAACAAGTTTCGAATACCACGTGCTGCTTTTCCCGTAAAAGCAGTCGTCATAACAGTCCCTCCTTCATTGGCCTGTAAAATAGCTTCTTTATGTAATAAATTAGCCCCACTCTCTTCCGTCGCAAGAAGCGCTGTACCAATTTGAATTGCTTCTGCACCTAAAGCAAACATCTCATTAGCCATTGAACGATTCGCAATCCCACCAGCTGCAATGACTGGAATTTGAACAGCCCCTATAATTTCACGAAGAAGTTCCCTTAGTGGAATGAATGTTAATTTTCCGTCAAATGAGCCCCGATGTCCCCCTGCTTCTGCTCCTTGCACAACAATTGCATCCATTCCAGCCTTTTCTAGCAACAAAGCTTCTTGCTTCGTCGTAGCCGTTCCAATTAAAAAGATATTTTGTGCTTTTAATCTTTGAATGACTTCTTTTTCAGGACACCCAAAAGTAAAAGAACAAATTTTAACACCCTCTTCAATAACAACATCAATTTGATCATAAAATGGAGGCACTTTTAGCTGATACTCCGTCTCATGAACACCTAAAACTTTTCGAATCGGCTCTAAATCATCGCTCGCTTTTTGAATGATTTCCGCCTCAACCTCGACTTTCTCAGGAACGAAGACATTCACCATAAATGGGACAGCCGTTCTTTTTTTCACTTCACGAATAAAATCCCGAGTCTCTTCCCCACTTAAATAACCTGCACCAATTGCACCTAAAACACCTGCATTCGCACTTGCCGCAACAAACTGAGGTGTTGTAATCCCAGCCATTGGCGCTTGAATAATTGGATATGTAATCTCAAATTGTTTGAACACTTCTCCCACCCCTTGTTTTTAGTAACACTTCGGCGCCCTGATGTTGAAATGCTATACATATCCACCGTCATTCGCCAAAGTGTTCATTCCAAGTCGCTAGCTTTTCAATCTAATATTTCCGCCACACGTCCCACTTGTCCATCTTCAAGGCGCACTTTAATGCCATGCGGATGAAAAGAGGAATTCGTCAATAAATCTTTTACAACTCCTGTTGTTTTTGTACCCGTTCTTTGATCTTTTTTCAAAATCACTGCAACTGCCAAACCAGGGTAAATATCACTTCGGTTTTGTTCACTCATATTATTCATCCTTCCCTTTTTGAAACAAACATTGTACGACATGCGAATCTCCTGTATGAAGAACACCTTCCTCGCGATGCACTTCACCTGTGAAAAAATGATTGATAAAATAATCATTAAATACCGTTAACATCTCTTTCGGATCAATTAACATCTCTTCATTGCCAGGACCACCTGTACCATATTGCAATTGAGTCTTCGTGTAAAGCTCACTTACATAATAACCACCTGGTTTTAATGCTTTCTTTACCCCTTCAAATGTACGACTCATTAAGTCCTTTGGTAAATGACCAAACACATGAACAATTACGTCCCATTGTTCTGTTGGCCACTCTACGTCTGCCAAATCATGTAGTTTGGTGACAACTGTGACGCCTTTTTCTGTTGCCAATCTTTGTGTTTTTTTTAAACCAGAAGCCGCGTAATCCCAAGATTCCACTGAAAATCCTAGCTCCGCTAAGTAAACAGCATTACGTCCTTCACCTTCTGCAATACATAAAACTTTACTTCGTTTCGGTAATTTATAGGCAATCTCTTTTATAAATGCATTTGGCTCTTTTCCATACATATACGTTTCAGTATCAAATCTTTCATGCCAATGATTTGTCATTATTCATCAACCCTTTCACGTTTTAGTTTATCATATCACCTAATTTCAATTCCTATAATTGCTCAAAGGGGCAAAGCCTTATTTTCTAAAAAATGTTACAATAGAGTAGAAATTATTTAGGAGGGGATTTTGAATGAGATTAACAGTTTATTTAGCTGGAGAAATTCATAGTAATTGGCGCGAGGAAATTAAAGAAAAAGCGGCAAACTTACAATTACCAATCGACTTTGTTGGTCCGATGGAAGATCATGATCGTTCGGATAATATCGGTGAAGAAATTCTTGGCGAACAGCCGAATGCAATTTTTAAAGATGCAGCCGCTTCTAATTTCAATAATTTACGCACGGAAATTTTAATGAAAAAATCAGACTTAGTCATTGCCTTGTTTGGTGAGAAATATAAACAATGGAATACAGCAATGGATGCGAGTGCGGCGGTTGCATTCGATAAGCCACTTATTTTAATCCGTCAAGAAGCACATCACCATGCTTTAAAAGAATTATCACGTAAAGCGCATGCAACTGTGGAAAGCGTAGATCAAGCAATCAAAGCACTCCAATACATTTTCGAATAGAAGGCTGTCCTTACGGCGCGAAACCAACAAACAAAAAACGCAGCATTTCCGCATATATAAAAAATGGGTGGCTACTCAATCGTCTTGCGATTGGATGCCCCCATTTGTATATGTGTTTATTTTTTTATTCCACTGCCTTTGCGCTTTCTTTACCGGCCACGAAGCCCAAGTAGCAAAGGAATACATCATTTCCATGCACACAAAAACAGATAGCGTCCCAAAAGTCGTGCATTTACGATTTTTAGGACAGCCAATTAGTCAAGTCCCATTTCTGCTTGAACAACTTCAACAATTTTACGCACGTATTGTTCACATTCTTCATGCGTAGGTGCTTCTACCATCACACGGACAAGTGGTTCTGTACCAGATGCACGAACGAGTACACGTCCGTTACCTTCCATTTCCTTTTCCACTTCCGCAATGACAGCCGCAACTTTTTCATTTTCCGTAACCGCATGTTTATCTGTTACACGAACATTGATAAGCTCTTGCGGATAAACCGTCATTTCGCTTGCCAGTTCTGATAATGTTTTTCCAGTTACTTTCATAATATTTACAAGCTGAAGACCTGTTAATAGTCCGTCACCCGTCGTATTATAATCCAATAAGACGATATGACCCGATTGTTCTCCGCCTAAGTTATAGCCGTTCTCACGCATTTCTTCAACGACATATTTATCACCTACAGCTGTCTTCACACTCTTCATATCATGTTTTTGCACTGCTTTATAAAAGCCTAAATTACTCATAATTGTTGAAACAATCGTGTCTGCTTTCAAACGGCCAATCGATTTTAAATAACGACCGAGAATAAATAAAATTTTATCGCCATCTACAATGTTTCCATTCTCATCCACAGCAATAATGCGATCTCCATCACCATCAAAAGCCAGCCCGATATGCGCATCTTTTTCTTTTACGAGTTCAGCAAGCTTTTCTGGATGTGTAGAACCGACTCCATCATTAATATTTACACCATTCGGAGATGCACCTATCGTAGAGATATCTGCTTCTAAATCAGCAAATACATGTGTCGCCAATGACGACGTTGCACCGTGCGCACAGTCAATCGCAACATGGATATCGGTAAAGTCTTCATCCACTGTTTGTTTCAAGTACTGAATATATTTATGCCCGCCTTCAAAGTATTCCGTAATTGAGCCGACATCCGCACCTGTTGGACGTGGAAGCGTATCTTCTTCCGCATTTAAAAGTTCTTCAAACTCTTTTTCTTGTGCTTCAGTCAATTTATAGCCATCTGCACCGAAAAACTTAATACCGTTATCTTCCATCGGGTTATGTGAAGCAGAAATCATCACACCACCTGTTGCATTCATCACACGTGTTAAATAAGCCACACCTGGTGTACTAATCACACCTAATGTCATGACTTCAACACCTGTCGATAAGATTCCTGCGAGTAATGCACTTTCAAGCATAACACCCGAAATACGTGTATCTCGTCCAATTAGAATTTTCGGCGTTCCTTCAAATTCTTTTGCAAGTACATAGCTTCCGATTCTGCCTAGTTTAAACGCTAGTTCAGGTGTCAGCTCCTCATTTGCAATTCCGCGTACACCATCCGTACCGAAATACTTTGTCATCTTCATACTCCCTTTCAATCTTGTACATAATGCACTCTTTTAATCAATCTTCCTTACAAAACGTAAAACGATCATTCTATCACTTACAAAAGCAGTGGACTTCACTAAAGCAAGTTAAGCAAGTTCAATTTTAATAGTTGCTTCTTCTTTCGCTAATGTCCATTCTGTTTGCGTTGGTCCCTTAACGAGAAGAGGGGATATAACTTCCCCCTCCTCATCAATTGCTGACGCATCAATAGAAGCTGAAAAATCTGCTGTTTTTAAATTCCCAATAATATCCGAAGTTGCTTTTACCGTTAAAGCAACTGAACCATTTTCAGGATCAATAAATGTACTTTTAAATTTTGCGTCTAAACCAGTAACAGTAATCGGTACTCCTTCAATTTGAATGGTCGCGACTTCTGGGGATGTTTCCCCTTCAAGTTCTTCAGAATTCTCTTCCGTCGAAACTTCAACATTCAACTTCAATTTTGTCGTGGAAAGCTTGAAAAGATCATTTGGTTTTTTCAATTTTACTTCGATTGTACCAGATTTGTCTATTTTTGAAACATCGACTTCAACTGGAAAGTTTTCAATATCACTTAAAATTCGTCTCGGGCCAAAAAGCGTAATTTTATCTATTTCTGGTGTAATCGATGTAATCGTTACGCCTGCTGGTGGAGTTCCTTTTTCCTCCAAGACGATTGGAACTTCTTTCTTATTCTCTTCAATCGCAACTTTTACTTTTACACTATCAGACGCCATATCAACATCTAATTTATTCAAATCTCGGTCTAATACACGTATTTTTGCATTTTGTTCAAAGGACTCACTAACACCAGCGTCAGTTGAAACCGTTGCTTTTACGAAGCCGATTGCTTCAATCACACTTTTTGCAGCTGTTATTTCAACTGTAGATGGTTCAACGTCCATACTTGTAATATGATAACCTTCTGCCAACGAACGTTCATTGAATTCAGGTTCTACACGGAATGTTTCTGTAATTTTCTCTTCAACATGCACATTAATTTTTGCGGGGTCAATACGCACTCTTAATTTTTCTGAAATATTTTCATGTTGAATACGTACTTCATGCTCCCCCATTAAAAATGACCTTAAATCGACATACAGCGTAAAGTCTTTTAATAATTTCGTCGTCTGCACAATATTCACAGGACCTTCAACTGTAATGTCTACCATTTCAGGAACACCTGTCACAATCAAATTTTCATTGTCATAATAAACTTCAACGGGAACGTTTCGAATGACTTCTACTTCATCACGACCTGAACTAATCGTACTTTTTCCCAATTCAACTTGTACATTATAAAACAATAAAATCGCGAGAAATAGGGCTGTAAATCGAAGAAACCATGGGCTATCTAACATTTTATCCATTCTTTTTCACGCCCCATTTCCATTTCGACGTACTTTCCTGGTTTGAAGTATCTCCGAACCATAGATGACGGAGTCTTTCTTCAAATTCCTCAATACTTAAACCTCGATTTAAATTTCCATCAGTTGCGATACTAATCGCACCCGTCTCTTCCGAAACAATGATGGTAATCGCATCGGATACTTCACTTAAACCAATTGCCGCTCGGTGTCTCGTCCCTAATTCCTTAGATATAAACGGACTTTCCGATAGCGGTAAATAACAACCCGCCGCCGCAATTCGATTACGTTGTAAGATAACGGCCCCGTCATGTAATGGAGCATTCGGGATAAATATATTAATCAAAAGCTCTGATGTTAAATTTGAATTTAATGGAGTCCCCGTTTCAATATATTCGCTTAACCCAGTTTCTTTTTCAATAGAAATTAACGCACCAATACGACGTTTCGCCATATAATTTACAGATTTAGAAAGAGCCTCTAAGATTCTTTTCCTCTCTTCTTCTTCATCCATCATCGTCCTTGCGAATAAACGACCACGACCAAGTTGCTCAAGCGCACGACGTAACTCTGGCTGGAAAATAATAATAACAGCCAAGATCCCCCAATTTAAAACTTGATCAATCATCCATCCTAACGTCGTCAAATCAAATATATCTGTCACAATACGTGCAATAACAATCGCAAAAATACCTTTTAATAACTGAACTGCTTTCGTTCCTTTAATCACTTTTATTAGTTGATAAACAACAAACCAAACCAGAAGCACATCCACTATATTAATGAATGTCGCTACTGGACTAAGATTAACAATTTTCTCCCAAAACGGCATGTGCTTCGCCTACCTTTTCGACGATTTCATATAGCTTTAGTATAACACACTCTCTTCACACTTTGCTTGTTCCCCCCGTTAAACAGGGTTCTTCTCTCACTGCGTAATTTCACATACTACGCACCAAATAAACTAGGCAGTCATTGCGATAATTTACCGCAAATAACGACTGCCCACTCATCATATTTCAAATGGAAAAACGGCATCCAGAAAGTGTCACTCAACTTTTCTGGATTGCCTTTCCATTTCACTACTCTTCTACCGGCTTTTCACCGTCACCCGTTTTGAAAATGTCTTTTACCGTCTCTTTTATCTTATACCATAACCAATCAAAAGCTTGGTCAATTTCTTCACTAGTCCCTGTTACGACTGCAGTAGATGCCATATATTTCGAACCACGTATAACCGTAACATTCCCATCTACTTCTCCCTCAATACGAAGTTCGCCATTTTTCACAATAATATCGCCTTTTATCACTTCACCTTCAGGTACAGTGACAGTTTCACCTTCAACAATTAAATTCGGCTGTTTCGTAACTGAAAATTGTTGATCATTGCCATATCCCGAAAATATGGATGCGCTCATTAATACGAAAAACATCGCAGCAGCGGCTAATAACGGATGCTTTCGAAGCCATCTCTGTATCCCTACTTGCGATTTTTCCTTCGGCAGTCGCGCCATTACATCATTGACAAATCCAACTGGTGCTTCAATTGGTTCTGCCTGCTCTATAAATTCAATTGCATCTGTTAAATCGTCCATTAGCTTTTGGCATGATGGACATTCTGCTAAATGTTTCATTAATAATTGCTCATCGTCATGACGAATATCGCCATCTAAATACGCGTGCATGCAATGAACGATTTGTTCCGGACACGTATTCATACTAAATTACCTCCTACAAATTACCCATTTGTTTTTTGAGAGCGGCTCGCCCCCTATGAACGCGGGTCTTAACGGTCCCCAGTGGCAATTCCAAAATATCACTAATCTCCTGCAACGGCAGCTCTTCAATATACCTTAAAATAATGACTGAGCGATACTTATCCGAGAGCCGTCCAATCTCATACTGAATACGCTCTTCTGTTTCCATTCTGGCTACTTCTTCTTCAGGTAGCGCTACGTCAGAAGCAACTTGTGAATACATCGTCAAGCCTTCTGTTCCAGGTACTTCCGCGTCAAGATAATAATCTGGTTTCCTTTTACGTATGCGGTCGATACATAAATTCGTCGCAATTCGAAATAACCAAGTCGAAAACTTTCGCTTTTGATCAAATGTATGAATATTAATATACGCGCGAACAAAAGCTTCTTGTGCTATATCTTCTGCTTCCTGCCGATTGCCAAGCATTCGGTAACAAACATGATATAAGCGGTGTTGAAATAAGGTAACAATCTCCTCAAATGCTTCTTGATTCCCTTTTATAACTTCGTTTATCCGTTTATTAATCAACTGATTCATCGCAATATCCCTCCGCTCCATGCGGCTGTTCCTTCTATACGATTGAAGGGGGCAACAGGTTTCATTTTTTTATCATTTTCCTCTTTTTATTTTAACAGACATTGAACAACTTGTGTCTACTCACAGTAATTTTTCGGATTAAAAGAAGCTACCCAAAGTCAAATCGACTTCTAGATAGCTTCAATTTCTTATAAAAGTTTTTCTCCAAATAAAGAGCCCATCAGCCCCACTGCAACATCGGCTGTTTTATTTCGTTCATCTAAAATCGGATTCACTTCAACAAATTCTGCGGATGTGACAAGCCCCGACTCTTCCAATATTTCCATCGCTAAATGACTTTCTCGGTAACTAACTCCTCCTGCAACAGGCGTACCTACGCCAGGTGTATAAAGTGGGTCGAGTGCATCTAAATCGAGCGATAAATGAACACCATCAACATTCTTGTTTTTCAAATGCTGAAGCGCTTTTTCCATAACCGCCGTCATGCCGTATTTATCAATTTCATGCATTGTATAAACTTGAATGCCTAATTCTTTAATGAGCTCCCTTTCACCGGGGTCAATTGAACGTGCACCAATTATAACGATATTCTCTGGCTTTACCTTTCGTCCTTCATGATGCAAGTTAACAAGTCGCTCATCACCAAGTCCCATACTAACCGCCAGCGGCATTCCATGAATATTACCTGATGGCGATGTTTCATCGGTATTCATATCCGCATGCGCATCATACCAAATAACGCCTAAATTTTTATATTTCGTTGCCAAACCTGCAAGTGTCCCGATCGCAATGCTGTGATCTCCACCAAGTACTAATGGAAAACGCTCTTCTTCTAACACAGCTGCTACTTTTTCTGCTAACAATGTATTTGTTTGAACAACTTCTTTTAAGTTTTTTAGTTTTGAATCACTATTTTCAGCTTGTAAGCCCGCATCGATGTGTATATCTCCCTCATCAATAACTGTATGTCCAAGCGTCTCCAAACGTTCCACTACGCCTGCGTACCGAATTGCGCTCGGTCCCATATCAACGCCTCGACGATTTTGACCTAAATCTAGTGATACCCCAATCATGGATAATGCTAACTTTTCCATCTCCAATCCCCCCAATATATTCATTATAAAACTTAAATATTATTGGCTCAACTGGACATAAAACTGAATTTTTATTCATTCAAATATTTACAGTCATAAAACTTTCGCATTCAGAAGCCAAGGTTGGTTTACTAAAATAATACCCTTGCCCTTTTTCACAACCTAAGTCCTTTAAAACTTGTAATTGCTCTTCTTCTTCGATTCCCTCTGCAACAACATTCAATCCTACTGTTTTAGCAACCGATAAAATCGCTTCGACAATGGCACTATTTTCTTTCCCACCATCAAGATCTCGAATAAATGCACGATCGATCTTCAATGTATCGACTGGCAACTCTTTAATATAACTAAAAGAACTATATCCAGTTCCAAAATCATCGATCGCAATTTTCACGCCTAGCTTTCGTATATCGATAATAACTTCCTGTAACTCTCCTTGGTCGCCAAAGAAGCTTTCAGTTAACTCCAATTCCAATAAATCTGGTCGATTACCTTCTTCTCGTAAAATCCCCTCAAGCGTTTCTAAAAAATCAGGATCCTCTAATTGAATCGCCGAAACATTTACAGCCATTGAATAATGAAAACCTTTTTGCTCCCATTCACTCGCTTGTCGGCAAGCCTCTCTTAAAACCCACTCCCCCAAAACATTAATCATCCGCGTTTCCTCGGCAATCTCTATAAATTGATTTGGTGGAATACGCCCAAGATCTGGATGATCCCAGCGTACTAACGCTTCAACGCCAGTGATTTTCCCCGTAGCGATTGAAAATTTCGGTTGGTAATCAAGACTAAAATGTCCAAATCGAATACTTTTTCTCAACTCATTTTCTAAAAACATTCTCTCAATAGACTTCTTAGCGGATCCAGGTTCATACACTTGGAAACCGCCGCCCCCTCGTTCTTTCATTTCAAGTAAAGCTTTTTCTGCTTTAGTTGAAAGCTCTGAAGCTTCCCTTGCATGCTTAGGGTAATAAGCAACGCCAACACTCGACGACAAAGCATACTGCTGCCCTTTAATATCAATTGGCTGCTGAATATACTCTTGGATTTCTTTAATCATCGTTGAGACTTTCATTTCATTCCCGAAGTCCTTCAATATGAAAGCAAACTCATCACCACTTAAACGCGCCAAAATATTATCTACAGGCAGCATCTCTTTTAAACGCAAAGCGACCACAGATAAAACATAATCACCCATTTCATAACCTAAAGAGTCATTGATGTATCGAAGTCGATCGATATTAAATTTCACAAGACAAAATTCTTTTTTATTTTTTTCCGCATGCGCCACTAGCTCCGACAATTTTCGGCGAAAATAAAGCCGATTTGGTAAATCTGTTAATTGATCATTATAAGCCAAATGACGAATGACTTCTTCCGCTCTTTTTCGGCTCGTAATTTCATATCTAATTGAAACGTATTGATAAGGAATTCCTTTCTCATTCAAAAAAGGAACAATCGTTGTATCTACCCAATAAAACGAACCGTCTTTTTTCCGATTTCGAATGTCTCCTCTCCAAACTTCTCCATTTCCAATTGTCTTCCATAAGTTTTTAAAAAATTCCTTTGAGTGATAAGCGGAATTTACAATATTTTGTGGCTTCCCCAACAGTTCATCTAATGAATATTGAGACACTTCTATAAATTTATCATTCGCAAATGTAATTTTCCCTGTACGATCCGTAATTGCTACAATCGCTGATTGATTCAAAGCAAACAATATATCCTGTAAATTTTTTTCTACAGATGCTTCTTGATCTTTGATGAAAAATTCCATTGTACTTTTCGTTATTTCTTGCATAGGATCACCTTTTTCCATCTGTCTAATGATTGGCAAGTAAAATTGTTTTCAAAAATTCTCTGGTACTTCATTAAGTATAAAACACATCATACATTTACACTACTTTGTTAACTTAAAAATCATCAAGTCTTCATAATAAAGTTTTGATTCTAGACAAATAAAAAACAATCCTAAGTGTTTACTTAAGATTGTTTATTATACTGGGGTAGCTGGATTCGAACCAACGAATGACGGAGTCAAAGTCCGTTGCCTTACCGCTTGGCTATACCCCACCGTTTTTAGTTTTATTTTTAAAAATATGACCCCTACGGGATTCGAACCCGTGTTACCGCCGTGAAAGGGCGGTGTCTTAACCGCTTGACCAAGGGGCCTTGATTTAAAATTGTCATATACATTTATTATTCTAATTGCATCTTTCAATTTTAGAAAATTCGATCTACATAAAATGGTGGTGGGGGACGGATTCGAACCGCCGAACCCTGAGGGAGCGGATTTACAGTCCGCCGCGTTTAGCCACTTCGCTACCCCACCCTATATGTAAAAATCATGTTTGTTCATTTTTTCATGTATGAAATACACATACACGGCTTCCTTAATTGCTCCAAGAAAATAATTGACAAAATCATCATTTATTAAATAGGCGAACAACGCGCTCTGGAGCTTCCAACCGGAATCGAACCGGTGACCTCTTCCTTACCATGGAAGCACTCTACCTACTGAGCTATGGAAGCATATGGCTCCGCAGGTAGGATTCGAACCTACGACCGATCGGTTAACAGCCGATTGCTCTACCACTGAGCCACTGCGGAATAATAATTATCTTCTCGACAACATTTATTATAACAAACAAAAATATTTTTGCAAGCCTTTTCCAAAAAAAGTTTTCACCGTTTGGACAACGACTTTTTTATAATAACACGATACACGTATATTTGTCAAATCATTTTCATAAAATGGTGGAGGTTTTATATTTACTAGCACGTAATAATCGTGACAGCTAAACAGTAAACAGATTAAAGCTTCGTAGATTCGATCACTCTCCCAAATTTCACTTTTATAAGGAGGATAATCATTGTTTCGAAAGCGGTTATTTTTTTTCATCATTAGTAGCACCTTACTCTTTTTAGTTTTTTCGATTACTCAAAAAAAATCATTGCTTACCGTTTTTCATATGACAGAAAAACCTACCGCTATTGTACGAGGTGTTAGCGGTTCTGCTTTAACCATGAATATATCTTTTGGTGATGAACCAATTGAAACATGGATTGATGAACTCCAAAAACCCTATCCTCTCCTTTTTGTTGACATGGAGTGGGCAAAACGCTTTCCGAAAACCATTCAACTAATTCAACAAAAAAAAGTGCCTGTAGGTCTACTCGGTCATGAAGGTGTAGATTATGAATCCGATGAACAATTAATTAAAAAACAACTTAAAACGTATGAAAAGATTTTCAAAGAAAAACCGCTTTGGTTCAGGACATCCGACGAGTTTTTCCCTGAATCATTACACGCAACTTTATGGGACGAAAAAATTAATGCGCTTGGATCTACATTTACTTGGACCGGGGGTGAAGTTCCTCCGATAAAAGAAGGAGAAATCATTTCAATTTCTTATTCCAAAGAAGAAAAAATTGACTTTCAAGACTTGCAAACCTTAATGGAAAATCGGAATTTCAAAACGATAGAAGATGTTTTATTCGGCTCGATTGGGAAGACGAAAAAGATTCCTAACTAACATTTCTAGATGTATCACAAAAACAAGGTTATTCAGTAAAGCGCAACTGCGCTTACTGAATAACCTTGTTTTCAATCCGTATTATTTCGATGTGCTTGCTTTCGATTCTTTTCTTCTCGCAGCCCGTCGTTCTTCAAGTTTTGCTTTGTCTGCATCAGACATCGTATTGTATTTTGGTAATGCTAATAGCTGATAAGCATTTACGGCAAGTAATGGGAATAAAAGAATTGTTACCCACTCATCAATATTTCCCGATCTCACCATCAATGCTGGAAGCCATTCAAGTGTTGTGACAACAATCATGAAAAATAAAGCCGAAATCAGTGTATGCTTTTTCGTCCACTGTGCTTTTAAATATGCTGTAATACCTGAAACGACTACGAGTGTTACTAATAATAATAAATATAACAACGATCTTCCCGTATCATCTGCTGTAAGACGGAAGCGGAAGAAAATTAAATCAAACAGGACAACCATAATGATTAATAATTGTACCCAATTCCAAAGTGTTAAGGTTTTAAAAATATTGACGCCGAACTGATGGACTGTTAAATAAGCAAAGAATCCCATCTGGGCTACAACACTCATTGTAAATCCTAAAAAGACCATCCATAAAAGTGCCCCAAGAAACTGCCAGATTTCTCCCGATTGTATATATCCATTAAAGAAATCCCAACGAACAATTAAACCCGCAATTGCAGTGACAAGGCCACCAATCCAAAGTGCATTAAAGAAAAATTTAAACCAATTTCGTATCGTCAAAACAGTGTTCCTCCGTTTTCATTATTCTCTTAAGTGTATCAACGATTTCACAAAAAATCTATTTCAATTGTTGTCTTATGCATATTTTCCGAAAATATGTGAACAATAATTGAAAAGAACATGTAGAAGGGAATGAAGAAAATCCCGTGAAAATAAAACTTATCCAAGGATTCATCATCGTCCTTCTTCTCTCGGCGTGTGCAGCTCCCCAACAAGCAAATCCATCTTTTGATGAAATGAAAAAAATGATGGCAGACGCAATTCAAACAGAAGAAGGAAAAAAGACATTACGGAAAATATTAGCAGAAGAAGACTTTAGAGAGCTACTCGTTTTAGAGCAACCTGAAGTTAAAAAATCAATTGAAGAAACCTTATTATCAGAAAAAGGAGATGACTTTTGGAAAACAGCATTCGAAGATCCAAAATTCACTGAATCTATTGCAAAAAGCCTAAAAGAACAGCAAGAAGACGTTATGAAAGGTCTCATGGACGACGCTTCTTTCCAAAAGCAATTAGAATCTTTTTTTAAACAACCTGATATGCAAAAGCAATTAGAAGAAATCATGAAATCTTCAACGATGAAAGAGCAATATGAAAAAGCAATTGAAGAAACAATCAATAGTCCGCTTTTGCAAATGAAATGGGAAAAATTAATTCAAGAAGCTGGAAAGTCCAGTGAAGACAATAAAAAAGAAGATAAAAAAAGTGAAGAAAAGCCTAAAAAGAAAGAAGACGAAGGATCTGGCTAATAAAAAGAAGGCGTTCAGAATATCATTTTATTATTTGGTATGCTGAACGCCTTTCTTCTATTATTTTTTCTTATTTATGACTTCTTGTGCAATTTCTGTATAAATCTTTCCAATTGGATGATCACCCGCATAAACAGAAGGTGCAAAGTCTTCTTCATCCCAATCCGGTTGCCCTAGTGGAATTTGTCCTAATAAGTCTGTCCGAAGCTCTTCCGCTAAACGATTTCCACCGCCTGTACCGAACACATACTCACGCTCACCACTTGTTTTCGACTCGAACCATGACATATTTTCAATAACCCCTAATAGTTCATGATCCGTTTGAAGTGCCATCGCCCCCGCACGCGCAGCAACAAATGCGGCTGTTGGATGCGGTGTTGTCACAATAATTTCTTTAGATGTTGGAAGCATTTGGTGAATATCAAGCGCAACATCCCCAGTTCCTGGTGGTAAGTCAAGTAATAAGTAATCTAAATCTCCCCAGTCAACATCACGGAAAAATTGATCTAAAGCTTTCCCTAACATTGGACCACGCCAAACAACAGGTGCATTGTCTTCCACGAAAAAGCCCATTGAAATGACTTTAACACCGAGTCTTTCAACCGGAATGATACGTTCCCCACTCACTTTTGGCATTTCTGTAACGCCCATCATATCTGGAACACTAAATCCATAAATATCTGCGTCGATTAAACCAACCTTTTTTCCAAGTCTTGCAAGCGCTACCGCAAGATTTACAGAAACGGTTGATTTCCCAACGCCACCCTTGCCTGATGCAATCGAAATAAATTCAACATCACTTAATGGTGATAAAATATCTTGTGCTTCTGACTCTGTTGCTGTACCTCTAAATTTATTTAATACGTCTTGTGAAAGTTCTTCAAAACGAATACCAACAGATTCCGCTCCTGCTGCCTTCAATGTATCGACGACTTTCATTTGGAATGGTAGTTGCTCCGCAGTGTTTACTTTTGCGATTGCTAATTTCACACTCACATGCTTTTTCTCAACATTAATTGATACTTGGGTAATGCCTTCCGTTTCTGCAAGTTTTTTATGTAAAAACGGATCTTTCAACTGACCTACTAGTTCGTGTACTTTTTGCTCGTCTATCAACTTTGACACCCCTTGAATATTATATTCATATCTCATTTTAGTATAGCACAAAGGGTGTACGCAAACGATGGAACAAGCTTCACATTTCTTCCGCATTTAAAAATTCTTGGATTCCTTCCAATATTGCGTCAGCAATTTTCTCCTGATACTTCGGATCAATTAACAATTGCTTTTCTTCTTCATTTGAAATAAACCCCGTCTCTACAAGCACAGAAGGTACAGGCGATTTTTTTAATAAATAGACGCCGCTAATTGCCAATGCTTCACGATCCGTATTTTTTAAATTACTCTGGAAAGATGATTGAATTGCCTTCGCTAAAAATTCACCACCTGGATGCCCACCTTTATGATAAAACACTTGAGCACCGCGCCATTTTTCATCAGGAATTGCATTCACATGCACACTAATAAAAACATCTGGATTTTCCTCCACTGCGATTTTCTCACGCAATTGTAAATCCGCTAACTTTCTTTGTCTTAATGAGCCAAACTGTTCGTCAGGTGCATGTTCAGCAAGTGCATCTCCTTCTTTTTTTCGAGTCATAATAACAGTCGCACCTTTTTTCTCCAAACGTTTCACAAGCGCATGCGATATATTTAATGTGATATCGCGTTCAACCACTTCTCCCGAAGATGCCCCGCCGTCTGGTCCACCATGCCCCGGATCAATTACAATTTTAATCCCTGCAAATTCTTCAGGCATAAAAAAAGTACGATCCGATGCCTGTACACCATACATAACAATACCTAAAGAACAGACAAGCAAAACACCAATGATTAACCAACGTTTCACTTTTAGACACCGCCTTTTTCTTCTACTATACGTAGTAAGAGAAAAAGATATGTCCATCCATTTCAAAATTAAAATAAGAGCTGTTTCAAAAGTTTAATATTTACTTTTGAAAACAGCCCTTTCTTTTTTATTTAAATGCGATTGTCGCGTTTACTGCTTTCTTCCAACCATCATACAATTCCTCACGCTTACTTTCATCCATACCAGATTCAAATGAACGATCCAAATGCCAGTGCGTTGCAATTTCGGCTTGATCCTTCCAGAATCCAACTGCTAAACCTGCTAGATAAGCTGCACCAAGCGCCGTTGTTTCACTAATACCTGGGCATTCTACTGGTACATCTAAAATATCCGATTGGAACTGCATTAAGAAATTATTTGAAATAGCCCCGCCATCTACACGTAATTTCTTCAATGAAATACCTGAATCCGCTTCCATTGCGTCTAATACATCTTTCGTTTGATAAGCAAGTGATTCTAGCGTTGCACGGATAAAATGTTCTTTTTCCGTACCACGTGTTAAGCCGAATACCGCACCTCTAACATCACTTTCCCAGTATGGCGTACCCAGTCCAACGAACGCAGGCACAACATAGACACCTTCTGTTGAATCTACACGCACTGCATAAGCTTCACTTTCAGCAGAATCACGGAACATCCTCATCCCGTCGCGTAACCACTGTACAGCAGAACCAGCAACGAAAATACTTCCTTCTAGTGCATACTCTACTTTCCCGTCGATTCCCCAAGCAATCGTCGTTAGTAATCCATTATCAGATTTAACCGCTTTCTCGCCCGTATTCATCAACATAAAGCAGCCCGTACCATAAGTGTTTTTTACCATCCCAGTTTCAAAACATGCCTGACCGAATAATGCCGCTTGCTGATCTCCCGCAATTCCTGCGATTGGTGTTGATTCGCCAAAGAAATGAACTTCATCTGTATAACCGTAAATTTCAGATGAAGGTTTTACTTCTGGTAACATCGATGCTGGAACACCTAAAATATCAAGAAGTTCCTCATCCCATTTTAAATCATAAATATTATACATTAACGTACGTGATGCGTTCGAATAGTCTGTCACATGCGTTTTTCCACCTGTTAATCGCCAAATTAACCATGTGTCAATTGTGCCGAATAAGAGATCGCCACGCTCTGCTTTTTCTCTTGCACCTTCAACATTATCCAAAATCCATTTCACTTTCGTCCCCGAGAAATACGCGTCAATCAGTAAACCTGTTTTATCTCTAAACAAATCATTGTAACCGTTTTCGACTAACTCATTACAAATTTCAGCAGTTTGTCTTGATTGCCAAACAATCGCATTATACACCGGATTCCCTGTTTTCTTATCCCAAACAACTGCTGTTTCACGTTGATTCGTAATACCAATACCAGCAATTTGACTCGCTGAAATATTTTTCTCAGACAATGCATTTGCCAAAACAGCTAACACTGAACTCCAAATTTCATGTGCATTATGTTCAACCCAGCCTGCCTTTGGGAAATACTGACGAAATTCTTGCTGTGCCGTATGAAAAATATTTCCGTCCTTGTCAAATAAAATTGCACGCGTACTTGTTGTTCCTTGATCGATTGCTAAAATATACTTTTCAGTCATCTTCTTCTCCTCCATCAATGATTATTATGATCAAAATCAAACTAACATTCGTCTAATCTTCCAACTTGCCCTTATAGATTTACCATTTCCTACATTCCCGCAATTGAAACGCTTTCATTTTTAATTATGAATGGCATTTATCTTACGAATAGAAACTTGTGCAGCAGCAAAAATAGCTAGAATGACTATACTCACAACCCAAAACGCTGGATTGTTAACGCCTTCAAAAAACTTTTGATAAAATAATGCGCCATAGACACCACCAAGAATTGGACCTACTACAGGAACCCATGCGTACTTCCAATCCGACGTTCCTTTTCCTGGAATCGGCAAGAAGAAATGAGCAATACGTGGACCTAAATCTCTCGCTGGGTTAATCGCATAACCTGTTGTGCCCCCTAATGATAAACCAATCGCAACAATTAACGCACCAACAATTAGCGGATTCAATCCTTCTGTAAATTCGTTCGCACCAATTGCAAGTAATCCTAGCACAAGTACAAATGTACCAACTACCTCACTAATCACGTTTGAAAGTGGATGACGAATCGCTGGAATTGTTGCAAATACAGATAACTTTGCACCTTGGTCTTCGGTTTCGCCCCAATGTGGTAGGTATTGAAAGTAAACAATTACTGCACCTAATATTGCACCAATCATTTGCGCAACAAGATACATCGGAACATCCGCCCAAGGGAAATCACCAATTGTTGCAAATCCCAATGTCACCGCCGGATTTAAATGTGCTCCACTATAATTTCCTACTGCATAAACACCCATCGTCACGGCAAGACCCCAACCAACTGTAATCACAATCCAGCCTGCATCTTCTGCTTTGGACTTTTTCATGAGTACACCACCAACAACACCGCCACCAAAAATAATTAAAACCATCGTTCCAATTAATTCTCCTAGAAAAGGTGTCATATCTCTTCCTCCTTTTTGTATGCAAGAATTGATACAAAAAAAGCCCACATTTAAAGAAACTGCATTACGCGTTTCTTTAAATGTGGGCTCCTAAACTCAACCACTTGCTATTAACTTATCGACAGTATACGAGATTAAAATTCCTATGTCAACAAGATTTTTAAATTTTTCTTTAACTTATACTTCAAACGTGATCCGCCCACAATGTTTTATCAGATGTCGTAACTGCAATTGCTCCTGCTGCCAACGCATTCTCAATATGCTTTTTTGTACGAATAAGCCCACCATTAATAATCGGAATTCCCGTTCTTTCACGTACTTCACTAATCAGCTCTGGAATCACTCCAGGTAACATTTCAATATAATCTGGCTCAGCCATTTCAATCAGTGTATAACTTTTTTCAAGTGCAATCGTATCCAATAAAAACATTCTTTGAATCGCAATAATCCCTTTGCCCTTTGCTTTTTGGATCATATTCGCACGCGTTGAAATAATCCCCGCAGGCCTAATTTCATTACATAAAAAGTCGGCTGCATAATTATCTGTTTTCAATCCTTGAATTAAATCCGCATGAATAATGAGTTTCTTTTCATTTTTACTAGCCTCTGTTTTCAACTTCTTTAAATGACTAATATGAACTTCTAATAGCACAATATATTGAAAATCGGTTTTCAGTAATTGTTCAAATTGCTTAATATTCCTTGCGGCAGGTAGTATTTTTTGATTATTAAAATGCATCCATAATCACCTCCTAGAACAAACTGGCAATTCTTTTCAAACGTGTTGTTTCTTTTAATTCTTGAATTGTTTTAACTCCGATTCCAAACATCGCCATTCGTAATTCCATTTCTTTTATTTGCATTGCTTCGATTACTTTTTCCGGACTTTCAGTTGCCGCTTTTAAAATTGCGCGCCCTATTCCTACAAAATCCGCGCCCAATGCAATCGTTTTTGCACCATCCACGCCTGAATCTATGCCGCCACTTGCAATGATTGGTAATGTTCCAACATCTTTTCGAACTAGTTGAATCGCTTCAGTCGTCGGGATGCCCCAGTCTGTAAAAGCTTCTGCAGCTGCACGCTTAATTGGATCTGTAGAGCGAAACTTTTCAACTTGACTCCAAGAAGTACCACCTGCGCCCGCTACATCAATAAATGCAATTCCAACATCTTTTAATTTTCTCGCTATCAATCCGTCAATACCCCAACCAACTTCTTTTACACCGATTGGAACAGTTAATTTCCGACATAATTGCTCTATTTTCTGTAATAAGCCACTAAAATTTGTATCGCCATTCGGTTGAATGACTTCTTGAATACTATTTAAATGAAGGACAAGCATATCTGCTTCCGTCTTCTCAATAATCTTTTGGCATTCGTCAAATCCATAACCGTAATTTAATTGGACTGCCCCTAAATTTGCAATGATTGGTACACTCGGCGCATATTTTCTCATCAGAAAAGACGCCCGGTGACTGTCGTTATCCAATAATGCTCGTGTCGATCCTAGCGCAAAAATCCAACCTTGTGCTTCAGCTGCGATTGCTAAATTCCTGTTAATTTTTTCTGCAAATTCAGTGCCGCCCGTCATAGAACTGATTAAAAAAGGTGTACGACAATTATGATTTAGAAATTCTGTCGTCATCGATATTTCGTCAAATGCAATTTCAGGAAGTGCGTTATGCATAAATCGATAAGTTGCTAAACCTGTAGAAATAGACTCACCGGTCACTTGCTCGTTTAATGAAATTTGAATATGCTCAGACTTTCTTTGTTCAATTGAATTTGTCATTATACTACCTACTTTTATCGTAAAATCAATCATTTAACGTATTTTAAGATATGCATGTTCAATCATTTTTAGGCTTTTATTTGTACATCTTTCACCGTTTCTTCAACTTCTGCACGTGTCATTTTCTCGCGACCTTCTTCCATCGCTTTCAATGTTTTATGTGCCAATGCAAGCGGCAAACGACAAAATAGCAAGACGCTTTTCTTCGTAAGCGACTTCATATATTCATCTGCTTGCGCTAAATTTTCATTGGCATAATCAAATAAATCTTGACGCGTCCAACCATCTGGTACAAAACTAACACCACGCTCGTCCATATCTTCTTCTTCATTGCGTAAAATATTCACCGCTTGCAGTCCTCTACCATAACCAATCGCCAGTTCTCGGTCTGTTTTTTCTCCCGCATATAATGCCCATAAATCAGAAAGCATCACACCGACAAGACCCGCGACATAGTATGTATAGTCATCTAAATCTTCACGTGTCTCGATGTTCCAATTGACTTTTGACCATTTCGCCATCCCGTATGCCATTTCATTTGCCGCGTCCATGACAATTGATAAAGCTTCTTCTGGACAAGCTTCGAGCCACTCCTCTAAACGAATCGCTACTTCTGGTAATTGTTCCTTCGTATCCCCTAATATACGCAAGTATGCCTCATTGTCGAATGGCGTTTTAAAAAGTTCACTCACTTGCATTAAAATATCATGTTTAACATCATTATCTAATCGTTCATCATCTTCAATTTCATCAATTGCACGGAATACTAAATAAGCCGATGCAACCGCATGTTTTAGTTCTTTCTGTAAAAAAGTAATTGGAATATAAAATGTGCGACTCGTCTCTTTTAACATACGCATCGCATCTTTGGGAAATTTCTTCATCTTGCTCTTTTCCTCCCTATTAACTCTGTGATACTTATTATCGTAACTCAATTTTCGAAAAGATACACGTGAAAGGGTATAAAGTTAATCAGTTACTTTTGAAGACATAACAAAATAAAATAACCCTTTTCCAAGAAAACCGAAAAAGGGCAATACCATTTTATAATATTCAATTTCCTTTATAAAAAAGCAGTAAGTCAAAATATAAGCTTCATACCTTCATGGCTTGCTGAGAATACTAGCATTTCATTTCTTGATCTAGGCGGGCTATCTAAAAAAACGCTTTATATTTATTAACGGAGGACCAGGATTTGTTATTTCCATTCTGTTCGAAAATACCTCTATCAAAAGTAAATGTAATTATATTTCTATTATAAACTCATCTTCTTTCGAAATACGTAAACCGCTAATATACTGATAACGATACTATATCCAAGTACCCACCATAAATCTGGAAACATAGCGGCATATTGACCTGTCATCCCCGCTCTTCCCACTTCTACTGCATGAAAAAAAGGAAGTACATAAGCAATCTTTTCAAATATGCCACCAACTAACTCAACATCGAACCATGCGCCTGAGAACCAAGCCGTCACATTCGTCAGCAATGCACCGCAAACTCCACCTACTGCCTTTTCACTTAATATACTGCCAAGTAAAAGCCCAGAACAAATAAAAACAACTCCTATTGGTAAGATGGAGAGTATTGTTATAATGATTGCAAAAGTAAACTCCATTCCTAAAAATAGTGCTACAACAAAACATAATACTATTTGTATAAAAGCCATTGGAAGGAGCGGAAACGTATAACCAAGTATGAAATCTTTTGCTTTCATCGGTGTTGTAAAGAGCCTAGTTAAAAATTCACTAGTTCTATCTTTTGCAATAATTTGTCCGGCGAACAAAGCCATAAATGACAATCCAAATACAGCAATTCCTGGTGTTAGATAAACTATGTCAAATTGATTTGTTGGTATATTTTTATTTATTAAAGTTAATAGAATCAGAAGAATGACTGGGAACGCTAGTCCAAAAAACAAAGAAATGGGGTCGCGAATTATTTCCTTCATTGTACGTGAGCTAAAAATAAGCGTTTTCATCATACACTTTCCTCCATAACCAAATGAACAAATGCATCTTCAAATGTGGTGGTACTTGTTTCATCAATTAATTCATCGACTGTTCCTAAAGCTTTTATTTTTCCCTTTTGTAATATACATATGCGATCTGATAGACTCTCTGCTTCTTCTAAATAATGGGTCGTTAAAATAATAGTCACTTTGTTTTTTAAATCTTTTATAACTCCCCAAAGCTCTCTTCTTGCTAACAAATCAAGTCCAACAGTTGGCTCGTCTAAAAATAAAATATCTGGTTCACTGACTAATGCCATTGCGATACTTAATCTCCTCTTCCAACCACCTGATAAGGTCTTACCTTTCTGCTTACCGAAAGGGTAAAGCGAGAATGTATTCATCATTTCATTCACTTTCCGCGTTTTTTCCTTTTTTAAAAAACCATGAATGCCTGCCATAAGCTCTAAGTTTTCATAGACAGTTAAATTGGGAGCAATAGCTGTTTCTTGTGGAGCCACAGCAATAACTTGTTTTACCTGACTCGTCTCGTTCATTACATCATGTCCTAATATAGCTGCTTTCCCTCCGCTAGGCTTGACTAGACAACACAGCATTTTGATCAAAGTTGATTTCCCAGCACCATTCATACCTAATAATGAAAATACCTCTCCCTTGTTCACCTGGATAGAAACTTCATCAACTGCTTTTATTTCACCATATTCTTTTGATAACTTTTCAGTCATAATTGCAATCATTTGTCATCCTCCTCCCTTAAGAACACATTAGGAGGGAAAAATCCTTGCATGTAAGATTGAGGAATAATCGCTAGACCTCTCTCCTCATCACCAACTATAATTAAAGTATCCCCTGCTTTTATATGAAAAACTTCCCGAGCCTTTTTTGGAATAACGATTTGACCTCTATCTCCAACAGTTGTGGATCCAAATAAATGTTTACCTTTCGGTGGAACCGATAAACCAACTTCACTTTCGTTATAATTTACTAAATTATCTAATGTAACATTATATAGCTCTGCTAGTTTCACACAAAAATAAAGATCCGGTGTAGATTCTCCTCGCTCCCATTTGGCGATGACTTGGCGAGATACGCCTAGTTCCTCAGCTAGCATTTCCTGAGTGTATTGATGGATATTTCTTAGTCGTTTTAAATTCGTACTTATCATATTTTTCACACCTCCTTATTCAAGTATGGAGGAAGTTTCCACACTATTCTATACACGAAGTATAACATTCACGTTCTAATTTGTAGCATACGGATACATCTCGTAAGTATCAAATCTATTTCAAGGAGTTCTCTTATGATTTAAAGAATCTATGCTGCAGGAGATTTTATCCGATGTGAAAGATAAACCTAACCTTATACAGCAAGTTTAAATATACATGTATGTTTAAACCAAAAAACCCTCTCCCACCAAAGTGAGAAAGGGTTTTGAAACGAGTAATGTAAAATTAACGTTTTGAGAATTGTGGTTTACGACGAGCGCCGCGGAAACCGTATTTCGCACGTTCTTTCATACGTGAGTCACGTGTTAAGAATCCTGCTGATTTAAGTGTTGGACGGAAGTCCGGGTCAACGTTTAATAGTGCACGTGCAACGCCGTGACGGATTGCGCCAGCTTGACCTGTAAATCCACCACCATGAACGTTTACTAAAACGTTGTAGCTTCCTAATGTTTCAGTTGCTACTAATGGTTGTTTAATTACTTCACGTAATGTTTCGAATGGTACGTAGTCTTCTACGTCACGATTGTTGATGATAATTTGTCCATCACCAGGTACTAGACGTACACGAGCTACTGAACTTTTACGACGGCCAGTGCCGAGATATTGTACTTGTGCCAAAGTTATTTCCTCCTCTTATTATCCACGAAGCTCGTAAACTTCTGGTTGTTGTGCTGCATGTGGGTGATCTGACCCAGCATATACGTTTAATTTTCTGAATGTCTGGCTACCTAAAGGACCTTTTGGAAGCATTCCTTTAATTGCAAGCTCAAGCATTTTTGTTGGGTAGTTTGTGCGCATTTCAAGTGCAGTACGCTCTTTTAAGCTACCTGTGTAACCTGAGTGACGGTAATATTTCTTATCTTTAAGTTTGTTACCTGTCAGTTGAATTTTTTCAGCATTGATAATAATCACGTGATCACCTGTATCAACGTGAGGTGTGAATGTTGGTTTATGTTTTCCACGTAAAAGTGCTGCAACTTCAGAAGCTAAACGACCAAGCGTTTGACCTTCAGCGTCGACAACATACCATTTACGTTCTACTTCGTGGCCTTTTGCCATGAATGTTGTACGCATATTTTTTTCCTCCTAATTAACAGTAAATTTCCCGATTTAATCTATATCCCTAAACACAAATAACCTTCCGGGGCATAATTGTGGGGTCTTAGAAATACCATTACTAATAATATAATGGATTCCCCTTTTAGTCAAGCGTTTTGAGAAAAAACACGTGGGAAAGTTGTTCCGTTTTATCTGAATTCATTTAAAGTCATTTTTGACGCTGAATTCTTCATTTCAAAACAAAAAATCCCGTATCATTTATCTTTTTTTTGCATTAATCATACGTCACATTTTCTAAATAAAGCCCATGCGCTGGTGCCGTTTTACTTGCTGCCTGCCTGTCTTTTAAAGCGAGGATATCCTTCACTTCTTCCGGCTCATACCAACCTTTTCCGACCGCTAGCAACATCCCTGCAATCGTTCGAACCATATTGTAAAGAAAACCATCACCTTCTATCGTCATGATGAGTTCTTCGCCTTCTTGGACTAATGACAACTCTCTTACTGTGCGTACACGATTAGAAGTAGCTGTTTTCGACGAACAAAAACTCGTGAAATCATGTGTGCCGATAAAATGCTGTGCCGCTTCTTTCATTTTCTCAACGTTCGGGCGCCATTTTTCAAGATGAACTGAATAATTCCTTTCAAACGGACTATGAACTTCCGCATACGACCATTTAAAGATATACGTTTTTCCAGTTGCAGAATAGCGCGCATGAAAATCTTCATTCACATATTCTACTTGAACGATTCGAATATCTGTCGGCAATAAAACATTCAAAGCCATTTTCCAACGATCCACCGCCAATGTCAGTGACGTATCAAAATGAATCACTTGTCCATTCGCATGAACACCTGCATCCGTCCTGCCACTTGCAACTGAATGAGCACTTTTATCTTTATGAATTTTAACAAGTGCTTTATCAATTTCTGATTGGACTGTTCTCATACCGGGTTGGGATTGATAGCCCGCAAAATTTGTCCCGTCATAAGCAACAGTCGCTTTTACACGACCCATTCCTTACGCCTCCTAGCCTCTTAAAAAATAAAGAGAACCGACTAGCACAACGAGTAAAATCATCGCAATGGTATCGCGAAAATCCCATTTCAATTGACGATATCTCGTACGTCCTTCGCCGCCTCTATAACCACGAACTTCCATCGCAACTGCCAAATCTTCTGCTCGTTTAAAAGCACTGACAAAAAGAGGTACAAGCAAAGGAATCACTGCTCGAACGCGTTCTTTTAATGTTCCCGAGCTAATATCAGAGCCCCGGGCAAGTTGTGCTTTTAATATTTTATCCGTTTCGTCCATTAACGTTGGAATAAATCGCAGTGAAATAGACATCATTAACGCTAGTTCGTGAACAGGTAATTTAAAACGTTTAAAAGGACCGAGTAAATCTTCCATTCCATCAGTAATTGAAATTGGCGATGTCGTCAATGTTAAAATCGATGTAATGAGAACGAGTACAAGAAAGCGCAATGAAATGAAAATCCCTTGGCGCAAACCTTCTTCATAAACTTTAATCATTTTCCAATCGACGAGTAAAACGCCTTCTCTCGTGAAAAATAGATGCATGAAAAAAGTGAATATGATTAAAAATAAAATAGGCTTTAAACCATTTAAAAGAAAGTAGAGCCGAATGCGCGAAGCCATAATAACGAGCAGTGTAAAACTAAGTAATAATGCATATGTCGCAACATTATTCGCCAAAAAAACAGCGAAAACAAAGAGTAATACAAAAAGCAATTTTGACCGCGGATCTAGTCGATGCACAAAAGATTGTCCCGGTATAAAACGCCCGAAAATCATCTTTTCTAACATGACAAATCCCCCTTTGCAGCCGTAACAATCATTTTTGCCAACGCTTCTTCTGTTAAAGCAATTCCTTCTAAGCTTCGGCCGATTAACTTTTCGATATCTCTTTGAAATTTAACCGTCCTTGGTACACCTAATCGGTACGCTTGTAACTTCTTTTCATCTGCAAATACTTCTTCAGGCGAGCCACTCATTACAGCCGTTCCACCATGCATGACGATCACTTGGTCAGCATACTTAGCGGCATCTTCCATACTATGTGTCACAAGAATCGTCGTGAGATTTTCTTTCTTATGTAAAGTATGAAATAACTCCATAATTTCATGTCGCCCACGCGGATCTAGCCCTGCAGTCGGCTCGTCTAATACCAATATAGAAGGGTTAAAAGCAAGTACTCCTGCAATCGCTACACGTCGCATTTGACCACCTGATAGCTCAAAAGGTGATTGATCGGCAACGTCTTTAGGCAAACCTAGTAATTCCAAAAGTTCATAAGCTCTTTTTTCAGCTTCATCTTCTGGCACGCCATAATTTAAAGGACCAAACATGATATCTTTCAACACCGTCTCTTCAAACAACTGATGCTCTGGAAATTGAAATACAATGCCCACTCGACGTCTAGTTTCCTTTAATTTTTTCGCTTTTGTTTTCCGGTCTATATCGAGTTCTCCCACGCTTACGACGCCCTCAGAAGGCTTTAAAAGACCATTCAAATGCATCAGTAACGTTGACTTCCCCGAACCTGTATGACCCACAATTGCCGTATAAGAACCCGATTGAATCATCGCATTGACTTCATGCAAGGCTCTTTTTTCAAAAGGTGTATCCTTTCCGTATAAATACCCTACTTGTTGAAGTGAGATGTCCATAGTTCATTCACCAATTCTTCTTCTGTCATATATTCACCATTTAATGCTAAACCATTTTTCCGTATTAAGTTTGATAAATTCATCGCAAACGGAATGTCCAAACCAATTGACGTTAAAATTTCCTGCTGTGCAAATACTTCTTCAGGTGTCCCCGTGAAAAGCATTTTTCCTTCATTCATCACAATAATCCGGTCCGCAAGTCTCGCTTCTTCAAGATCATGTGTAATCGAAATGACCGTTAAATTTGTCGATTCTTTTAAAGAAGATACAATTCGTATCACTTCGTCTCTTCCTTGTGGATCAAGCATCGACGTCGCTTCATCCATAATGAGGAGTTCCGGCTTTAAAGCAAGTGCACCCGCAATGGCAACGCGCTGCTTTTGTCCACCCGATAAATGATGAGGCTCGTGATTTAGAAATTCTTCCATTTTAACAAGCTCCAATGATTCATGGACGATTTTCACCATTTCTTCAAATGGTACGCCTTTGTTTTCAAGTGCGAAAGCAACATCATCCTGCACTGTAGAACCAACGAATTGGTTATCAGGATTTTGAAAAACAATGCCCATTTTCGAGCGTAGTTCCCATATTGTTTCTTCCGTTACTTCCTCCAAAAACAAGCGAATATCTCCCTCATCGGGAAATAATAGTCCAATCATTAATTTTGCAAGTGTCGATTTCCCTGAACCATTATGTCCGACAATTGCGATCCATTCTCCATCATTAATTGAAAATGAAACATGATCAATTGCTTTCCTATTCTTCTTTTGATTCTCGGTTGGATAAGCAAAAGAGACATCGTTAACGGATAAGATTTCCTTCACTACCTCCACCTCCATAAACAATTAAAGCACCTAAAGAATTTCAAGCTGTGCAAACAATTTGCAAGTACTTAAAAAATTAGGTGCTTTAACTTTAGTAAAATAAAAAAAGCGCGCACCTCATCCGAAGAAACGCGCATTAGCTATTCACAATATCGGGTGCTCAATCCGAAATTGCGGATGAGGTACGTAGAGCTAGACCAGATCAGTACCTACTGACCAATCGTAACACTCAGCTTTAAATTGTCGTATAAATCTTTTAAAAAAAGGGTGTGGACCGACAAACTATGCCGGACACACCCTTAAACTTATTGAATCAAATTAAACAAGTTCAATCACTACAACAGGTGCTCCGTCTCCACGACGAGGTCCCATTTTCATGATGCGTGTGTATCCACCTTGACGCTCAGCGTAACGTGGTGCAACATCATCAAAAAGTTTTTGGATTGCGTATGTTTTAACTTCTTTACCTGCTTCATTCGTTGACGTAGTGTAATCACGACGCATGAATTGTGCAGCTTGGCGACGTGCGTGTAAGTCACCACGTTTTCCAAGAGTAATCATTTTTTCAACGACTGAACGAAGCTCTTTTGCTTTTGCTTCTGTCGTTTCAATACGCTCATGTACGATAAGATCAGTTGTAAGGTCGCGAAGCAACGCTTTACGTTGTGAACTTGTACGTCCTAATTTTCTGTATGCCATAAAAATTTCCCTCCTTCAACCTATAAAATCAATCTTCAGTGCGTAACTCAAGATTAAGATCTACTAACTTCGCCTTCACTTCTTCAAGTGATTTACGGCCAAGGTTTCGTACTTTCATCATTTCTTCTTCTGTTTTACTCGATAATTCAAGAACAGTATTGATGCCTGCTCGTTTTAGGCAGTTATAAGAACGGACAGAAAGATCAAGTTCTTCAATAGTCATTTCCAATACTTTTTCAATCTGATCTTCTTCTTTTTCTACCATAATTTCAGCAGTTTGCGCTTCATCTGTCATGTTTACGAATATGTTTAAATGCTCAGTGAGGATTTTTGCTCCTAGTGCGACAGCTTCTTTCGGACCAATGCTGCCATTTGTCGTAACATCTAATGTTAACTTATCAAAATGCGTTAATTGACCTACTCGAGTATTTTCCACTTGGAAGTTTACGCGTGAAACGGGTGTGTAAATCGAGTCAACTGGAATTACACCAATTGCAAGATCTTCACGTTTGTTCATATCTGCTGGCGCATACCCACGACCACGCATTGCGTACATACGCATACGTAAGTGTCCATTCTTTCCTAATGTAGCAATTTTTTGCTCAGGATTTAAAATTTCCACATCACTGTCATGTGTAATATCAGCTGCAGTTACAACACCTTCGCCTTTTACGTCTACCTCAATGACTTTTTCTTCATCCGAATAGATTTTGAGTGCAAGTTGTTTTACATTCAAAATGATAGATGCAACGTCTTCAACAACACCTTCGACTGCTGAGAACTCATGTAAAACACCATCAATTTGAATAGATGTAACAGCCGCTCCCGGTAAAGAGGAAAGAAGAATACGTCTTAAAGAATTCCCTAAAGTATTCCCATATCCACGTTCTAACGGTTCAATGATAAACTTTCCAAACTTGGAATCTTCGCTTATTTCTACTGTCTCAATTTTCGGCTTTTCAATTTCGATCATTCGTTTACCCTCCTTCGAAACATCGTATAAAATGGCCTTTCCATCTTGAAATCGACTTTCATGTCAACAAATTACATTCATACAATTTATCTTTGACAAAAATCACGTTTCTCAATCAAATGGAGTCAAAACCTTTTATTATACACGACGACGTTTTGGTGGACGGCATCCGTTATGTGGAACCGGTGTTACGTCACGGATTGCAGTAACTTCTAGTCCAGCAGCTTGTAGTGAACGGATAGCCGCTTCACGACCAGCACCTGGTCCTTTAACAGTTACTTCTAAGTTTTTCAGTCCGTGTTCCATTGCAGTTTTAGCAGCTGTTTCAGCAGCCATTTGTGCAGCAAATGGAGTAGATTTACGTGAACCTCTGAAGCCTAATGCACCAGCACTTGACCATGACAGAGCATTCCCTTGTGTATCAGTAATTGTTACGATTGTGTTGTTGAACGTCGAGCGGATATGTGCAATACCGCTTTCGATATTCTTTTTCACGCGACGTTTACGTGAGACTTGTCTTTTTGCCATGTTAAGAAGAAACCTCCTTTACCTATAAATTATTTTCTAACCGCGCGTTTAGCACCCTTACGAGTACGTGCGTTGTTTTTAGTGTTTTGTCCGCGTACAGGAAGTCCACGACGGTGACGGATACCACGAAGGCTTCCGATTTCCATCAGACGTTTAATGTTAAGTGAAGTTTCACGACGTAAGTCACCTTCAACTTTTAACTTGTCAATTTCTGTACGAATTTTGTCTAGTTCTGCATCCGTTAAGTCACGAACTCGAGTATCTTCAGATACACCAGCAGTTGCTAATACTTGTTTCGCAGTCGTTTTACCGATTCCGAAAACATATGTTAACGAAATAACAATGCGCTTATCGCGCGGAATGTCTACACCAGCTATACGTGCCATAAGAATTGCGCACCTCCTTTAATATTAACCTTGTCTTTGTTTATGTTTTGGATTTTCACAGATTACCATTACTCGCCCACGTCTGCGAATAACTTTACATTTTTCACAGATCGGTTTTACAGATGCTCTAACTTTCATCTTACACAACCTCCTTCATATTCCGGAGTGCAAAAGTTTATTTGAAACGGTACGTAATTCGACCGCGTGTTAAATCGTAGGGCGAAAGTTCCATAGTTACTTTGTCGCCAGGTAGGATGCGAATAAAGTGCATACGAATTTTTCCTGACACATGTGCAAGAATCGTATGACCGTTTTCTAATTCTACTTTGAACATTGCGTTCGGCAACGTTTCAACTACAGTTCCTTCGACTTCAATTACATCGTCTTTCGCCATCATTCCCGTCTCCCTTCTGTTATCATTAAAGGTTCTCACCATCAATCGGCATTAGTCGCCTTTAAAGCTTTTTCAACATATGTCTGGAACGCAAGAGTGATGTTCGAAAGACGTCTGCCATATTGGTTCCCGGAGTCCATTACCACTATTTTTCAATAGAGAATGATTAACGCACCGGAATGGAACACGACCGTCCAGAGTGCCGTACATGAGCTCCTAAGTTACGATATGACAGTTCTTTTCCTACTTATTGTATAAGTAAAATTCAGAACGAATACGTCTCGCAGAACTCCAGCAGTTCTTATGCCGGGCATCATATGCTTTTGCAGCTCTTTGTGTGAAATGCCCTTTCCGTCTAGCATTCACATGCTGCCCCGCAGCCTTCCTTCTAAATAGAAGTCATTAACTGCGATTGCATGTGCCCGGAAAGGTTTACTGAGCGTTCCCTTGAAGGATAACGTCCAGATCTTTGAAAACGTCTTGAATATCTTGCTGTCCATTAATGTTAGACAGCACACCTTTTGTTTCATAGAAAGCCAACAATGGTGCAGTTTGCGTCATATTGACGTCTAAGCGATTTTTAACCGTTTCAGGATTATCATCCTCACGTTGATAAAGCTCGCCGCCATCTTTATCACAAACATCTTCAACTTTTGGTGGGTTGAATTGTAAGTGGTAAGATGTTCCACATACTTTACAAATCCTTCTACCTGTTAATCGCTTAACAAGTTCTTCAGGATCCACTTCGATATTAATCACATGTTCAATCTTGCGGTCCATATCAGCTAAAAGTTCATCAAGTGCTTCAGCTTGCCCAACTGTACGTGGGAATCCATCAAGTAGGAACCCTTTATCACAGTCTGACTCACTTAAACGCTCACGAACAATGCCAATCGTAACTTCATCAGGAACTAATGCTCCTTGATCCATATACGATTTTGCTTTTAAGCCTAGTTCTGTTCCCCCAGAGATTGCAGCACGAAACATATCGCCTGTAGAAATATGAGGAATATCGTATTTTTCAAGTATACTGTCTGCCTGTGTACCTTTACCAGCACCCGGCAAACCCATTAGTATAATATTCATACGGATTTAACCTCCACACTTCACTTCAATTAAGAAGTTTATTTCATAAATCCTTTATAATGTCGTTTTACAAGTTGTGATTCAAGTTGTTTCATTGATTCGAGTGCAACCCCAACAACAATTAGTAAACTTGTTCCTCCAATTTGTAATGACTGTGGAAGATTCGCCAAATTAATAAAGAAGATCGGCATTACTGCAACAACTGCTAGGAAGATTGCCCCAACAAATGTTAGTCTATACAAAGTACTCGTTAAATAATCTTGAGTATCTTGTCCAGGACGAATACCTGGGATATAGGCACCTTGCTTCTTTAAATTTTCAGCCGCATTTTCAGGATTTACCTGGATAAACGCATAGAAATATGTGAATGCGATAATTAACGCTAAATAAATGACCATCCCTACTGGGTTTGTATAGTCAAAAACGTTAATAATCGTCGTTGTAACTTTATTTTCCCCGAAAAACGCTGCCAATGATTGTGGCGTTATGAAAAACGCCGCAGCAAAGATTACTGGGATAACACCTGCCGCATTAAGTTTTAACGGCATATGCGTTTGTTGCCCCGCAGTCATTTGACCACGTCCCGTAGCACGTTTCGCATATTGAACAGGTATTTTACGGAGTGCTTCTTGTACATATATTACGCCAACTGTCACTGCAATAATGACAATTAAGAGTAATACTGTAATACCTAACTTAATGAATAGCGCGTCGCCCGCATCTTGAATTTGTGTAGCATAATATTGGTTAACTGCAGTTGGAATACCTGCAACAATTCCCGCAAAGATAATAATGGAAATACCATTACCAACACCTTTTTCAGTAATTTTTTCACCAAGCCACAATAAGAATGCAGTTCCTGCTGTTAGTACGATTGCAATAACAGCATACGTTGCAATACTTTCGTCTTTTATAAGCATACCACCGTACATTCGGTTAAAGCCGAATGACATTGCTGTTCCTTGAACAAACGCAAGGATGATTGTGAAGTATCGTGTAAATTGTGCTAATTTACGTCTTCCAACATCCCCTTGTTTTGCCCATTCAGCAAATTTAGGTACAACGTCCATCTGCAATAATTGCATAATGATCGAAGCAGTGATATACGGCATAATTCCCATTGCTAAAATCGAGAAGTTAGCAAGCGCACCACCGCCAAATACGTTCAAAAAGCCGATTAAACTAGAATCCGTCTGTTGCAATGCTGTTGCATCTACACCTGGAACAGGTATAAATGCACCTAGCCTAAATACAATCAGTACGAGCAATGTAAAGAGGATTTTATTTCTAATATCTTTAACGCGCATAAAGTTAGAGATTGTTTGAAACATTAAACCACCTCTGTTTGCCCGCCTGCTTGTTCAATTGCTTCTTTAGCAGCAGCAGAGAATTTATTCGCTTTAACAGTAAGCTTTTTCTCAAGTGTACCGTTACCAAGAATTTTAATTCCTGATTTCGCATTGCTTACAACACCTAATTCTAATAATAGTTCAGGTGTTACTTCTGTGCCTTCATCAAATAAGTTTAACTTATCAAGATTTACGACAGCGTAATCTTTACGGTTTATGTTTGTGAATCCACGTTTAGGTAAACGTTGGAATAATGGTGTTTGACCACCTTCAAATCCCAGACGTGTTCCTCCACCTGAACGAGCGTTTTGTCCTTTATGACCTTTACCAGAAGTTTTACCGAATCCTGATCCGATACCACGTCCGATACGTTTGCGGGATTTACGCGCACCAGCTGCTGGTTTCATATCGTGTAATTTCATTTCATTGGCACCTCCTTAATAAAAAAATAGGAATTATTGTTCGTTTACTGTGACTAAGTGAGACACTCTATTAATCATACCGCGAATTGCGACGTTGTCTTCATGTTCAACTGTTTGATTAATCTTTTTAAGCCCTAGAGCTTGTACTGTTTTACGTTGTGCTGGTTTTGAACCAATCACACTTTTCGTAAGGGTGATTTCAAGTTTTTTAGCCATCGTCTTTCCCCCCTTAACCTAACAGTTCTTCTACAGTTTTTCCACGTAAGCTTGCTACATCTTCAGCGCGCTTTAAGCTTTCTAGACCTTGAATTGTTGCACGAACCATGTTAATTGGTGTGCTTGAACCAAGAGATTTAGATAGAATATCTGTAATTCCTGCTAGTTCGAGTACAGCACGGACAGGTCCACCTGCGATAACCCCTGTACCTGGTGCTGCAGGTTTGATAAGAACTTGCCCAGCACCGAAACGTCCAACAATTTCGTGTGGTGTTGTTCCTCTAACCATTGGTACTTCAATTAAGTTTTTCTTAGCAGATTCAATTGCCTTTTTGATTGCTTCTGGAACTTCTTGTGCTTTTCCTGTTCCGAAACCAACACGGCCATTTTTATCACCGACTACAACAAGAGCAGTAAAACGGAAACGACGTCCACCTTTTACAACTTTTGCAACTCGGTTAATCGTCACTACGCGTTCTTCAAACTCACTTTTGTTCTGATCATTACGACGCATTAAATGTGTCCCTCCTTCTTAATTAAAATTCCAGACCATTTTCACGTGCAGCTTCAGCAAGAGCCTTTACACGGCCGTGAAATAGGTAACCGCCACGGTCGAATACAACCGATTTAATTTCTTTTTCAACGGCTTTCTTAGCGATCATTTCGCCTACTTTAGCAGCAGCGTCAGCATTTGCTTTAGAATCGGATTCAAACGCTTTGTCCATTGTCGAAGCGCTCGCAATTGTTACTCCGTTAACATCATCGATTAATTGAGCATAGATATGCTTGTTAGAACGATAAACGTTTAAACGTGGACGAGCTGCAGTTCCGCTAATTTTCGTACGTACGCGTGAATGACGCTTTTTACGAACAGCGTTTTTATCATTTTTCGTAATCATCGTGGTCACTCCTTCCAAAATGCCTTACGCGGCATTATTTACCTGTTTTTCCTTCTTTACTACGTACATATTCGCCTTCATAACGAACACCTTTACCTTTATATGGCTCTGGTGGACGAGTTTGACGGATGTTTGATGCAAGTGCACCAACACGCTCTTTGTCAATTCCGCGAACTGTGATTTTAGTGTTTGCAGGAACTTCAATTTCAATTCCTTCTTCCGGTACGAATTCAACCGGGTGTGAGTAACCTACGTTCAAAACGAGTTTCTTTCCTTGAAGTTGTGCACGGTAACCTACCCCAACAAGCTCAAGTGAACGTTCAAATCCTTTTGAAACACCTGTTACCATATTATCAAGCAGTGAACGAGTTGTTCCATGGATAGAACGGTGCTCTTTCGACTCAGAAGGACGGACCAATGTGATCACGTTACCTTCTTGCTCGATTTTAATTTCTTCGTTAAATTGATTTTTTAATTCGCCTTTCGGACCTTTAACTGTTACAACGTTTCCTTCTTCGATAGAAACTGTTACATCAGCAGGTACCTCGATTGGCTTCTTTCCAATACGGGACATTTAATTGCACCTCCATTCATTTGTTCAGTATTACCAAACGTAAGCGACGATCTCTCCGCCTACTTGTTTCGCACGTGCTTCCTTGTCTGTAAGGAGACCGTGTGATGTTGAAACGAGGGCGATACCAAGACCATTTAAAACCTTAGGAACTTCACTTGTTTGTGCATAAACACGAAGACCTGGTTTTGAAATACGTTTTAAACCTGTAATAACACGCTCGTTGTTTTGTCCATATTTCAAGAAAATACGGATGATTCCTTGTTTGTTGTCTTTGACGTATTCAACGTCGCGAACAAAACCTTCACGCTTTAAGATTTCAGCAATTTCTTTTTTCATGTTTGAAGCAGGTACTTCAAGCTTCTCGTGACGAACCATGTTCGCGTTACGGATGCGTGTAAGCATATCTGCTACCGGATCACTCATTGTCATTCTATTGACCTCCTTCCCAATTTAGGGGATTACCAGCTTGCTTTTTTCACGCCAGGAATTTGTCCCTTATATGCTAATTCACGGAAACAAATACGGCAAAGCATAAATTTACGATATACTGAATGCGGACGTCCACAACGTTCACAACGTGTGTATTCCTGCACTTTAAATTTTGCCTTACGTTTTTGTTTGGCTACCATAGATTTTTTAGCCATGATTTCGCCTCCCTCTCTTTTACTTCTGGAACGGCATACCAAACTGCTTTAATAACTCGTGAGCTTCTTCGTCCGAGTTTGCAGTTGTAACGATGTTGATATCCATACCACGGATTTTAGAAACTTTATCATAATCAATTTCAGGGAAAATCAGTTGTTCTTTTACCCCTAATGTGTAGTTCCCACGACCGTCGAATGCTCTTTTAGAAACACCGCGGAAGTCACGAACACGTGGTAATGAAACTGAAATTAATTTGTCTAAGAACTCATACATACGCTCTCCACGTAATGTAACTTTTGTTCCGATTGGCATTCCTTCACGAAGACGGAAACCAGCGATAGATTTTTTAGCACGAGTCACAACTGGTTTTTGACCAGAAATGATCGATAAATCTTCAACAGCAGCATCAAGCGCTTTTGAGTTTTGTACCGCGTCACCAACACCCATGTTGATTACGATTTTTTCTACTTTAGGTACTTGCATTACTGAAGTATATTCAAACTTGCTCATTAAAGCAGGTGTGATTTCTTTTTGGAATTTCTCTTTAAAACGACTCAATCCGAAGAACCTCCTTTCTCAATTTTCTTTTTGCTAACCTGGTCAATGATTTCGCCAGATTTTTTAGCAACACGATATTTCACGAGGTGTTTTGCACCATCGATGTCTTTTTCTTCAAATGTGTAACCTACACGAGTAGGCTCACCTGATTTTGGATCGATAAGCATTACGTTAGAAACGTGAATTGGCGCTTCTACGCTTACGATTCCACCTTGAGGGTTTTCTTGGTTAGGTTTCGTATGTTTTTTGACGATGTTAACACCTTCAACAAGCACGCGATCTTTCCCCGGGAAACCAGCTAAGATAACGCCTGTTTTGCCCTTATCTTTACCCGAAATTACTCTTACTTTATCGCCTTTTTTAACATGCATTGTATCGCACCTCCTTGTTTGGAACTGTCAGATTAAAGTACTTCTGGAGCAAGAGAAATGATTCTCATGAAATTGTTGTCACGTAGTTCACGTGCAACAGGTCCAAAAATACGTGTTCCTCTTGGGCTCTTATCATCACGGATGATTACGCATGCGTTCTCATCGAATGTAATATATGTTCCGTCGTCGCGACGAACTCCACTTTTCGTACGGACAATAACTGCCTTTACGACTTCACCCTTCTTAACAACGCCACCAGGTGTTGCTTTCTTCACTGTACAAACAACGATATCACCGATATTAGCTGTTTTACGTCCAGTACCACCAAGAACTTTAATTGTTAAGACTTCACGAGCGCCTGAGTTGTCAGCGACTTTCATACGGCTTTCTTGTTGGATCATTAAGGCTACCTCCTCTCGGATTAGACTATCCGAACTTTAATTAAATAACGATTGCTTTTTCCACAATTTCAACGAGGCGGAAGCGCTTCGACTTAGATAATGGACGCGTCTCCATAATGCGAACTGTATCGCCCATTTTAGCTTCGTTCAATTCATCGTGGACTTGATATTTTTTAGAATACTTTACACGTTTACCGTATAAAGAATGCTTTTTATACGTTTCGACCATAACAGTAACTGTTTTATCGCTCTTATCCGATACAACACGTCCTGTATAAGCTTTACGTTGATTACGTTCAGTCATGAATTGGACCTCCTTCATCAGTTATTGGCACTGATTTCTCTTTGACGTATTACGGTTTTCATACGCGCGATTGACTTGCGTACTTGACCAATGCGTGCCGTGTTTTCTAATTGACCCGTCGCCAATTGGAAGCGAAGGTTGAAAAGCTCTTCTTTCAGTGACTTTACTTCTTGCTCGATTTCTGCAGTCGTTAATTCACGGATTTCTTTAGCTTTCATTAGATTCACCACCAATTTCTTCACGTTTTACAAACTTACTTTTTACAGGAAGCTTGTGAGATGCAAGACGAAGTGCCTCACGTGCAACTTCTTCACTAACACCTGCTACTTCAAACATTACACGACCAGGTTTAACAACTGCTACCCAGCCCTCTACTGCACCTTTACCAGCACCCATACGAACCTCAAGAGGCTTCTTTGTATATGGTTTGTGTGGGAAAATATTGATCCATACTTTACCGCCACGTTTCATATAACGAGTCATTGCAATACGTGCAGCTTCGATTTGGCGGCTTGTAATCCAACCAGCTTCAGTTGCTTGAAGTCCAAATTCTCCAAATCCAACTGTAGCACCACCTTTTGTTTTACCACGTAGGTTACCACGGAATACGTTACGATATTTCACGCGTTTAGGCATTAACATATTAGTTGCCTCCTTCCTCAGAGTTCTTCTTTTTCGATGGAAGGACTTCCCCTTTGTAAATCCATACTTTTACGCCAAGTTTACCGAATGTTGTATCGGCTTCAGCATGTGCATAATCAATGTCTGCACGTAAAGTATGAAGTGGAACAGATCCTTCACTGTAACCTTCAGCTCGAGCGATGTCCGCACCGCCAAGGCGTCCAGATACTTGTGTTTTAATTCCTTTTGCTCCAGCACGCATCGTACGTTGGATAGCTTGCTTTTGAACACGACGGAATGAAACACGTCCTTCTAATTGACGTGCGATGTTTTCTGCTACTAATTTCGCATCTAAGTCAGCACGTTTAACTTCAATGATGTTGATGTGTACACGTTTGCCTGTAAGTGCATTTAATGCTTGGCGAAGTGCTTCTACTTCAGATCCACCTTTACCAATAACCATTCCAGGTTTTGCAGTATGAATAGAAATGTTAACACGCTTTGCAGCACGTTCGATTTCTACTTTTGATACTGATGCATCAATAAGTTTTTTATCGATGAACTTACGGATTTTTAAATCTTCGTGTAACAATGTTGCAAAGTCTTTTTCAGCGTACCATTTTGACTCCCAGTCACGGATAATACCAACCCGTAAACCAGTAGGATTAATTTTTTGACCCACGAATTATCCCTCCTTCTTTTCTGATACCACGACAGTGATGTGACTCGTACGTTTGTTGATCGCACTAGCACGTCCTTGTGCGCGTGGGCGGAAACGTTTCATAGTCGGACCTTCATTAACGTATACTTCGCTAACTACTAAGTTCTCGACATCCATTTCATAGTTATGTTCAGCGTTTGCGATTGCTGATTTTAATACTTTTTCTACAACCGGAGATGCCGATTTTGGCGTTAGTTGTAGAATTGCCAATGCTTCCCCGATTTTCTTACCTCGGATAAGATCAACGACTAGGCGAACCTTGCGAGGAGCAATACGGATTGTACTGGCAGTAGCTTTTGCTTGTTGCATCAGAATAACCTCCTCTCAATTAGCGACCCGTTTTCTTGTCGTCGCCACCGTGATTTCTAAATGTGCGTGTAGGTGCAAATTCACCTAGTTTGTGACCAACCATATCTTCAGTGATATAGACGGGAACGTGTTTGCGTCCATCATATACAGCGATCGTGTGACCGATGAATGATGGGAAGATTGTAGAACGTCGTGACCAAGTTTTAATAACTTGCTTTCTTTCTGATCCTTGTTGCGCATCTACTTTTTTCATTAGATGATCATCTGCAAAAGGTCCTTTCTTCAAGCTGCGGCTCATGCTAGAACCTCCCTCCCTATTTGTACTACGGTCCAATCATTGAACCGCAGTGCGTATAATTTACTTTTTACGACGACGAACGATATATTTATCCGATTTGTTGGATTTTTTACGCGTCTTGTAACCAAGTGTTGGTTTGCCCCATGGTGTAAGTGGTGAAGGCATCCCGATTCCAGTACGCCCTTCTCCCCCACCGTGTGGGTGATCGTTCGGGTTCATTACAGATCCACGTACAGCTGGACGTTTTCCTAACCAACGTGAACGACCTGCTTTACCGATGTTAACAAGTTCGTGTTGTTCGTTACCAACTTGACCGATTGTTGCACGGCAAGTAGCTAAAATCATACGTACTTCACCAGACTGAAGACGTACTAAGATGTACTTTCCTTCACGTCCAAGTACTTGTGCAGATGTACCTGCTGAACGAACTAATTGTCCGCCTTTTCCTGGTTTCAATTCAATGTTATGAATTGTTGAACCCATTGGAATGTTCTCTAATGGTAATGCGTTACCTACTTTAGCGTCTACGTTTGGACCTGACATTACTGTCATTCCAACTTTTAGACCTTTCGGAGCAAGAATATATCTTTTCTCTCCATCTGCATAGTTAATTAATGCAATGTTTGCAGAACGGTTTGGATCATATTCGATCGTAGCAACGCGTCCTGGAATGTCATCTTTCCGACGTTGGAAATCGATAACACGGTATTGGCGTTTGTGTCCGCCCGCTTGGTGACGAACTGTAGTTCTACCTGTATTGTTACGGCCGCCTTTACGTGTAAGTGGCTTCAACAGAGATTTTTCTGGAGTATCTGTAGTGATCTCAGAGAAATCTAATGAAGTCATATTACGACGTCCGTTAGAAGTAGGCTTGTATTTTTTAATCGCCATTGTTGTCCCTCCTTATAATAGTACATGTAGCTTCTTATTGGCTACGTTTTAGATTTCAAAAAGTTCGATATCGTTTGAGTCAGCTGCTAATGTAACAATCGCTTTACGACGTTTGTTTGTATAACCAGCGTGACGCCCCATACGCTTGAACTTTCCTTTATAGTTCATGATGTTAACTTTTTCAACTTTTACACCGAAGATTTCTTCGACAGCGTCTTTAACTTGCGTTTTGTTCGCGCGAGTATCTACTTCAAATGTGTATTTGTTGAATTCCATTTGCTCAGAAGAACGCTCGGTAATGACCGGACGTTTTAAGATTTCACGTGCTTCCATTAACCAAGCACCTCCTCTACTTTTTCTACTGCTGCTTTTGTCATGACAAGTTTTTCATGTCCGACAAGATCTAATACGTTAAGACCTTCTGCAGTGATGACACTTACACCTTGGATGTTACGAGCAGATAATGCAACTGTTTCATCTAGGTTTGCAGTGACAAACAATGCTTTTTTCTCGATTGAAAGTGCTGATAACACTTGAACAAATTCTTTTGTTTTTGGTGCATCGAATTTCAATTCATCTAGTACGATTAAATTTTCTTCACGTACTTTAGATGATAGACCAGATAATAGAGCTAGTCTACGAACCTTTTTAGGTAATTTGTAAGCGTAGCTTCTTGGTGTTGGACCAAATACAACTCCGCCTCCGCGCCATTGTGGTGAACGGATCGAACCTTGACGAGCACGACCTGTACCTTTTTGACGCCATGGTTTGCGTCCTCCGCCAGCAACTTCTGAACGGTTTTTAACTTTGTGGTTTCCTTGACGTAATGATGCACGTTGTTGGACCACTGCTTCAAACAGTACTGCTTCGTTTGGCTCGATTCCGAAGATTGCTTCGTTTAACTCGATATCACCAACTGAAGAACCTGTTTGACTTAGTACCGATACTTTAGACATTCTAACTTCCTCCTTCCTTTAATTATTTGTTCCCTTTAATCGCGCTGTTCACTGTTACTAGTGATTTACGTGCGCCTGGAACGTTACCTTTTACTAGTAGTAAGTTACGCTCAGCGTCAACTTTTACGATTTCAAGGTTTTGGATAGTAACTGTTTTGTTACCCATGCGTCCTGGAAGTTGTTTTCCTTTGAATACGCGCTGTGCATCAACAGAACCAATTGAACCTGGTGAGCGGTGGAAACGAGATCCGTGACTCATAAATCCAATTTTATATCCGAAGCGTTTAATAACACCTTGATATCCTTTACCTTTTGTAACTCCTGTAACGTCGATTACATCGCCTTCTGCAAATGTATCAACTTTGACTTCCTGACCAACCTCGTGTGCGTTAACGTCCAATCCACGGAATTCGCGGATGAAGCGCTTAGGTGCAGTTTCAGCTTTTGCAACATGTCCTTTTTCAGGTTTGTTAGCAAGCTTTTCACGTTTGTCGTCAAATCCTAATTGTACTGAATTGTAGCCGTCCGTTTCAATTGTCTTCTTTTGTAAAACAACGTTTGGAGTAGCTTCAATTACTGTTACTGGGATAAGATCTCCGTTTTCAGCAAAAATTTGCGTCATACCGATTTTACGTCCTAAGATTCCTTTGGTCATTCGTCACACCTCCTGTATTTTTTATAAATTTTCTATTAGATTATAACTTAATTTCGATGTCTACGCCTGATGGTAAATCGAGTTTCATTAGTGCATCGACAGTTTGTGGTGTCGGCTTAACGATATCGATTAAACGTTTGTGCGTACGCATTTCAAATTGTTCACGTGAGTCTTTGTTTACGTGTACTGAACGAAGAATTGTATAAACAGATCTTTCAGTTGGAAGTGGTATCGGACCTGATACACCTGCACCTGAACGTTTTGCAGTTTCTACAATTTTCTCAGCAGACTGATCTAAGACACTGTGATCATATGCTTTTAAACGAATACGAATCTTTTGTTTTGCCATTACTTTCCCTCCCTCTCGCCTAATTAATAGACATTCTCCACGAAAATTTCCCACATACCCGCCATGGCAATGCGGCCGGGTGTGTCGGCAACCTCTCGCTTCATCGCAGTCAAAGAGCAACATTCAACATTATACACAAGTAAAAAGAATTCCGCAAGTCTTTTGGCGAAATTCTTTTTAATCGTTCTCGAACGCTTTATTTAGTATAGATGCTATTAAAAAAAGATGCAAGAATTAAGATAAGAAATTCGCATCTTTTTTTAGTTTATGAAAATCACTTTATAAATAAGGACTTACTATCGCACAATCAACCAAAAAACAAGACCGTTATCCAGCCAAAAATTAATAAAGGTATATTGAAATGAATAAATGTTGGTACGCATGTATCCCATACGTGATTATGTTGTCCATCTGCATTCAATCCAGCCGTTGGTCCCAATGTTGAATCAGAAGCTGGTGATCCTGCATCTCCTAAGGCACCTGCAGTTCCAATTAAAGCAATCGTCGCCATCGGTCCAAAGCCAAACGCAACGCTCAATGGAACAAAAATCGATGCGATAATTGGAATCGTTGCAAATGAAGAACCGATGCCCATCGTGACAACGAGACCAACGAGCAACATTAAGAAAGCAGCAACGCCTTTATTATCCCCAAGTATCGCACTCGTATTTTCTACAAGTGATGCAATATGACCTGTTTCATTTAAAACAGAAGCAAAGCCGTTAGCTGCGATCATAACAAAACCGACGAATGCCATCATTTGCATACCTTCATTCAATAAATTATCTGCTTCCTTCCATTTCAATGCACCTGTCACATATAAAATGGCAATCCCCGTTACAGCTCCTGCGATCATTGACTGTGTTGGAATTTGAACAGCCAGTGTACCGATTAACGCTAATACTGTAAAGATAATATTTCTAGTTTTCACCACAACCTCATCTGTTGTAACTACTAGCTCTTGATCTTTATACTTTCTTGGTTTTCGGTATGAAATAAAGATTGCTACTAATAACCCTACAAATAATCCTAATACCGGAAATGCCATCGCTTTTGGAATGAGCGCCATATCAATTGGCATCCCTGCTACAGCCATCTGTTTCGCGATAATGTCTTGAAATATAAAGCCGAACCCATAAGGTAATAATATATAAGGTGCTGTTAATCCAAACGCTAATACACACGCGATTAGCCTTCTATCAATCTCCAACATATTCAATACATTCAAAATCGGCGGAACTAATAAAGGAATAAATGCAATATGAATCGGAATTAAGTTCTGTGAAAAAATAGCCATCGTTAATAAAATTAATATAATAAGTACTTTCCCTAATGTCTGGCGATCTGGCTCCCCGTCTCGCTTCATCATCCGTAACATGCCACTGACAAGTAATTGTGGAATACCTGTTTGTGAGATTGCCACAGCAAAGCCACCTAACATTGCGTAACTTAATGCAATTGTAGCACCCTCACCTAATCCATTTGTAAATGAGGCGATTGTTTCTTCGATTCCTAGTCCACCTGTAAGACCACCGACAAGCGCGCCGATGACAAGTGCTAGCACAACATTCACTCGCATTAAACTTAATACTAACATGATACCGACTGCCAAAATTACAGCGTTCATTTTTCGCTTCCCCCTTAATTACTTCATCGTGCTAAAGTGATGAAGCATGCTATTAATTTAACAAAAGAGAAACACACTGTCAATAGTTTTTCAACAATTAACTGAATCATTCTTCATTTAAGGATTCATAGATGAACAATCGATTATGATTCTTCTACAATAAAAAAACTCCCATCGGCGCCGACGGGAGTTTTAAAAATAAAATTATTTTTCGATTTCAGTTACAACGCCTGAACCTACAGTACGTCCACCCTCACGGATAGAGAAACGTGTACCTTCTTCAAGAGCGATTGGAGCGATTAGGTCAACAGTCATTTCGATGTTGTCTCCAGGCATAACCATTTCTACGCCTTCTGGAAGTTCGATAACACCAGTTACGTCAGTTGTACGGAAGTAGAACTGAGGACGGTAGTTAGCGAAGAATGGAGTGTGACGTCCACCCTCGTCTTTTGAAAGAACATAAACTTCTGATTTGAAACGTGTGTGTGGAACGATTGAACCTGGCTTAGCAAGAACTTGTCCACGTTGGATATCTTCACGAGCTACTCCACGAAGAAGTGCACCGATGTTGTCTCCAGCTTGAGCATAGTCAAGTAATTTACGGAACATTTCTACACCTGTTACAGTTGTAGATTTAGCTTCTTCAACGATACCGATGATGTCAACAGTGTCACCAACAGTTACTTCTCCACGCTCAACACGTCCAGTTGCAACTGTACCACGACCTGTGATTGAGAACACGTCCTCAACAGGCATCATGAATGGTTTTTCAGTATCACGTGGTGGTGTTGGGATGTACTCGTCAACAGCAGCCATAAGTTCCATGATTTTGTCTTCGTAACCTTCGTCGCCTTCTAATGCTTTAAGCGCTGAACCTTGGATTACAGGGATATCGTCGCCTGGGAAGTCGTACTCAGATAGTAGGTCACGGATTTCCATTTCTACTAATTCAAGTAATTCTTCGTCGTCAACCATATCACATTTGTTCATGAATACTACTAAGTAAGGAACACCTACGTTTTTAGAAAGTAGGATGTGCTCACGTGTTTGTGGCATTGGGCCATCAGCAGCAGAAACAACTAGGATTCCGCCGTCCATTTGTGCTGCACCAGTGATCATGTTTTTAACGTAGTCAGCGTGACCTGGGCAGTCAACGTGTGCATAGTGACGGTTTTCAGTTTCGTACTCGATGTGAGACGTGTTGATTGTGATTCCACGTTCTCTTTCTTCTGGAGCGTTGTCAACTTGGTCGTAAGATTGTGCTTCTCCACCTAGTCTTTTCGCTAAAACAGTTGCAATTGCAGCTGTTAATGTAGTTTTACCATGGTCAACGTGACCGATTGTTCCGATATTCGCATGCGTTTTCGAACGATCAAATTTTTCTTTACCCATTTTGGAAATCCTCCTCAAATATATAAAAGTTTTATTTTTTCAATAGGCACTGGAGATGTTTCCCCAGTAACCTATCTCTTATAGTTAGTTATACTTGAAATAAATGTGAAATACAATTATTCCGCTGAATTCTTTTTAATAACTTCTTCAGCAATTGACTTTGGAACTTCTTCGTAGTGGTCAAATACCATTGCGAATTGTCCACGTCCTTGCGTGTTAGAACGAAGTGATGTAGCATATCCGAACATTTCAGCAAGTGGAACCATTGCAGCAACTACTTGGGCATTTCCACGTGCTTCCATTCCTTCAACGCGACCACGACGTGATGTAATATCACCCATGATATCTCCCATGTATTCTTCTGGAATAACGATATCAACTTTCATCATTGGCTCCAGTAATACCGGGTTAACTTTTGATGCAGCATTTTTAAGTGCTAGAGAACCAGCAATTTTGAATGCCATCTCGTTAGAGTCAACATCATGGTAAGATCCGTCAAATAGACGTGCTTTAATATCGATTAGTGGATATCCAGCGATAACACCGTTGTCCAGTGAGTCACGGATACCTGCTTCAACAGAACCGATATATTCACGAGGTACTACCCCACCAACGATATTGTCGATGAATTCGAAACCTGCTCCCTCTTCGTTTGGAGAGAACTCAACCCATACGTGTCCATATTGTCCACGTCCACCAGATTGACGTACGAACTTACCTTCAACTTCCGCAGATTGACGGAATGTTTCACGGTAAGATACTTGTGGTGCACCAACGTTAGCTTCAACGTTGAACTCACGGCGAAGACGGTCAACAAGAACGTCTAGGTGAAGTTCACCCATACCAGCGATAATTACTTCGCCAGTTTCTTCGTCAGTATGTGCTCTGAAAGTCGGGTCTTCTTCTTGCAATTTAGCAAGTGCTGTACCCATTTTGTCTTGGTCAGCTTTTGTTTTTGGTTCAATCGCTACAGAGATAACAGGCTCCGGGAATTCCATTGATTCAAGAATAATCGGTGCTTTATCATCACATAACGTGTCACCAGTTCCTGTGTCTTTCAGTCCTACCGCAGCTGCGATATCTCCTGAATAAACTACTGAAATTTCTTCACGAGAATCCGCGTGCATTTGTAGGATACGTCCTACACGCTCACGCTTATCTTTTGAAGAGTTCTGTACGTATGATCCTGACTGTAAAGTACCTGAATACACACGGAAGAACGTTAATTTACCAACGAATGGATCCGTCATAACTTTAAACGCTAATGCCGAGAACGGCGCGCTGTCGTCTGATGGACGAGTTTCCTCTTCGTCAGTTTCTGGATTAACACCAGCCATTGCTGCAATATCAGTCGGAGCTGGTAAGTAGTCAACAACTGCGTCTAATACCAATTGAACACCTTTGTTTTTGAAAGCTGTTCCACAAACAACCGGATAAAACTCTACATCAAGTGTCGCTTTACGGATTGCTGCTTTGATTTCTTCTTTAGATAGCTCTTCGCCACCTAAATATTTTTCCATAAGATCCTCATCGAATTCAACAATTGCTTCGATTAGACTCTCACGGTATTCTTCTGCTTGTTCAAGGTATTCTTCAGGAATTTCTTTTACTTCTAATTGCATTCCTTTATCATCACCGTAGAACGTTGCATTCATTTCAACTAAATCGATGATTGCATGGAACTCGTCCTCTGCACCAATCGGAAGTTGAATTGGGTGTGCGTTCGCATCTAAGCGATCGCGTAGTGTGCTTAACGCGTATAGGAAATCCGCGCCCGTTTTATCCATTTTGTTAATGAATACTAAACGTGGAACACCATAAGTAGTAGCTTGACGCCATACTGTTTCTGTTTGTGGCTCAACACCTGATTGAGCATCTAGAACTGTAACTGCACCATCAAGTACGCGAAGTGAACGTTCAACTTCAACTGTGAAGTCTACGTGACCTGGTGTATCGATGATGTTAACACGGTTACCTTTCCACTGAGCTGTTGTTGCAGCAGATGTGATCGTGATTCCACGCTCTTGCTCCTGCTCCATCCAGTCCATTTGTGAAGCACCTTCGTGCGTTTCACCTAGTTTATGAATTTTACCTGTGTAATAAAGGATACGCTCAGTCGTTGTAGTTTTACCAGCATCGATGTGAGCCATGATTCCGATGTTACGCGTATTCTCTAGGGAGAACTCTCTTGCCATGTTGTCAATCTCCTTCCACTGCGAATTAGCGTTTTAATGTGTTGCTTGATCTTACCAACGGTAGTGAGCGAATGCTTTGTTCGCTTCTGCCATTTTGTGTAATTCTTCACGTCTTCTTACAGAAGCACCTGTGTTGTTAGAAGCATCTAGAATTTCATTTGCAAGACGCTCTTCCATTGTTTTCTCTCCACGTTGACGAGAGTAGTTTACGAAGAAACGTAAGCCTAATGTAGTACGACGCTCTGGACGAACTTCTACTGGTACTTGATAGTTCGCACCACCAACACGGCGTGCACGTACTTCAAGAACTGGCATTACATTTTCAAGTGCTGCTTCAAATACTTCTAATGGATCTTTTCCAGAACGTTCTTGAACAAGTTCAAACGCACCGTATAGAATTTTTTGAGCAGTACCTTTCTTACCGTCTACCATCATTTGGTTGATAAGACGAGTAACTAGTTTCGAGTTGTAAATTGGATCTGCTAACACATCACGTTTAGCTACAGGACCTTTACGAGGCATGTTTTTGTCCTCCTTTCACATAATTAGAATTAAGTTCTTTGCATGTTTTTTACCAGCTGGGTTTTTTATGCAATTTTACTTAAGTAGTTTTTATTATTTCTTTTCTTTTGGCTTTTTAGCACCGTACATAGAACGGCTTTGTTTACGGTCAGTAACTCCAGCAGTGTCAAGTGCACCACGTACAACATGGTAACGAACACCCGGTAAGTCCTTAACACGTCCACCACGAATTAGAACAACACTGTGCTCCTGAAGGTTATGTCCCTCACCTGGGATATAAGCGTTCACTTCAAGTTGGTTCGTTAAACGAACACGTGCATATTTACGAAGAGCCGAGTTTGGTTTCTTCGGTGTCATTGTTCCAACACGCGTACAAACACCACGTTTTTGTGGAGAATTAACATTCGTCATCGTCTTTTTGAAGCTGTTATAGCTTTTTCCAAGTGCAGGTGATTTAGAACCAGCAACTTTAGATTTACGAGGTTTACGAAGTAATTGGTTAATTGTAGGCATTGATTTTCCTCCTCTCATTTCTCAATTTGTAAGACCACACATCCAGGTGGTTCATTTTAGGGGTAAAAACAAGTTTTCATGCGAAATGCATAAAAACGTTTATTCAGCAAGTGCAACTACGGCAGTGCCGACCGCAATTCCAGACGCCTCTCCAAGCTGTTTTCTCGAAGAAACATATGTTACAGGAATTCGATGCTCCGCAACTACACTCAATATTTGTTGAATGAATTGCTGATCTGCATCCTGGGCAATGATGACTTCTGTCACAATGCCTGCGTTGATTGCCTTAACTGTTTGCTTTATACCGATGATCGTCTTCTTAGCCTGCTTTACTTTTTCATAAGACATTTTCATATCCTCCAAAGAACAGACATATAACTATCAACCTTTTGTATAGTATCATCTATATTTCTTTCTGTCAACAAAAAACAAAAGATACGGGAGACTTTTTTTATCTCCCGTATAATTTACTTACTCGACAGTCGCAATTTCACTATCTAAAGTTGGTTTTTCCATCTCGATTTGGCGATAACGCTGCATACCAGTACCTGCTGGAACAAGTTTTCCGATAATGACGTTTTCTTTCAAGCCGAGAAGCTCATCCATCTTACCTCTAATTGCCGCATCTGTAAGAACACGAGTCGTCTCTTGGAATGATGCTGCTGATAAGAATGATTCTGTTTCCAGAGATGCTTTTGTAATTCCTAGAATTACTGGGCGACAAGCTGCTGGAACTTTTCCTTCTTCAAACATTTTATCATTTGCTTCTGCAAACTGGTGAATATCAACAAGTGATCCCGGAAGTAATTCTGTATCTCCCGCTTCAATGATATGCACTTTACGAAGCATTTGGCGAACCATTACTTCAACGTGCTTATCACCGATTTCAACCCCTTGCATACGATAAACTTTTTGTACTTCTTTTAGTAAATATTCTTGAACCGTTGCAACGTCTCTAACAACAATCAGCTCTTTTGGATCAATAGAACCTTCTGTTAAAGGTTGACCTCGATCTACTAAATCGCCTACTTGTACAGTGAAACGTGCATTATACGGACTTAAATATTTACGTGTTTCAACATCACCTTGAACGATAATTTCATGTTGACCTTCACGGATTTCGTCCATACCGATAACTGTTCCTTTAATTTCCGAAATAACCGCTTTACCTTTCGGGTTACGCGCTTCGAAAATCTCTTGGATACGCGGAAGACCTTGTGTAATATCGTCTCCAGCAACCCCACCTGTATGGAATGTACGCATTGTTAACTGTGTACCAGGCTCACCGATTGATTGAGCAGCAATAATACCAACTGCTTCTCCAACTTCAACCTTTTCACCTGTTGCTAAGTTAATGCCGTAACATTTCTTACAAACACCGTGTTTGGTATTACAAGTAAATGCCGAACGAATTGTAATTTTCTCAATTCCAGCATCTACAATAATACGTGCTGTGTCTTCAGTAATTAATGCATCTTGATCAAGGATTTTTTCGCCTGTTTCTGGATGACGGATTGTTTTCTTCGTATGACGTCCAATAATACGCTCGTCAAGACGTTCGATTACTTCCGTACCTTCCATCAATGCACCAATTTCTAAACCGCGGTCTGTTCCACATTCATCTTCACGAACAATGACATCTTGTGCAACGTCAACAAGTCGACGCGTTAAGTAACCTGAGTCAGCTGTTTTCAGTGCTGTATCGGCAAGACCTTTACGCGCACCGTGTGTAGAGATGAAGTACTCAAGTACTGTTAAACCTTCACGGAATGAAGATTTAATTGGAAGTTCGATAATCTGTCCAGCCGGGTTTGCCATAAGACCACGCATACCTGCTAACTGTGTAAAGTTAGATACGTTACCACGGGCACCAGAGTCACTCATCATGTAAATTGGGTTTAAATGATCCAGTGATTCCATCAGCTTATCTTGAATTTCGTCTTTTGCAGTACTCCAGTAAGAAATTACGCGATCATAACGCTCTTCTTCTGTAATTAATCCACGACGGAATTGTTTTAAGACATTGTCCACTTTCTTCTGAGTGTCTTCAAGAATTTCATCTTTATTCGGAAGAACGACAATATCAGACATTCCAATCGTTAAACCTGCTTTTGTCGAGTAAGAGAAACCTAAGTCTTTCATCAGGTCTAGCATTTTCGACGTCTCAGTAATGTGGAAACGTTTAAAGATTTCAGCAATTATATTACCTAAAATCTTCACTTTAAACGGACCAACAAGTTCTGTGTTTTTCAAATGCTCTTTGACATCAACAGTCCCAGAAATAAAGTACTTCTCAGGTGTTTCAATTTGCAAGTTAAAATCTGTCGGCTCATTAATATAAGGGAATGATTCAGGTAAAATTTCGTTAAAGATGATTTTACCAACCGTCGTTAATAGTAATTTGCTATTTTGTTCTTCTGTAAATGTAGGATTATTAAACGATCCTGCTTGCACTGCAATTCTTGAGTGTAAATGAACATGCCCGTTCTGATAAGCAATTAGCGCTTCATCTGAATCACGGAACACAAATCCTTCTCCAGCTGCATCTTCACGCTCCAAAGTTAAGTAATAGTTTCCTAAAACCATATCTTGAGAAGGTGTTACAACTGGTTTTCCGTCTTTCGGGTTCAAAATGTTTTGAGCTGAAAGCATCAGTAGACGTGCTTCTGCTTGAGCTTCTGCCGATAACGGAACGTGAACTGCCATTTGGTCACCATCGAAGTCAGCGTTATATGCTGTACATACAAGTGGGTGAAGTGTAATCGCGCGTCCTTCAACTAACACTGGCTCGAATGCTTGAATTCCAAGTCTGTGAAGTGTAGGTGCACGGTTTAATAACACTGGATGTTCTTTAATAACATCTTCTAAAACATCCCATACTTCAGAATGGAGACGCTCAATTTTACGCTTTGCACTTTTAATATTATGTGCTAAACCGCGTTCAACGAGTTCTTTCATAACGAATGGCTTGAATAATTCAATCGCCATTTCCTTTGGTAATCCACACTGATACATCTTTAAGTTAGGACCAACAACGATAACCGAACGACCCGAGTAGTCTACACGTTTACCAAGTAAGTTTTGACGGAAGCGTCCTTGTTTCCCTTTTAACATATGTGAAAGAGATTTTAACGGACGGTTTCCTGGTCCTGTTACTGGGCGACCACGACGACCGTTATCCACGAGCGCATCTACTGCCTCTTGCAACATACGCTTCTCGTTTTGAACGATAATACCTGGTGCACCTAAATCTAGAAGTCTTTTCAGGCGGTTATTACGGTTAATCACTCGACGATATAAATCGTTTAAGTCAGATGTCGCAAAACGACCACCGTCTAATTGAACCATTGGACGAAGCTCTGGCGGGATAACAGGTAGTACTTCCAATACCATCCACTCAGGACGGTTTCCTGAGTTACGGAAAGACTCAACAACGTCTAGACGACGAATTGCACGTGTACGACGTTGACCTTGTACCGTTTTCAGCTCTTCTTTTAATAGTTCCATTTCTTTATCTAAATCGATCGCTTTTAAAAGGCGTTCAATTGCTTCAGCACCCATCATCGCCTCGAATGTTTTACCATACTTTTGGCGGTATGCGCGATATTCTTGTTCAGATAGCAATTGTTTTCTTTCAAGTGGAGCTTCTCCCGGCTCTACAACAACGTAAGAAGCGAAATAAATAATTTCTTCCAACGCACGTGGTGTCATATCAAGGATAAGTCCCATACGGCTTGGAATTCCTTTGAAATACCATATATGCGTCACTTGTGCTGCAAGTTCGATATGTCCCATACGTTCACGACGAACTTTTTGGCGCGTTACTTCAACGCCACAACGATCACAAACGACTCCTTTATAACGAACACGCTTGTATTTTCCACAATGACATTCCCAATCTTTTGTAGGTCCGAAAATACGCTCACAGAAAAGACCTTCTTTTTCCGGCCTTAATGTACGATAGTTGATTGTTTCTGGCTTTTTAACTTCACCGTATGACCAAGAACGAATCTTGTCTGATGAAGCAAGACCTATTTTCATATACTCAAAATTGTTTACATCTACCAAGGAGCCTACCTCCCTTTAGTCTTATCGCTGGCAACTGGATTTTTTTAAAAATGCGTAAGGAGAAAACAGACGCTTTCTCCTTACTTTTTATATTTTAACTTCATGAAATCGTAATGATTTAAGATTCTTGTTCAGCTTGTTCGGCTTGAATCAGATTTAAAGCATCAGTTGGTTGTGTATCATCGTCTTCGTCTAGATCACGTAGTTCAATTTCCTCGTAATCAGCCGTTAACATTTTCACATCAAGTCCTAAACTTTGAAGTTCTTTAATTAGAACCTTGAAAGATTCAGGAACACCTGGTTGTGGAACACTTTCACCTTTAACAATTGCTTCGTAAGTCTTCACACGTCCTACAACGTCATCCGACTTCACTGTTAAGATTTCTTGTAGCGTGTAAGCTGCTCCGTATGCCTCAAGTGCCCAAACTTCCATCTCACCAAAACGCTGTCCACCGAACTGCGCTTTACCACCAAGTGGTTGCTGTGTAACAAGTGAGTATGGACCTGTCGAACGAGCGTGAAGCTTATCGTCAACCATATGGTCTAATTTGATTAAATACATGACACCAACAGATACACGGTTATCAAATGGTTCACCTGAACGGCCATCGTATAAAATTGTTTTACCGTCGCGGTCTAATCCAGCTTCTTCCATTGTTGTCCATACATCTTCTTCATTTGCACCATCAAATACCGGCGTAGCCATATGAACATTTAGTTCACGTGCTGCCATCCCAAGGTGCATTTCTAGCACTTGTCCGATGTTCATACGTGATGGAACACCTAGTGGGTTTAACATGACATCAATTGGCGTACCATCTGGTAAGTACGGCATATCTTCTTCCGGAAGGATACGTGAAATAACACCTTTGTTTCCGTGTCTTCCTGCCATTTTATCTCCGACAGAAATTTTACGTTTCTGAACGATATAAACACGTACTAATTGGTTTACACCTGGTGGTAATTCATCACCGTCTTCACGGTTAAATACTTTTACATCAAGAACAATTCCGCCCGCGCCGTGTGGAACACGTAATGAAGTATCACGAACTTCTCGCGCTTTCTCACCGAAAATCGCATGAAGAAGACGTTCTTCAGCTGTTAATTCTGTTACTCCTTTAGGCGTAACTTTTCCAACTAAAATATCTCCATCACGAACTTCCGCACCGATTCGGATAATTCCACGATCGTCTAAGTGACGAAGTGCATCTTCTCCAACGTTTGGAATGTCTCTCGTAATTTCTTCTGGACCGAGTTTTGTATCTCGTGCTTCAGATTCATATTCTTCAATATGAACAGAAGTATAGTCATCATCTTTTACAAGACGCTCACTCATAATGATCGCATCCTCGTAGTTATAACCTTCCCAAGTCATAAACGCTGTTAAAACGTTACGACCTAGTGCCAGTTCACCACGCTCCATCGATGGTCCATCAGCAAGGATATCTTTTGGTTTCACACGTTCTCCAACTGACACAAGTGGACGTTGGTTAAAGCATGTTCCGTTGTTTGAACGGATGAACTTCTCTAAACGATGAATCGTTAAATCTCCTTGTACTTCTTTTCCATCAACATTTTCAATGCGACGAACACGAATTTCATTTGCTTCAACATGCTCAACAATCCCGTCATGCATTGCAAGCACTGCTGCTCCTGAGTCACGTGCTGATACGTGCTCCATTCCAGTTCCAACAAGTGGTGATGTTGGGTTTAGAAGTGGAACGGCTTGTCGTTGCATGTTCGCGCCCATAAGCGCACGGTTGGAGTCATCGTTTTCTAAGAACGGAATACATGCCGTTGCAGCCGATACGACTTGCTTCGGCGAAACGTCCATATAGTCAATTTGTTCGCGTTTGAAAACAGTGTTATCCCCTTGGAAACGACCAACAACTTCCTCATTTACAAATGAACCATCTTCTTCAAGTGGCGCGTTGGCTTGGGCAACAACATAGTTATCCTCAATATCTGCCGTTAAGTAATCAATTTGTTCCGTAACACGACCAGTTTCCGGGTCTACTTTACGATACGGCGTTTCGATGAAACCAAACTTATTCACTTTCGCGAATGTAGATAATGAGTTGATTAGCCCGATGTTCGGACCCTCCGGTGTTTCGATTGGACACATACGACCATAGTGAGAATAGTGAACGTCACGTACTTCCATTCCAGCACGTTCACGTGTTAAACCACCGGGTCCAAGTGCAGATAGACGACGCTTATGCGTTAATTCTGCAAGTGGGTTTGTTTGGTCCATGAACTGAGATAATTGTGAACTACCAAAGAACTCTTTAATAGACGCAATAACCGGACGAATGTTAATTAACTGTTGGGGCACAATAGATGCTGTATCGTTAATTGACATTCTTTCTTTAACAACACGTTCCATACGGGATAAACCGATACGGAATTGGTTTTGTAATAACTCACCAACTGAACGTAGACGACGATTTCCTAAGTGGTCAATATCATCTGTGTTTCCTACACCATGCAATAAGTTAAAGAAGTAACTGATTGACGCAATAATATCTGCTGGCGTCACGTTCTTAATTTCATCTTCAACATTTGCATTTGAAATCACATTAATAATTTGTGGTTCTTCAGTTGTTGATTTTGGTGCATAAATTTTAATCGTCTGGATAATTGTTGGTTCTTCAACAACACCTTCGATTTTTTCGAATTCTTGTAAGCCAACACCTTGATCTAAATAAGGAGCTAGACGATCCAATGCACGGCGGTCAATCAATTCACCTTTTTCAAGTAGAATTTCACCTGTTTCTGGATCTACAAGCGTTTCTGCTAACGTCTGGTTAAATAGACGGTTTTTTACATCAAGTTTTTTATTTAATTTATAGCGTCCGACATCTGCTAAATCGTATCTCTTTGGATCGAAGAAGCGTGAGTATAACAAACTTTGTGCACTATCTAATGTCGGTGGTTCACCTGGGCGAAGACGCTCATAAATTTCTAGCATCGCCTTGTCAGATGTCTCCGTATTATCTCTTTCAAGCGTATTACGTAAATATTCGTTATCTCCAATTAAAGAGATAATCTCATCATTTGAAGAGAAACCAAGTGCACGTAATAATACTGTAATCGGTAATTTACGTGTACGATCGATTCTGACATGTACAACATCTCTTGCATCGATTTCATATTCTAACCAAGCTCCACGGTTCGGAATAACCGTTGCCGCAAAACCACGTTTCCCGTTTTTATCAACTTTATCGTTATAATAAACGCTCGGGGAACGAACAAGCTGTGATACGATAACCCTTTCCGCACCGTTAATGACGAATGTACCGTTATCAGTCATAAGTGGGAAATCACCCATGAATACATCTTGCTCTTTTACTTCTTCAGTTTCTTTATTATGAAGCCTAACTTTAACTCGAAGTGGCGCCGCATAAGTTACGTCGCGCTCTTTTGATTCATCAACAGGATATTTAGGATCCTCTAGATGATAATCGACAAACTCTAACGAAAGATTGCCTGTGAAATCCTCAATTGGAGAAATATCATGGAACATTTCTTGTAGTCCTTCTTCTAAGAACCACTTGTAAGATTCCGTCTGGATTTCGATTAAATTTGGAAGTTCGAGCACCTCACTAATTCGCGCAAAGCTTCTGCGTTGACGGTGTTGACCGTATTGAACTAAATGACCTGTCAACTCTTTCACCCCTCATAAGCAATAATAATCCTTTTCAAAACAGAAAAAACAATGTATGATGACGTAAGGCAAAAAGAAAATGAGTTCTAATTCAAGACCTCATTTTTGGTTTGGTAATCCCTTATCATCGGCAGTATGCCTTTTATCATTGAAATTCATGCAAAAGGGCATACGATTGCATAATATTCATTAATCCATCTTTCAACGCTATCACAAAGTTAGACGTCTGTCAACTCTTTATAGCTCTCAATATATAATAACCTTTTCGCTTCGCAACAACAGATACGTTTCCGTAAATCTCTTCCAAGTGCTTCATCGAAGAAGGCGCCCCTTGTTTCTTTTGAATGACAACCCATAATTCTCCGCTGCTTCGCAATTTTTCATATGACTTTTCATAAAACGAAAACACAACGTCTTTTCCTGCTCGAATCGGTGGGTTTGTTAAAATAGCCGCAAAATCCAAATCACTTACAGCAGATAACCCATCACTCGAGTAAACCGTTGCATTTTTTACGTGATTTCGCTCAGCATTTTCTTTACTTAGCGCAATCGCTCGTTCATTTACATCCACCATTTGAATTTGACGCTCCGGAAACAATGTTGCGATTGTCAATCCTATCGGGCCATATCCACAGCCGACATCAAGAACATCTCCACTCACGTCAGGCATCACAAATGATTCGACTAAAAGCCTCGAACCAAAGTCGATCCCACCTTTACTGAATACACCTGCATCCGTCGTAAAACGAAGATCCGTTCCACGCAAATCCGATGAAATTGTTTGGCGATCACTTCTCACTTTGGGATCCTTAGTATAATAGTGTTCAGACATCGAACTTACCCTCCTCTATAACATTCACTATAAAACGAAATTTTAATCACCATTTTTTCGGTAATCATTAGTTTAGCGAATATCTACAGTCTTTTCGCGACTAAAACGAATAACGTTATGTCACAACTCATGTAAAGCGAAATGAGTCCTACTAAAATGAGCAATTAACACTCACCAGCGTTTAAAAGCTTAAGAATTTTCAACACTTTTAAACAAATAGCCTATTATTTTGTAAAAATAATGAAGAAAAGCCCGTCTTGACCGACGAGCTTTTCTTCACTATTCATTAAGAATTACTTAAGTTCTACAGTTGCGCCTGCTTCTTCAAGTTTAGCTTTCATTTCTTCAGCTTCTTCTTTAGCAACGCCTTCTTTAACAGCTTTTGGAGCTTCGTCTACAAGTGCTTTAGCTTCTTTTAAGCCAAGTCCTGTGATTTCGCGAACCGCTTTGATTACTTGGATTTTCTTGTCTCCAGCAGATGCTAGAACTACGTCGAATTCTGATTGCTCAGCAGCAGCGTCTCCACCAGCTGCACCGCCAACAACTGCAACAGGTGCTGCAGCAGTTACGCCGAATTCTTCTTCAATTGCTTTTACAAGGTCGTTTAGTTCAAGTACTGTCATTTCTTTAACAGCATCTAAAATTTGTTCGATAGTCATTATATTTTCCTCCTAAATGGTTTTTATGCACATGGCATGTAATTTAATGTTTTTTGTTTTCTGCCTAAGCAGAAATCGGTGCTATTAAGCGCCTTGTTCTTCTTTTTGCTCTGCAACAGCTTTTGTTGCAAGTGCAAGGTTGCGTACTGGTGCTTGTAGAACGCTGAGAAGCATAGATAGTAGGCCTTCGCGAGATGGTAGTGTCGCTAATGCTTTCACTTCTTCTGCAGACGCAATTTCACCTTCAATAACGCCAGCTTTAATTTCGAGCGCTTCGTTTGCTTTCGCAAATTCATGTAGAATTTTAGCAGGTGCAACAACATCTTCTGTAGAGAATGCAATTGCGTTTGGTCCTGTTAAATGTTCATTTAGACCTTCAAAACCAACTTGTTCAGCTGCACGACGTGACATAGAGTTTTTGTAAACTTTAAAGTCAATGCCTTGTTCACGAAGGTTTTTACGAAGTTCTGTAACTTGACTCACGTTTAAACCACGGTAGTCAACAACTACTACAGTTGCTGCTGATTTCATCTTTTCAGCGATTTCAGTGACAACTGCTTGTTTAGCTTCTAATACTTTGCTCATCTGGACACCTCCTAAGTTAAGTTCAAAGTAAGTTATACCATATAAAAAGCCCTAGCATCTATAAATAGACCTGAGGGCAGAAAAAGTCGTCTTTAAGAAAAAGATCGTCTTGTCCTCGGCAGGATTTTTAAGTGGCAAGCCACTCCTACGGTCTACGGTACAAATACTTATATTATTACAACGCTCACTACGATACTATATCATAGCGAGGTTGTCAAGTTTTTATTTTGTAGTTACGTTTTGAGCGTCAATTTTAACAGCAGGACCCATTGTCGTTGTCACGTGAAGTGAACGCATGTAAGTTCCTTTTGCTGCTGCTGGTTTCGCTTTTTCGATTGCATCGAAGACAGCTAAGAAGTTTTCTTCTAATTTGTCATCTTGAAATGATACTTTACCGATTGGCGCATGGATGATTCCTGCTTTGTCAGCACGGTATTCAACTTTACCAGCTTTGATCTCTTCAACAGCTTTTGCAACGTCAAACGTTACAGTACCTGTTCTTGGGTTTGGCATAAGTCCTTTTGGTCCAAGAACACGACCGATTTTACCAACTTCACCCATCATGTCAGGTGTTGCAACGATTACATCAAACTCGAACCAACCTTGTTGGATTTTGTTAATGTATTCTGCATCGCCAACATAGTCAGCACCTGCTGCTTCTGCTTCTTTAAGTTTTTCGCCTTTTGCGAAAACAAGAACACGTTGAGTTTTACCAGTACCGTTTGGCAGTACAACTGCTCCACGTACTTGCTCATCGTTTTTCTTTGTGTTGATTCCAAGACGGAATGCAACTTCTACTGTCGCATCGAAGTTTGTCGTGCTTGTCTTTTTCGCAAGCGCAATTGCTTCTTTCGCGTCATATAGCTTTGTGTTGTCTACAAGTTTAACTGCTTCTGTAAACTTTTTACCTCTTTTAGCCATTTAATTTTCCTCCTCGTTGTGGTGTTAACGGATAATGATGAACCTCCCACGAATAAAGGCTGCGCGTTCCGAGGAACAGCAGCAACCTAATCAACATGTAACTCTATTTCAAGGAATTAGTCTTCGATCGTAATTCCCATACTGCGTGCAGTACCTTCAACCATTGCCATCGCTGCTTCAACTGATGCTGCGTTTAGATCTGGCATCTTTTGTTCTGCGATTTCGCGAACTTTGTCGCGTTTTACAGTTGCAACTTTCGTTTTGTTCGGCTCACCTGAACCTTTTTGAACGTTAGCAGCAACTTTTAGTAATACCGCTGCTGGCGGAGTTTTTGTAATAAAAGTAAATGAACGGTCTTCAAATACAGTAATTTCAACAGGAATAATTAGACCTGCTTGATCCGCTGTACGTGCGTTGAATTCCTTACAGAATCCCATGATGTTGACACCTGCTTGACCTAGCGCTGGTCCAACTGGTGGAGCCGGGTTCGCTTTCCCTGCAGGAATTTGTAATTTTACAATTGTAGAAACTTTTTTAGCCACGAGACACACCTCCTTAAGTCCGTGATGTGGTAATTGGGTTGCCCCTCCCACTCAAATATGTGTCTGCCGATTTCCATCGGGAGAATCAATCATTTTATTTCAGTCTATCCATGAATAGCCTGACCTTTGAAATAATAACATTTTTTCGTTACTTATGCAAGTCTCGAACAATTATATTTTTTGAATTTGATTAAAATCGAGTTCCATCTTCGTCTCTCGACCGAACATATCAACTGTAACCTTGACTTTTTGCTTCGAAGTATCAATCTCTTCAACTTTTCCTTGCATATTCGCAAAAGGCCCTTCTAATACTTCGACGAATTCGCCCACTTCAATATCGATGTCAGCTAAACGAGCGTTAACACCCATTTGCTTAAGGATGAAGTCAACTTCTTCTTCTAATAATGGTGTTGGCTTCGCACCGCCACCTGAAGAACCAATAAAACCTGTGACACCTGGCGTATTACGCACAACATACCAAGAATCGTCTGTCATAATCACTTCAACTAACACATATCCTGGAAACGTCTTTCTCATCACAGTCTTTTTCTTACCATCTTTAAAATCCGTTTCTTCTTCTTCCGGTACAATGACACGGAAAATTTTATCTTGCATACCCATTGTCTCAACGCGAGCCTCTAGGTTTTCTTTTACTTTATTTTCATAACCTGAATACGTATGAACAACGTACCAATTTTTCTCCATTTCCATAATAAACAAGGACCTTACGTCCGTCCCTCCTTTTCTCTCAAAAACAAACATGCTTCGGTGCGATTGCATCCACGCTTTATCAAGGTAAATCGAAAACTTCCCCTTAAAAACCCGCGACATCCGCTAGAAGCTTTATTTTGATCCAACAAATTTCTATCGAATAAAAATAAAAAACCCGTTCAGTAGACTAGACGGGCTATTTTCGAGAATTTCATCCTATTTTAAAACTCGAAACCAAATCTCATTTTATGATTGCTCGTTAAAAACTAATATACCAGTCCATAAGTTTGGAAATTCCGAGATCCGTAATACCAAAATAAATCGACATAAAAACAACTGTGACAAGCACGACAATTGTATAACGCGTTAGTTCTTTACGTTTTGGCCAACTTACTTTTCTCATTTCCGAAACGACTTGTTTTAAAAAACTGCTAATCTTCCCCATGAATATCGTAACCCTCCGAAATAAGATGTATCGCTTTCATCAAACGACTAATCAATGATTCTAGATGTCATTTACTTTAAACATCATGAAATATCTAATTTAACAATCAAAAAGCTTATGCATTCTTTATTTTCTCACTGTCACAGAGCCATTCCCACTTATCATACACATCCTGCACTAGACAGTTTGTCGATGTACTGTATGTGCGTTGCAATTCTTACAAAACTTTTTAAGCGTTAAACGTTTCGTCGAATGATTCTTTTGTGCCGGAACGGAATAATTACGCGATCCGCATACATCACAGCTTAAAATTATTTTTTGGGACAATTATATCACCTATTTAGACCTTATAATCTTGCTAAAGAGTATCATTTTACATACAAGCTGTCAACTGATTACACGCTTCTTCCGAATAAAGCGAATTGAATTCTAAATTTTAACGCAATTCCTGTCAAATGGATACACCTTACGTAAGTACATTCGTTTCCAAATGAAACTCTAGTTTCTTTTTAATTCGTTGCAATGCATTATCCACTGATTTCACTTGGCGATTTAAAGCAGCGGAAATCTCTTGATAGGATTGACCGTCTAAATAAAGCGCCAATACTTGTCTTTCAAGACGACTTAAAACTTTCTGCATTTCAATTTCCAAATGATCAAGGTCTTCTCTATGAATCATTAAGTCTTCCGGATCTTCAAGAGGTGGGCCCGCAAGCATATCGAGCAAGGTACGTTCTGTTTCCTCAACATAAACGGGTCGGTCCAATGAAATGGAAGAATTTAACGGAATATGCTTTTGCCTCGTTGCTGTTTTAATAGCCGTAATAATTTGGCGCGTAATACATAATTCCGCAAATCCTTTAAATGAACTTAATTTATCCGATTTAAAATCCCGTATCGCTTTATATAGACCAATCATTCCCTCTTGAACAACATCTTCGCGATCTCCACCAATTAAAAAATAAGAACGACCTTTCAACCAAACAAAAGAACGATATTTTCTAATTAAAAAATCCAGTGCATCTGCATTTCCTTCGTGGATCATCGCAACGATGTCTTCATCAGACAACTCAGTGAAATCTAACACGCTATGATTCACATATGTTTTTTCCACCAATAGAATCACCCCCGAATTGTCATAAGTCTATCCACAGTATAACGCATCATTTTTTTTCACGTCAACCAATTTTCATAATCCTCGCCGCCACTTTTCGAATTGTTCGGCAACTTCCGGGGATAGTGGAATCTTAGAAGAAGGGCGTTCTTCCTTATAATTTTTTACTTCCCCAGAAATTGACGTCAAAATATTTTTCATTTCAATTTCCAATTCCCGCGCCGATTTACGGAGTGCACCTTGTGCGAAAATCACCCATTGTTCTGTGTAATCGGAAGTTGCGACATGAATTTGAACGCGTCTTTCTATAAGTTCAGCAACAAACTTTTCAATACGCTCATCTGCTGTTTCATTCTCTCGCGTAAAAAGAACTTCTACGTCATGTTGTTTTAACTTACTTTCAATTCCACTTGTTAAATAAGCATCAAAAACAATAATGACTCGCCAGCCTGTATACGCCTTATATTCAGCCATGCGTTCAATTAAAAGATTTCTTGCTTCTTCCAAACGTTCGTTTTTCAGTTGACGCAACTCCGCCCATGCACCAATTACATTATAACCATCAACTAAAAGAATATTTTTCTTTTTCATCGCTCTACAGAAAGGGGTTGTCGTTTGCGAAGCACCTCGTACATAAGTAATGACGCTGCCACAGATGCGTTTAAAGAAGTGACTTGTCCAACCATCGGCAAATGATAAAGGAAATCACAGCTCTCCTTCAAAATACGCGACATTCCTTTTCCTTCACTGCCAATAATAATCGCAAGCGGAAGTGTCGCGTCCATCGTTCTATAATCTTGGGAACCCAATGCATCTGTTCCTGCAATCCATACACCACGGTCTTTTAATTGAGATACAGTTTGAGATAAATTATTCACACGCACTACGGGAATATATTCAATTGCACCGGTAGAAGCTTTGGCAACAACTGCCGTTAACCCTACCGAACGACGACGTGGAATAATGACACCATGCACACCCGTTGCATCTGCCGTCCGCAAAATCGAACCGAGATTATGAGGGTCTTCCAATTCATCCAATACAAGAATCAGCGGATCTTCCCCTCTTTTTGCTGCCACATCAAAAATATCATCCAACTCTGCATAGCGATATGCCGCTACAGCTGCAACGACCCCTTGATGATTACTGTCCAATAAACTATCTAATTTTTTCTTTGGCACATATTGAACAATGACTTTAGCTTCTTGCGCGAGCGACAGAATTTCACCCACACTTTTTTTATTAATTCCTTCGGCAATCCATATTTTATTTAGTTCGCGACCAGATCGTAATGCTTCAACGACTGGATTTTTCCCGCCTAATAATTCCGTTTCATTTTCTGCCATTTAAACTCACTCTCCTTCTGGGTTTTCCACTACATGAATTGCCCGATCAATAAATTGTTTCACACGTTCTTCGTCTTTCATCAAATATAAATAGCCAAGCACAGCTTCAAATCCCGAACTATTTTTATACGTTTGAACGTCTGTATTTTTAGGGGTTGTACCTGGTTTCGCATTACGACCACGTTTCATAATTGCTTGTTCCGCTTCTGTTAAAAAATCTGTTTCTAACATTTGATGTAAAATAGTTGCTTGTGCTTTTGCAGATACATAACGTGTTGCTTCACGATGCAATACGTTTGGACGAACACGCCCAGAGCGCAGCAAATGTTCGCGAACGACTTGCTCATAAACCGCATCGCCCATATAAGCTAGGGCGAGTGCGTTTAATTGTTTCACATCTATTTCTCTTAATGTATACATCTTCTATCCTCGTTTCCAGCGCGTTCCTTGCGCCGTATCCTCTAGAAGAATGCCTTGCGCTTTTAATTCATCACGAATTTCATCTGAACGAGCGAAATCACGGTTACGCCTTGCTTCCAAACGCTCTTCAATTAGTTTTTCAATCTCTTCATCCAGTAAATCTTCTTCAACTGCCATCGAAATGCCTAATACATCCATTAATGCTTCAAACGTTTCAATAAACTTCTGTAAAACGTCTGTCGCTGTACTTTTTTCAAGTAAATAAACATTTGCCAAACGTGCCAGCTCAAAAATTGCCGCAATACCATTTGCTGTATTAAAATCATCATCCATCGCTTCAACAAAATCATTTTGACAAGCTTCAATTTTATTCAACCAGATATCAGACTGATCTCCAAGATTCGCCGAAGAGTCAAGACGATGTGAAACATTTTGATAAGCTGTCATAATACGATCTAATCCAGCTTTTGCTTGCTCAACAAGTTTTTCCGAGAAATTCACCGGATGTCTATAATGCACAGAAAGAATAAAGAAACGAAGCACTTTCGGATCGACTTGTTTACGAATTTCATTGACTAACACAAAGTTATTCAGTGATTTCGACATTTTTTCATTATCAATATTAATATATCCATTATGCATCCAATACTTCGCAAACGGCTTACCTGTCATTGCTTCAGATTGTGCAATTTCATTTTCATGGTGTGGGAACATTAAATCTTGCCCGCCCGCATGAATATCCATCGTATCGCCTAAATGTTCGCGCGCCATCACTGAACATTCGATATGCCAGCCCGGTCTGCCTTCCCCCCATGGACTCGCCCAAGAAATTTCATTTTCTTTCGCTGCTTTCCACAATACAAAATCGAGCGGATCTTCTTTCTTTTCGCCAGCTTCGATACGTGCACCAACAATCAACTCATCTGTCGATTGGCTCGATAATTTACCATAACCATCAAATTTTTTCGTACGGTAATAAACATCTCCACCCGACTCATACGCAAAGCCTTTATCAACTAACACTTGAATAAAATCAACGATATCTTGAATATGTTCCGATACACGTGGGTGGACATCTGCTTTGTTGCAACCAAGTGCTGTTACATCTTCAAAATACGCTTCGATAAAACGATCCGTTAGTTCACTAACTTCTTCTCCCAGTTGATTGGCTGCTGCAATAATTTTATCGTCAACATCTGTAAAGTTAGAAACGAATTTCACATCGTATCCGCGGTATTCTAAATAGCGACGAACCGTGTCAAAAACAATGACTGGACGTGCATTTCCAATATGAATATAGTTATAAACCGTTGGACCACAGACATACATCGAAACTTTTCCTTCAACCTGTGGGATAAAAGGTTCTTTTTTTCGCGTTAATGTATTATATAATTGAATGCTCATTAGGCATCCCCTTTCTCGTTTGTCATTTTCTCTAGTTGTTCAATCCGCTCTTCTAGCACTTTAATCTTCATTTGCAATGTATCGCATCTTTCCATTAGTGGATCTGGCAAGTCTTGATGATTAAGTTTATCTTTTACTTTTACACCGTTTGTGATGACGACTTTACCTGGAATTCCAACAACTGTCGAATGTGGTGGAACTTCTTTTAAAACGACTGAGCCTGCACCAATCTTACTATTTTCTCCAACTGTAATCGAGCCAAGTACTTTTGCGCCCGTTGCGATGAGGACATTGTTTTCAATTGTCGGGTGTCTTTTTCCTTTTTCTTTACCCGTTCCCCCTAATGTAACACCTTGATAAATCGTCACATCATCGCCAATCTCACAAGTCTCACCAATGACAATGCCCATCCCATGGTCAATAAATAAACGTCGGCCAATTTGGGCACCCGGATGGATTTCAATGCCCGTAAAAAATCGACTCACTTGCGAAACAGCTCTCGCCAAGAACAGTAAATTCATTTTAAATAGAGCATGCGCAATTCGGTGCGACCAAATCGCATGTAAACCTGAATAGGTTAAAACGACTTCAATTGTACTTCTCGCCGCCGGATCTTGTTCAAAAATACAACGAATATCTTCTTTCATCCTCCGAAACAACTCATAACCCCCTTTTTTCAATAAAAAAATACGCCCCTGTCGAAATTGACAGAGACGCATCATATACGTGGTTCCACTCCGCTTGAAGAATGATAAAATTCTTCCGCTTATAACGCCCCATAACGTTGGCGAAACGTCCGACTTACTCCGGATTCACAATCCGTTTTAGTCAAGCTCTCAAAGGGGCATTTCCATAACGCAACATCTAGATTACTCTCAGCCGGTGGCAATCCTCTCTGGGAGATGTGCAATTATGTACTTATCCTTTTCCACGATTTTTTATTTAATTACGCACCTGCATACGCTGATACGCGTGCGATCGCATTTTCTTTTCCAACTAAAGCAATTGCTGCTGGCAGTTCTGGTCCACTTGTTTCACCAGTCGTCACAACACGAATCGGCATAAATAAATTACGTCCTTTATGACCCGTTTCTTTTTGAACAGCTTTAATTGCCGCTTTAATCGACGCTGCATCGAATGATTCAAGCGATTCAAATTGAGCTTGTAGAGCTGCCATCACTTCTGGCACTTGCTCGCCCGCTAAAACTTTTTGTGCTTCTTCATCATATTCAATCGAATCTTTGAAGAACTGGGCAGATAGTTCAACAATTTCTGCACCGTAGCTTAACTGATCATGATACAAAGCGATTAAATCATGTGCCCACTCACGCTTTTCATCTGATAATTCAGTTGGCACTAGACCTGCTTTTTGCAAATGTGGCAATGCAAGATCAATCACTTGTTCCAAAGATAATTTTTTAATGTATTGGTTATTCATCCAAGTTAATTTATCTTTATCAAATACTGCAGGTGATTTAGATAAACGAGCTGCATCGAAAATCTTAATTAACTCGTCTTTCGAGAAGATTTCCTCTTCCCCTTCAGGCGACCAGCCAAGCAGAACGATAAAGTTAAATAACGCTTCTGGTAAATAACCAAGTTCTTCGTATTGTTCGATAAACTGAATGATTGATTCATCACGTTTACTTAATTTACGACGGCTTTCATTCACAATTAATGTCATATGACCAAATACCGGTGCTTCCCAGCCGAATGCTTCATAAATCATCAGCTGTCTCGGCGTGTTCGAAATATGGTCATCCCCACGTAATACATGCGAAATTTCCATATAATAATCATCTACTGCAACTGCAAAGTTATACGTCGGTACGCCGTCTTTTTTAACGATGACAAAGTCGCCAATACCATCAGATTCAAATGAAACATCATCTTTCACAAGATCTTTAAACGCATAAACTTTCCCACTTGGCACAGCAAAACGAATACTTGGTTCTCGTCCCTCAGAAACGCGTTCTGCTTGCTCCTCTGCTGTTAAATGGCGACATTTCCCACTATAACGTGGCATTTCACCTTTTGCAGATTGCGCTTCACGCTCTGCTTCTAATTCTTCAGCAGTACAATAACATTTATATGCTAAATCTTTTTCAAGTAGTTCTGTATATAATTTTTCATAAATATCATTTCGTTCAGATTGACGATACGGACCATAATCTCCACCAACGTCAATACTTTCATCCCAATCCATGCCAAGCCATTTTAAGTAGTTTAGCTGTGAAGCTTCTCCACCTTCAATATTTCGGTTTGCATCTGTATCTTCAATACGGATGATAAATTTACCGCCTAAATTGCGGGCATACAAATAGTTAAACATTGCAGTACGAGCATTTCCAATATGTAAATGACCCGTCGGACTTGGTGCGTAACGTACGCGAACTTCTTTCGTCATAGTAGATCCTCCTAATTTTCGACCGTTCTTCTTGCACTATCTTACCATAGGTTTGTTTTTGAAGAAAACAACTTATTTCTTTACCAATAAAATCGTTGCCATTGCAGCGATTCCTTCTTCACGTCCAGTAAACCCTAATTTTTCAGAAGTCGTTGCTTTGACATTCACTTGAGAAACATCCGCTTTTAATAACTCTGCAACACGCGCTTGAATCGTTTGAATATGCGGAGACATTTTTGGTCTTTCTGCAATCACCGTACAATCAATATTACCCAGCACATAGCCTCGCTCATTCACAAGCTTCCAAATTTCTTCTAGTAAAACAGCTGAATCTGCATCTTTAAAAGCTGCATCTGTATCCGGGAAGTGGCGACCGATATCTCCTTCACCAATTGCGCCTAGTGCTGCATCTGTAATTGTATGTAGTAATACATCAGCATCTGAATGCCCTGCCAATCCACGTTCATGTGGAATTGTAATACCACCGATAATTAACGGACGTCCTTCCTCAAACTTATGCACGTCAAAACCTTGCCCAACTCGAATCATACTTCTTCCTCCTGTTGCACTCTTTTTAATAAAATTTCTCCGATTGCCAAATCTTCTTGTGTCGTCATTTTCACATTATCATATGTGCCTTCCACCATTTTTACAGGGTACTCGATTCTTTCTACAAGCATCGATTCATCCGTCCCAAGAAATTGATCTGCTTTTGCTTGCGTTGATGCTTTTCTTAACACTTCTGCGCGAAAAGCTTGTGGTGTTTGCACAATCCATAAATGATCACGATTGACCGTTTCTTGCACGATTCCTTTCGGTGCCAGCTTCATTGTATCCTTCGCTTTTACACCAACAATTGCAGCACCACTTACTGCCGCCTCTTGCACTAATGCATGAATGACCGCGCGGCGAATAAACGGACGCGCCGCGTCATGCACAAGTACGACGCCGTCCCCTTTATAAGCAGATAAACAAGCATCCACACTATATTGACGCTCTGATCCACCTTCTACCATTTGCGTTACTTTCGTAATTTCAAACTGATGAAGGTATGCTTCTATCTCATGTTTTTCTTCATTCTTCACTGCTAAAATAATTTCCCGACAATTCGGGTCTTGCTGAAAAGCTTCTAATGTATGAATAAAAATCGGCTTTTCTCCAAGCTTTAAAAATAATTTATTAAATCCTGCGCCCATTCTCTTTCCACTACCTGCTGCAGGAATCATCACTGTATAATCCAAAGACCATCTTCCTTTATCTTCCACCGCGTCATGCGCGATTACTTTGATGATTTGTCATTTTTAGGTTTCGCGAAAATCATTCGCCCCGCGGATGTTTGTAGCACACTTGTCACAACGACATCAATCGCTTTTCCGATGTAATTTTTACCTTCTTCAACAACAATCATTGTACCATCATCTAAGTATGCAATGCCTTGGTGATGTTCTTTCCCGTCTTTAATCACAACGACATGCATTTCCTCACCCGGAATGACAACGGGCTTCACAGCATTCGCTAAATCATTAATATTCAACACAGAAACACCATGTAAATCCGCTACTTTGTTTAAATTGAAGTCATTTGTTACAACGAGTCCACCCATATTCTTTGCCAAATGAACGAGTTTTAAGTCTACTTCCGCTACTTCCGCAAAATCAGTATCAGTAATTAAAATTTCCGATCCTTCTTCTTGTTGCAATGTTTTCAACACATCTAATCCTCTTCTACCTTTTGTCCTTTTTAATGTATCGGAAGAATCTGCAATATGTTGAAGTTCTGTAAGCACAAATTGCGGAACGACTAACACACCTTCAAGAAAACCCGTCGCTGAAATATCCGCAATACGCCCATCAATAATGACGCTTGTATCCAATATTTTATACATTGTACCACGAGTCTTTGTAACAGATGTATCTTCTCCACTTTTCTTCTTTTGAGCGGGTGCTTTCACAGCTTGAATTGCATGAATCATTTCTTCACGTTGTTTAAAACCAACTTGGAAGCCTAGATATCCTAAAATCACAAAAAAGACCGTGGGTAAAACTGAAGAAATAAAAGGAAGCTCACTACTTTCCAACCAAAAACTTAGTAAAAATGCAATACTTAACCCGACAACCAGACCAATCGTTCCAAATAATAAATCAAAGATAGGCATTCCTAACAGCCGATCTTCCATCCATTTAATCAAATTGACAACTGGCGTAATTAAAAAACCTGCAACTACAAAAAAGACGAGCCCACCTGTAATCGCTGCGACATAAGGATTGTTAATTAATGGCTTGGATGAAAATGTAAATAAATCAAATAATTGCGGTAAAAATAAAACACCTAATGTACCTCCGATTAGTAAAAAAGACAGCTGAACCACTCTTTTTAACAATAAACTCACCTCACTTTTTCAATAATTATACATGTATTCCCTTTAAACAGCTTTCCATAACATCTTTTGCTATAAAACTACATATTTCCCTAAGAAAAGATCTGCAAGGAAGAGATTCCTCCTTGCATTCTTTTACAATTGACTTAAAACGCATACTTTAAAGCATCGCTCACTGTTTCAACACCAATCACTTGAATGCCTTTCGGATAATCCCAACCACCTAAATTAGATGTTGGAATAATGGCACGCTCAAACCCAAGTTTTGCAGCTTCTTGAACGCGTTGTTCGATTCTTGAAACGCGTCTCACTTCACCCGTCAAACCTACCTCACCAATAAAACAATCCGCAAGTCCAGCAGCCGTATCTCGGTAACTCGATACGATACTTACTAGGACGGCTAAATCGATGGCAGGTTCGTCTAATTTTACACCTCCAGCTACTTTGATATAGGCATCTTGTGCTTGAAGCAGCATTCCCATGCGCTTTTCAAGAACCGCCATTAATAACGAAACACGATTTTGATCGAGTCCCGTTGCCATTCGCTTTGGATAATTAAAACTAGACGGTGTCACCAGCGCTTGAATTTCAACTAAAATCGGACGAGTCCCTTCCATTGAGGCAACTACAGTTGAACCCGCGCCTCCTTGTGAACGTTCACGTAAAAATAACTCAGAAGGATTCAGCACTTCTTTCAATCCAGATTGCAACATTTCAAAAATCGCAATCTCATTCGTAGAACCAAACCTATTTTTCACACTTCGCAAAATACGATATGTATGATGCCTTTCACCTTCAAAATAAAGCACAGTATCTACCATATGCTCCAAAATACGAGGACCTGCAATTTGTCCATCTTTCGTAACATGTCCAACTAAAAAGATTGCAATGTTTTTAGTTTTCGCAATGCGCATCAGTTCTGCCGTACACTCACGCACTTGCGTCACACTTCCCGGCGCCGATTTCACTTCTGGATGATGAATCGTTTGAATCGAGTCTACAATGACAAACTCAGGATTCAATTCAGATATTGTATGATGAATTCTTTCCAAGTCTGTTTCTGCATAAATGTAAAGTTCATCAGATAAAACGCCCAATCTTTCCGCACGCAATTTCGTTTGACGAATCGATTCTTCACCAGAAATATATAATACGCGATGTTTTTGACTTGCTAGTAAAGATGATACTTGTAGTAATAAAGTAGACTTCCCAATCCCTGGATCTCCCGCTGTTAACAGTAAGGAACCTGGGACAATTCCGCCTCCTAATACACGGTTCAGTTCGCCTAATTCTGTTTCTACACGAGGTTCTTCAATCACTTCTACTTGGCTAATCGGAACTGCTTTTTGCATCACATCTTCCGAATGTTGGAATGCACCGCGTGGCCCTTTTTGAACGATTTCAACTTCCTCATCCATCGTATTCCATTCACCACAGCCTGGGCATCTTCCCATCCATTTCGGTGATTCGTATCCACAATCTCTACACATAAATTTCGATTTTCTTTTTGCCATAACTTCCTCCATAGGTGAAAAGGATAGCCCATTTCACCAACTACTTTCATGAATGGACTATCCTTTTTCCAATTACAATTACTTTTCAACAGGGGCAGCAGTTTTGACGACAAATTCGCCTTCTTCAACATCTACCACTACTTTTCCACCTGTTAATGCCGTCCCTTTTAATAATTCTTCCGATAAACGGTCTTCGATATGCTTTTGCAACGCTCTTCGTAAAGGACGCGCACCATACTCAGGATCATAACCAATATCCGTAATTTTATCTTGTGCTTCCACTGTCAACTCTAGCTCGATTTCTTGTTCTTTCAAGCGTTCTGCTAGTTCATTTGACATCAGCGTAACAATTTTACGTAAATGTTCTTTTTCTAACGCATGGAAAACAATCATTTCATCGACACGGTTTAAAAACTCCGGACGGAATGCTTTTTTCAACTCTTCAAGCATTGTCGATTTCATGCCTTCGTAATCATGTTCACTATCTTGAAGGTTGAAGCCGACATAACGATTTCTCTTCAATGTTTGCGCACCGACGTTGGATGTCATAATGACAACCGTATTGCGGAAGTCAACTGTACGCCCTTTCGAATCCGTTAATCGACCGTCATCTAACACTTGTAAGAGCATATTGAATACGTCTGGATGTGCTTTTTCAATTTCATCCAATAAAATAACCGAATAAGGCTTACGGCGAACTTGTTCAGTTAATTGTCCACCTTCTTCGTGCCCTACATATCCCGGAGGTGAACCGACTAATCGAGAAGTCGCATGCTTTTCCATGTACTCAGACATATCCACGCGAATCATCGAATCCTCATCACCAAACATCGTTTCGGCTAACGTGCGCGCTAACTCTGTTTTCCCGACACCTGTTGGACCTAAGAAAATGAATGAACCGATTGGCCGTTTAGGATCCTTTAATCCCGCACGCGCACGCCTAATCGCACGAGAAATTGCGGTTACAGCTTCGCTTTGACCAATGACACGTTCATGTAATGTTTCTTCCATATTTAATAATTTAGCCGATTCGGTCTCCGCGATTTTGGAAACAGGAATTCCTGTCCACATCGATACGACAACCGCAATATCTTCCGCAGTCACTTGTGATTCCGTTTTCCCTTGCTTTTCTTTCCAAGCTGCTTTAGTTGTTTCAAGTTCATCTTTCATCTTTTGTTCTTTATCACGGAACGAAGCCGCTTTTTCAAACTCTTGACTTTGTACGGCTGCATTTTTCTCTGAACGAATCGCTTCTAATTCAGATTCAAGTTTCTTTAAATTAGGTGGTGTCGTATAAGAACGTAAACGCACTTTAGAACCTGCTTCGTCGATTAAATCGATCGCTTTATCCGGTAGAAAACGATCTGAAATATAGCGATGAGACATTTTAGCCGCAGCTTCAATGGCTTCATCCGTAATTTTCACACGGTGATGTGCTTCATAGCGATCGCGTAAACCATTTAAAATTTGGATCGATTCTTCAACAGATGGTTCATCTACTTGAATCGGTTGGAAGCGCCTTTCTAATGCCGCGTCTTTTTCAATATACTTACGGTATTCATCTAATGTCGTTGCACCGATACATTGCAGCTCGCCTCGTGCTAATGATGGTTTTAAAATATTCGAAGCATCAATTGCTCCTTCTGCACCACCTGCACCGATTAATGTATGCAATTCATCGATAAATAAGATAACATTGCCCGCTTGACGAATCTCTTCCATCACTTTTTTCATACGGTCTTCAAATTCCCCGCGGTATTTCGTTCCCGCAACGACAGTTCCCATATCAAGTGTCATTACACGTTTGTCGCGTAAAATTTCTGGCACTTCATTGTTCACAACTTGTTGTGCTAATCCTTCTGCAATCGCTGTTTTACCGACACCCGGCTCTCCAATTAACACCGGATTGTTTTTCGTCCGGCGCGCAAGCACTTCAATCACACGCGTAATTTCTTTACTTCGTCCAATGACAGGATCTAACTGCCCCTCTCTTGCAATTTCAGTTAAGTCACGTGCCAACCCATCCAAAGTAGGCGTAGCTGCCGTATTTGCATTATTAGATGTATTATTAGCCGAACTATCATGACTACCTAGTAATTGCAGAACTTGTTGACGCGCTTTATTTAAACTGACGCCTGCATTATTTAAAACACGTGCTGCGATTCCTTCTCCCTCGCGAATCAGAGCCAATAAAATATGTTCTGTACCGATGTAAGAGTGGCCTAACTTACGCGACTCGTCTACCGAAAGTTCAATAACTTTTTTAGCACGCGGTGTATAATGAACGATTGGTCCAACATCTTTTGTTCCAGTGCCAACAAGCTTTTCAACACCTTCTTCAATCGTTGTAAAGCTTACTTCAATAGCTTCAAGTGCCTTCGCAGCAATTCCGCCGCCTTCACGAATAAGCCCTAGTAAAATATGCTCCGTACCAATTGATTCATGTTTCATGCGAATTGCTTCTTCCTGAGCAAGCTGTAACACTTTTTGCGCGCGTTGCGTAAATCTATTAAACATCATAATCCGTCCACTCCTTCTATCCGTATATAATCTCTTAAGTCATTTGAAACAATGTTTGTATCCATTTAAATTTCCTTTTTAAGACAGACCTTAACGTCTTTTAAAACATCTTCTGTAGAATGATTACCATATGCCGCCTACTCGTCAAATAATTCCTTATTCTTCCGTTGTTTTTTTCGTTGACGGCAAAACATCGTCAATTAGTAGACGTTCTCGAAACAATTTTGCGCGGAATATATCTCGTTCTTCTTGCGTCAATTCTGAATTGGCATATTGTTGAAGAAATCCTGGCTGCATGAAAATCATTAGCTCATTCATGATTGATACATCTACACCTTCAATCAAACCTAAATCTACACCCAGTCGAACATCCGACAAACATTTTGCCGCTTCCCCGCTTTGAAGCAATCTTGCGTAAACAAGCGTCCCAAGAGAGCGATACAAACGATCTTCCAACGCAGTTCTCGATTTTTCTAAAAGATTTTTCCGCGCTTGGCGTTCATGGGCAATTAAACGTGCCGTCACATTGCTCAATTCTTCCAAAATTTCTTCTTCCGTCTTTCCTAGTGTAACTTGATTTGACACTTGGTAAACATTGCCGAGCGCTTTACTTCCTTCTCCGTAACTACCACGAACGACGATGCCTAGTCTAGAAATCGCTGGCATGATTTTATTCATTTGTTTTGTCATCGTTAAAGCAGGTAAATGCATCATGACAGAAGCGCGCATCCCAGTCCCTGTATTTGACGGACAACTCGTTAAATAACCAAACTGTTCATCGAAAGCATAAGGAAGTTCCTTTTCAAGAATATTGTCCACTTCATTGGCTTGTTTCAAAGCTTCTTCAAGTTGTAGACCTGGGAAGATGCATTGAATCCGTATATGATCTTCCTCATTAATCATAATACTAACCGTTTCATCCTCCGATAAAACAACTGCTCCTTGTCTTTTCGGATTCGTTAATTGGGGACTGATTAAATGCTTTTCAACGAGTATTTCTTTATCTAAACGGGAAAGATTCGACATTCGAATATATGCATATTCTTGCTGACACATTTTGTCTAACAACACACCTGCAATCATTTTATCGGTGGCTAATGCTTCAGCTTCTGTCGCTGCAATCGGAAAAGAATAGCCTCTTAAATTACGTGCTAAACGGACACGCGTCGCCATCACGATATCCGAATACTCTCCTTCGCCAATCATCCACCCCGTCACTGCACGTTGAATAAACTTCTCAATCGACATCCGCATCTTCACCTCCACATTCCAGCCTTTGTCGTAGTTGATTTGCTTCGTCGCGTAAAACAGCTGCGTCTTCAAATCTCTCCTCTTCAACCGCTTTTTGCATGTTCAAACGAATTTCTTCCACTTTTCTTTTAATTAAATACAACTCATTAAAAGAAGCAGGGATTTTCCCAGTATGCTTGGATTGACCGTTATGCAACTTTCCAAATACATGTGGAAGGCGCTCATGGAACGTATCATAACAAGTCGGACAACCAAATTTCCCGATTTCTAAAAACTTCCCAAATGTTAAATGACATCCTGGGCATTCAAGTTGCCCTACTCCAGTCTGTTGTTTTTTCGGTTGAGCTTGTAACGGATCCCCGCCGCCAAACCAATGTGCTAAAAATTGTTGAATGGATAACGGTTCCTCATTCGGTGAAAAATTGAAAGCTTCTGATTGAAACGCACATTTTTCACAAAGATGGTGATCCATTGACTCTCCCATATAACCTTTCGTAATGACAACAGACGCCGGACGCTCTTTACAATTTTCACAGATCAAGACGTACCACCTCGCAATCGGCATTTTCTCTTCACAATTCTTCATATAGCAGTTGAGTTAGCATCGCATATAAAATTCGCGCTCTTAACTCATCACGTTTCGGTAAAGGAATTTGAATTGTCTCACGATCAATCGCAGCTAAAATCAGTTTCGATTCCCGAATCGTGATCACTTCCTCTTCCAACAACCGATAAATCACATCCAATGCCATTGTTTGTGATACATTGGCATTTAAGCCTGATAAAATATGTTCAATTAAATCTTTATGCGTATGAGCTCTGACGCGAAAAATGCGGATATACCCGCCCCCGCCCCGTTTTGACTCCACTGCATAGCCGCGTTCTGCGGTAAACCTTGTATTAATGACGTAATTGATTTGAGAAGGGACACATTGGAATTTCTCAGCAACTTCACTTCTTTTAATTTCAATTACACCGTTCTGTTCTTCTTCTATAATGGCTTTTAAATATCCTTCAATAATGTCAGAAATATTTCTCATGTCTTCACCTCTTTCGTCTTAGGTGTCAGCATTGACTTTGACTATCTTTGACTTAATTGTACCTAATTAACGGCTAGACGTGCAAACAAAAAGGGTTATTCACCTTCTATTTCCCAAAGGAAAATTCAGATGTAAAAAATCCGATAGCAAAGTTTTTCTGCCATCGGATTTTTAAATTTACTTCGGTTCTTCGTTTGTTGGAAATAGAAAATAAGAAATAATCCCACTGACAACAACCGCACCTATCGTAATATAAAGACGTGTCGTTTCCGGCACGTCCGTATAGTTTCGCCCCAATAATGCCCAACTCGCCCAAGCGACAATGATCATAATCGGAATGATAAACTTGATTGCGCGCAACTTCTTCACCCTCAATGAATTATAGTAAACTTATTTTACCATAATTCAGCATGACATCCACGGCGAACATCCTCCACCGCCAAAACCAGGTCCAAATCCAGGACCCATTCCTCCACCGTATTGCGGTCCAACGCCGCCACCTGGCATCATTGGCGCTCCCATCACGTTTTCTGTCGTTTCAGTATAATAATGTCTCGGTATATCGACAAAATGCTGTCGATTAACATTGACAATCGGATGAATCACCGGCACTTCCCGTGGCGTAAACTCATCGTGGAAACAATATTCTGGCGGACAAACAACCGGTTGAACTTGCGGCATATCCTGGAAAGGTCTTTGACAATTTCCATAATTCATCACGTTCAATCACCTCCTATCCCTAGTACATGCAAATACGCAGCATATACTCGGGCAAAAGGCTAATTTTCATTTAAATACCTAACATTGCAAAGATAAAGGCTGCAAACACCACGATTAAGATGATACTGATGATAAAAATAATTCCCATGTAAATCAGCGTTGCGCCAAAACCTCTTAATGCAGAAAATTGATGCACAGCACCGATTGCCTTAGAAAGAATCACAATCCCGTAAATTGAAACCCCGAGCATGACCAATGAGTAAAACAGGTAGAAACCAGGCGACATATTCGTAATTGCAAACATATCTGCAGGCTCTTTGTATAAGTCTTTGCCATAAAGCACAACGGCTAAAATTGAAACTGGAAGCATCGCTAAAGATGGAAGCGAGCCATTCGAAACCGCTAAGCAAACCTTCCTGTAACGCCCAACACCGCCGAGCATTTTTCCGATTAATAAATAAGCTGCCCCGTTGATAAAGTAAAATGGAATGCTAAAAATAACGGAGATAAGTACTGACAACAATAGAATGACTGGCAATGAAAAATTATCCATTAATCCCGTGTCTGCAAACAAAAACACACTCGAACTAAGTGAAGCAATCGCTGTCACTAAAATCCCAAAAACAAGGTTTTTTTCTTGAATCACATAGCGCACAGTTTCATTAGGTTTCGTCCAAATCGTTAAAAAAGGGTTCATTTTTTCCCCACTTCCTTTTATTTTTTATTCACTTATTATACGGTTCAAGGTCTCATTCGTTTCACTTTTTAATACTTTTTGGAAAAACATTTAAAAAAGGCGTTCCAAAAGTTGTGTTTATCTTTTGGAACAACCTTTCAATCATCCTACTGATAAGTTTCAGGAAACTCTTGATGATCTAGCCAAGCATGCGACTTTCTTTCAAAATAATCATCGTCATCATAAGCATATGACTCGAAAATCGGTGAACCTTCTCCAATCATATCCATCATTGCTCGAAAATCCGCGTCGTTTCTTTTCGCCATCTCTTCTGGATCAATTGGTAAACGTCCCATTCAAACCAACTCCTTTTCTTATATAATCACCAAGACGATTCCAAAATTGAAAACGATTCTTTTATTCTATTCCCGAGTTTTTAAAAAATTAATCGTATGTTTTTCATGTTCACAAATAAATGGGGTATATTAAAAGTAAGGAGGCGTTTTTATGGAGCGAATTGTGTTGTTCGATGGTGTATGCAATTTTTGTGATGCATCTGTCCAATTCATTATTAAACGAGACCCTTCCGAACACTTTTACTTTACGTCATTGCAAAGTGAAAAAGGGCAACAGTTGAAACAGCAATTTGGCATTTCTGAACATGAAGATAGTGTTGTATTAATTGAAAACGGAAAGTTTTATACCCAATCAACCGCAGCTTTACGAATCGCCAAAAAACTAGATGGTTTATGGCATCTACTCTTTCTATTCATACTCGTACCACGACCGATTCGTGATAAAGTTTATCGATATATTGCTAAAAATCGTTACAAATGGTTTGGAAAAAAAGAAGATGCTTGTACATTGCCTTCACCTGAAATGAGAAAACGATTTTTATAAAGGTAAAAGCTGTCTAGAAAAGTCATCTCTAACTTTTCCAGACAGCTTTATTTATAGATCTACATGACCAAGGCCTTGCTTTTCTAATTGATCATTTTCTTCTTTTGTAAAAGCGCGTGACCTCGTTAAAAATCGTTTTCCTTCCACACCTTCAAGCGAAAACATGCCGCCTCTTCCATCGACAACGTCAATGATTAACTGCGTATGTTTCCAATACTCAAATTGTGTTTTTAACATATAAAAAGGTACATCTCCAATTTTACCAAGTAAGACGTCTTGGTCTCCAATAATTAAGTCTCCATCTGGATAACACATCGGTGAAGAACCATCACAACAACCACCCGATTGATGAAACATGAGCGGACCATGCTTTGCTTTTAGTAATTCCAACAACTCCAATGCTTCGTCAGTTGCTGTTACCCGTTGAATTTCAGCCATTAGAAAAATCCTTGCTTATTTTCATCATAACTCACAAGTAAGTTTTTCGTTTGTTGGTAATGGCTCAACATAGCAAGATGGTTCTCACGGCCAATTCCTGATGCTTTATAGCCGCCAAATGCCGCATGCGCTGGGTAAACATGATAACAATTTGTCCAAACGCGCCCTGCTTGAATACCGCGTCCGAAACGATATGCTTTATTGATATTACGCGTCCATACTGCAGCACCAAGTCCGTACAATGTGTCATTAGCGATTTCTAATGCTTCTTCGTCTGTTTTAAATGTTGTCACAGACACAACTGGTCCAAAAATCTCTTCTTGGAATATACGCATTTTATTATGCCCTTTAAAAACTGTCGGCTTCACATAATATCCCTCTGCTAAATCGCCTTCTAATTGGTTTTGTTCCCCGCCAATTAAACACTCTGCCCCTTCTTGTTTCCCAATATCTAAATAAGACAAGATTTTCTCTAATTGCTCTGTAGAGGCTTGTGCACCCATCATAACAGTTGGGTCAAGCGGATTCCCTGTCTTAATCGCCGCAACTCTTTCTAAAACACGTTCCATAAATTTATCATAAATGGATTCATGAACGAGCGCACGTGAAGGACAAGTACAAACTTCTCCTTGGTTTAACGCAAACATAACAAACCCTTCGATTGCCTTATCAAAAAATGCGTCGTCTTCATCCATCACATCTGAAAAGAAAATGTTTGGCGATTTACCACCAAGTTCCAATGTCACTGGAATCGTATTTTGAGATGCATATTGCATGATGAGTCGTCCAGTTGTCGTCTCACCTGTAAATGCAATTTTTCCAATTCTAGGATTCGAAGCAAGTGGCTTTCCAGCTTCTAATCCAAATCCATTGACAACGTTTATAACGCCCGCCGGCAATAAATCTTCAATGAGTTCAACAAGCACTAAAATAGATGCTGGTGTTTGTTCTGCCGGTTTTAACACGACGCAGTTTCCAGCAGCAAGCGCTGGCGCTAATTTCCATACAGCCATAAGGAGCGGGAAATTCCACGGAATAATTTGTCCAACGACACCAATTGGTTCATGGAAATGATAAGCAACTGTATTGTCATCCACTTGGCTAATGCCGCCTTCTTGCGCACGAATTGCGCTCGCAAAGTAGCGGAAGTGATCAATCGCAAGTGGTAAATCTGCATTTAATGTTTCACGAACTGCTTTGCCATTTTCCCAACTTTCAGCAACGGCAAGCATCTCTAAATTATCTTCAATTCGATCAGCTATTTTCAATAAAATATTTGCCCGTTCTGTTACTGAAGTTTTTCCCCAAGCATCTTTTGCTGCATGTGCTGCGTCCAACGCAAGTTCAATATCTTCTTGCGTAGAGCGTGCAACTTTTGTAAATACTTTACCTGTAATCGGTGTTGGATTATCAAAATATTGTCCACCTACTGGAGGCGTCCATTTTCCACCGATATAGTTATCATATTTTTCCTTGTAATTCACCTTCGCACCAGCTGTGTTCGGAAATGCATAAACTTGATTTTCAACCGTCTTCGTCACTTTCATCCCTCCAATTATTTTATTCAACGCCTTCACTATGAGAATATTATAAATATAATAATAAGTCAAACTAATAAGGTGATACTAGAAAACTAAATAGCTCCCCCTTTTTCTTTACAACGCAACATATTAAAAAAAGAGATTTTTTATTAAAGATCATTAAAAATGTCGAGACAACGCGATTTTTAACGTTTTTTTCATACCCTTGTAATAATTTGTTCATATTTATTTTCTAAACTAAAGGTAATTCAAAGATTCGATTAAAACATGAAAGGATGAATAGTAATGGATTATGAAACAAATCATACAACTAAAAAAGAAAAAGGGTTTGGAAAACGCATTGCGACAACTGTAGGGGCGGGTCTGTTGGGATCGGTGTTAACTTTAGGTGTGGTTTTCAATACAAATTTACTACCAGAAGCAACTTCAAATGCAAAAACACCGGTTGAACAAACAACTAATTATCCCGTTCAACAAACTGCTGCTAACGATTTATCTTTAACAGATATGATTGAAAAAGCTTCGAGTGCCATTGTCGGCGTGGTCAATTATCAAAACGGTGGATCGCCATTTATGCAAGAAGTAGAAAGTAGAGAAAGTGGCACAGGTTCTGGGGTCATTTATAAAGTCGAGGATGATTATGCCTATATTATTACGAATAACCATGTCATTGAAGATGCACAAAAATTAGAAGTTTCATTAGAAAATGGAGAAAAAGTAGCAGCTGAACTAGTCGGACAAGATGCTTTAACGGATTTAGCTGTTTTAAAAATTGACGCAAAGCATGCGGAATATGCTTTACCATTTGGTGATTCAGACGCGCTGCGATCAGGAGATTCCGTCGTTGCGATCGGTAATCCGCTCGGGTTAGATTTTTCAGGAACCGTGACAAAAGGAATTATCAGCGCTAAAAATCGTTCCATTAACGTCAATACTTCAGCTGGAGAATGGGCTTTAAATGTTATTCAAACTGATGCAGCCATTAACCCTGGAAACTCTGGTGGCGCATTGTTAAATTCAGCTGGCGAAGTCATTGGCATTAACAGTTTAAAAATTGCCAAGGATGGTGTTGAAGGAATTGGATTTGCGATTCCAAGTAACGATGTCATTCCACTTGCCGAAGAAATGATGAAAAGCGGAAAAATCGAACGCCCTTATCTTGGCGTTAGCATGGTAGATTTAGACCAAATTTCTGCACAGTATACACAATTTTTACCTGATAATATTGACGGCGGCGTCATCATTGCAAATGTCGATCCAAATGCTGCAGCAAGCCAAGCAGGCATTCAGTCAGAGGATATCGTTACAGAAATTAACGGTACACCAATTGAAAATGCACAAGCTTTAAAAAGAATTTTATATACCGAATTAAAAATTGGCGATCAAGCAGAATTCACAATTTATCGCGGTACCGAAAAACAAACAGTATCATTCACTCTAAGCGCTAAATAAGTGTAATCGTAAATGAGGCTGTCCAATCGTTCAGCTATTGGATAGCCTCTTGTTTGTGCGTCTACGCTGCGCTTGCTAGAACGAAACTCAATAGCCAAACAATTGCATACAAAACATTGAACACAATCTCCGCATAACAGTTGCATAATCACCCATTTCGCTATATTTTTACAAATAAGGATACTTAAAATGGACGGTGAGATGCATTGAAAATTTTAGTAATTGAAGATAATGAAAGTGTTTCCTCAATGATTGAATTGTTTTTTTCAAAAGAAGGCATTCAAGGAGAATTTGTTCAAGACGGACTACTCGGCTACGAACGTGCAAAAGCCGAAAACTGGGATTGTCTGATTGTCGATTGGATGTTGCCAAGTATGGAAGGAATTACAATTTGCCAAAAATTACGCGCTGAAAATTATGAAATGCCCATTATTATGCTAACTGCTAAAGATAGTGAATCCGACCAAGTACTCGGGTTGGAATTTGGGGCGGATGATTATGTAACAAAGCCGTTTAGCCCGCTTACATTAATGGCGAGAATTAAAGCCGTAACAAGACGCTTTACTTACCGACAACCGGCAGACGTCATTGTCACAAATCATTTCAAGCTCAATAAACAAACACGTGAAGTCTTCCTAAACGATGAACGTATTCCAAATTTAACACCGAAAGAGTTTGACTTACTGCAACACTTTATTCAACATCCGAAACAAGTTTTTTCCAGAGAACAACTTTTAGAAAGTGTATGGGGATTTGATTTTTACGGGGATGATCGGACAGTCGATGTGCATATGAAACGACTCCGTTCAAAAATATCTACAGACAGTCAGCCTTTTTTCCATACAGTATGGGGAGTTGGCTATCAATTTGACGAATCCATTGGTGCGGAAAAATGAAAATCAAATATTTATACCAACAGCTCGCAAGCCATATTGGTGTTATTATCGTCGCCTTTCTTATCCTAAGTCTGTTGTTCTCTCATTATGTAGAAAAATTTGTTTATGATTCAAAAACAGAAGAATTAGCTGCATACGGGAATAATATTTTACTAGATATTGCAAGAAATCCACAGCTTTCTAATACAACTTTACACCAATATGAAAATGTATTAGAAGGTCGAGATATTCAATATAGTTTATTCAATAATCGTGCTGAAGTCACTTATTCTACAGGTTTGAAAACACCTTTAATGGAACTGACGCAAGAAGAATGGAACAGCATTCAGAATGGCAATATCGTAACAGTTAAGCAAGCTTTTAATCGATTTGATGATGATGTGACATTTGTCCTTCTCCCACATATTCAATATGACCAATTTCTAGGAGGAATTTTACTCACTTCTCCGATTAAAGGCTCGCGCCAAGTCGTCACACAGATGAATCAGTATTTAATTTATACAACAGCAATTGCGCTCGGCATCGCTTTATTATTTAGTTGGCTTGCTTCTCTTCTCCATGTTAGGCGGATTAAGCAACTTCGAGAAGCGACTTCACTTGTTGCCCGGGGAGATTATTCCGTCCGCATTCCTTCTACTCATTTTGATGAAATTAGCGATCTTGCCAATGATTTTAACAGTATGGTGTATAAGCTTCAGCAATCAATGGAGGAAATTGAAACTTTAGAAAATCGTAGACGTCAATTTATGGCGGACGTTTCTCATGAACTGAGAACGCCACTGACAACCATTCGCGGAATTATCGAAGGGATCAATAATGATATGATTTCAGAGGAAGAAAAAGCGAAAGGATTAGCGCTCGCTAGTAATGAAACGAAAAGACTCATTCGTTTAGTTAACGAAAACTTAGATTATGAAAAAATTCGTGCAAACCAAATTGAATTGCATAAGCAACCAATTCAATTGCATGAGCTGTTTGAAATTATTAAAGAGCAATTACATGATATAGCTGCGGAGAAAAATAACCAAATCATCATCGAAGGCGACCCCTCAACAATTGTTTTTGCAGATGATGATCGTCTTACTCAAGTGTTGATTAATATTATTAAAAATAGTATTCAGTTTACCGAAAATGGCGTGATTACGATGCGCTGTTTCCCAATTGAAGATGAAATTATGATTGAAATTAGCGATACTGGAATTGGCATTGACCCTGAACATATCGAAAAAATTTGGAGCCGCTTTTATAAGGCGATTGTATCGAGAACAACTAATCCTTACGGTGAATTTGGGCTCGGATTGTCGATTGTCAAACAACTTATTACGATGCATGATGGGCAGATTTATGTAACCAGTGAAAAAGGGCAAGGAACTACTTTCCATATTACACTGCCCCGAGGTGATTGAAATCTACAATTTCTTACCACCTATTAAGAGAAACTTTTCGATGAACGAAGATAAATGTTCGTGCTATACTAACGACAGAAGAAATATTCATTGTTAATAGTTTGTTCATATTTACCTTTTACAATGAGTAGAAATAGAAACATATTGGAGGAAATGGGATTATGCTTAAGAAATGGGTTAACAAAACAGTTTTAGTCGGTGCACTTACACTTTCAGTTGTACTTGCTGGATGTTCATCGACTAAAGATGAAGTCGTCGCAACAGTAGACGGAGAAAAGATTACGAAAGACGAGCTTTATGAAATTTTAGTCGGCGTATCGGGTGTCGAGGCGCTTGATGCTTTAATCGATGAAAAAATCGTTCAAATGGAAATTAAAAAAGCAGACATTACAATTTCAGATGAAGAAACAGACGCTGAAATGGCGAACTTTATCGAAGAAATGGGCGGAGAAGAAGCTTTCGACAGTGCGCTTGAAATGAAAGATATGAAAAAAGAAGACTTTAAAAAAGAAATCGTTCAATACTTGTCCATCCGTAAATTAATGGAGCCACTTGTGGAAGTAACGGACGAGGAAATTCAGGCATATTTTGAAGAGAATAAAGATCTATATCACCAAGAAGAACAAGTTGAAGCTAGACATATTTTAGTGGAAGATGAAGCTCTTGCAAATGACTTATTGAAACAATTAAAAGACGGTGCAGATTTCGCTGAATTGGCGAAAGAACATTCAACAGATGGCACTGCACCAATGGGCGGAGACCTAGGCTTCTTCCCACGCGGTAAAATGGTACCAGAGTTTGATGAAAAAGTTTTCTCTATGAATGTTGGCGACGTGAGCGATCTTGTTAAAACAAACTACGGCTATCATATCATTGAAGTTTTAGATAAAAAAGAAGATAAAGAAGCTTCACTTGAAGATGTAAAAGAAGAAATTAAAGATAAGTTATTTGAAAACGGCATGCAAACAGAATATGTCCAGTGGTTAGAAGAAAAGCGTGCAGCATACAAGATTGAAAACACTTTAACAGATACTGAGTCAGATGAAGAAACAGACACAGAAACAGACGAAGATTCGTCAAAAAAAGAATAAACCTTTTACAAACGAGGCTGTTCTAAAAGTCGATGGACTTTTAGAACAGCCTCTTGTTTTTATATGCGCGCAATGTTTACTTGTCAGATTTACCTTTAAATTTTACATCGCCCGTTAAAAAAAGTGATTGGAAAATCTTCTACAAGATTTTCCGATCACTTTTTATTTATGATAAGTTTTGTAACGCTTTTGCGACACTCACTGTGCGTTTGGCTTGATGTTCAACCGCCGCTTTAATGGCAGCTTCATCCTCCACAATTTTACCATCTTGACCAACTGTCACACTCGTTCCATACGGATTACCACCCGCTCCGAACGCCACAGGGTCGGTATAACCAGGAGCCGCTACAATTGCTCCCCAATGATACATCGTCGTATAAAGCGATAATATCGTTGCTTCTTGACCACCATGAGGATTTTGCGCAGATGACATTGCGCTCACTGCCTTATTTGCCAGTTTTCCTTGCGCCCAAACACCGCCGAGTGTATCGATAAAACTTTGTACTTGACTAGAAATATTTCCAAAGCGAGTCGGAACACTAAAGATAATTGCATCTGCCCATTCCATGTCCTGTGCTGTAACTTCTGGAACATCTTTTGTTGCTTCAGCATGCGCTTTCCATCCTTCATTCGAATCGATCGCCGCTTGTGGAGCAGTCTCTGGAATTTTCAACACTTTCACTTCAGCACCAGCTGCTTTTGCGCCTTCTTCCGCCCATTTTGCCAACTGATAATTCGTACCACCTGAACTGTAATAAACGATTGCTGTTTTTGTCATATTTTCCATTCCTTTCGAACTGATATTTCCAAACATCCTGTACAAATAACCCATTAAAATCACCGCTTCGCATTGTCGTTATGAACCGAAATTCGTCTCAAACCACGCTGCAGCCGCTGCTACTTCTGTTCTCGTGAGCGAATGACCATTCATCTCCCAGTGTACCTCAGTTTTTGCGCCTGCACCTCTTAGAAGCTCATCTAATTCTTCTGATTCGGCAGCAGAACACATTGGATCATTCTTTCCTGCCGCAATAAACACAGAAGTTCCCGTTAAATTGGGTAATTCAATGCCACGTCTAGGCACCATTGGATGATGTAGGCTTGCACCCTTTATACTTCCCTCATGATGAAATAATAAACTTCCTGCGATATTTGCACCATTAGAATAACCAACTGCAACAATATTTTCCCGATCAAATTGATATTTTTCCGATGCCTCATTCAGAAATTCATGTAACTCTTTCGTGCGGAAAATTAAATCTTCCTCATCAAAAACACCTTCTGCAAGTCTTCTAAAAAATCTTGGCATTCCGTTTTCTGTTACATTTCCGCGAACGCTTAAAACAGACGCTTTAGGGTCAATTAAATCTGCTAATGGCAATAAATCTTCTTCAGTTCCGCCTGTTCCATGAAGCAATAAAAGAACTGGCTTCTTTTTATCCTGACCTTCTTTAAAAATATGAAGCATTCAAACCCACCTCCCAAATTTCAAACACATTACCTTGAATTCAAGACAATGATAGCAAATGGAAGATTAACTTGTCAAAGAGACTGTTTAGTGAAAATTCAAGTGTCTCCAATAACGCCATCCCAAAACATCTGCCATCCAGATTAATGCCTCACTTTCAGCCGAATAAATGAGGAGCCATTCCCCTTCATCCTTCATCAAATAAACTTCATGATGGGGCGCTTGATTATGGAATCCGGTTATATCAAATAAGCCGTTCTGACCTAAAATCGCATGCACTTCATAATCAATTGCCGGAGCTTGCACAAGTGGATTTTTTACATCATGGGTTAATAAAAATTTAGTCTCGCCTATTCTTTCCAATTTAATCTGATTTGATGAAGCAACTGCTACCTCTCGAATTTCGCCGTCTTTACTATAAGCAACTGTTTTGCCAACACGTTTCATAAAAGTCATTGGTGAACGCCGTAAATGATTGTGTAGCGCAATATCTACACATGTCCGAAAACGATGACTTTCCGGATTAAAACCTCTCTCATCACCTTGAAAATAGCGATTTTTTGAAAAGATATGCGGATTTTTAATGGTCTTTCCTGCCAAAAAAGTCGTATAACGAAACTTCCAATCATTTACTTTTCGTTTCATATTTCTCTTTGATACAGGAATTAACAACTCGTTGAGCGGAGGAATTTCTTTCATAACAACAAACTCTTCGATTCCAGTTTCTTTTTTCAAACGAGTGAACTTCCCAATCATGTACGCAATGATTGACTTACCTTTACTAAATCTCTCCTCAGACTTTTTCAATGGGCGACTTGCTTGAACTCGATAAACATAAGGTTGATCTAATGTAATCGCTCGATCGATGTATTGATTACTACATACTTTTCCAAGAAATACATCATTACGATAAATCTCATACGTCTCCACATCTTTCATCATTTCCCAAGACAAGGCAATTTGTGTCTGAGCGATAATCGTCGTCATGACAAGAAACTGCAAAGGATTTTCTACATTCTTTTCCGCCACATATGGCGTCGTTTGTAGCCTTACTACATCGGTCACGACACCATCTACAACGCGTTCTATCGTATAATGATACAATTTCCCTTGTTTAAATTGTCTATCACAAAACGAAGGGATAATGCCTTCATAAAATAACTGATCGTCCCGATAAACATAATAAATCCCACCCAAATCGGGCCAAGTCAACCGAATTTCATCTTGTGTATGTATCACCGAAGATAGCTCAAATAATGATTTTTCCATCAAAAAACCACACCTCCTTTAAAGAAGTGTGGTAAATTATTCATCACTTTATACGTATCGAATTACATCTCGACGCCTGTTAATGCAAGTGTAATCCGCCCTTTAATTTCCCGCGCTGCTTGCTCAACATCTTCAGCATCTGCAATTGCAGAAATAACTGCAACCCCAGAAGCACCTTCGCGAATAATCGTCGCTGCCTTGCGCTCAGAAATTCCACCAACACCAACGAGCGGCAATCCAGGCAGTTCCCTAACAATCTCTCTGACAAGCTCGGGTCCTACAGGCTCGCCTGCATTCGCTTTTGAAGTTGTTTCGTAAAGTGGACCGACACCAATATAATTAGCCCCCGCATCAGAAGCTGTTAACGCCTCCGTCATCGTATGCGTGGACACGCCTAAAATTTTATCCGGACCTATTTTTGTTCGAATCTCGGCAATTACACCATCAGCTTGTCCGACATGAACACCATCAGCATCAATTTCCAGTGCAAGATCCACATGATCATTCAGTATAAAAGGAACCTGGTATTTCCTACATAATTTCAAACTTTGTTCAGCGAGCTTTCTCAAGTCATCACCTTGCAAAGCATCTTCCCCTTTTTCACGTAATTGGAAAGCGGTAATGCCGCCTTTTAGCGCAGCTTCCAATACGTCCAATAAATTCTTTTCCCCAATATTTTTCGTTCCAGCGATAAAATATAACTGTAATTTATTTTTATCCAACGAATACAACTCCCTTTTATAGTTTAACGGTGATTTTTCTGCTCTACATATTTATTATCAGCACGATCCCCAACACCAGTCTATGCAATACAAATCTTTTTTATGTTCACTTCCTACGCACCATTAAAGACCAACCCCAACTTCTTTCACTATAACATATTTTCTGATTAGTATGTAAACCACACAAAAAGTTGATTGAGTCAAGTTTTTGTGGGAATTAATTTTGAAAGGAAAATTCTTTTCTAA